>DGOS01000064.1:750-4093 GCA_002390155.1 Hyphomicrobiaceae bacterium UBA4460 | reverse complement strand
GCGCCGAACAGCCGGTCGCCGACGACCGGGTCGGGCAGGGTGAAACACGCCGCATCGAGAAAACCGGGAAAGGCCTGATAAAGCCCGTCGAGTTCTGCCGCCGCGATGGTGAAGCCGCCGTGATAGATAAGCGCGGGATCGCGCACGATCCGTAAGCGACCGTCGTCCACGGTGCCCCGTAAGCCCGAGGCAACGAAATTATCCGCATCGCGCGTGGCAGGACCGTTCGCGCCGCCTTCGGGTACAACTGGCCCGCGGATCAGGAGATCACTCGTATCGTCGGCAAGCTTCGTTTCGAGGAACATGGTGCCGCCGCCGTCCTCGCCGAGTTGGATCGGTCCGTAGGGCAGCGACGCGCGGGATTCGTCTCCCTCCGTCGCCAGCAGCAGGCTGGCGAGATCGCCGAGCGGGTAGAGATCGAAGACCGGCCGGTCGGTGGCCGGGGAGGCGGGTGTGGCGCCGTCGGCAAGTTCCGGCACCGACCACACGCGGCCCACGCGCCGTAAGCGGCATCGTGTCTCTTCGAACAGGCCGTCCTTGGCCAGCTCATCCAGGATCGCGCCCGGAACCGCCGTCACTGTCGCGCCCGACGTCACCACCTGCTGCACGAACGTTCCGTAATCGAAGGGGTGATGCTGCACCAGCGTCGCGCCGCCGATCAGCCAAGGCGCGAGCCCGAGCCCTAAGCCAATGGGGCCAGTGAACGGATAGGCGTTGAGGATGGTGTCACTCCGGTCGAGCGACAAGGACAGCACCGCCATGGCGCCTTGGGCGAGAATTTCGTCTTCGTAGCGGAACAGCGGCACGAGCGATGCGTCCGCGCGCGCGCTGAAAGTGATCATCGACGGCCCGCGCGTCGCGCGCGGCGGCGCAACCTTGCCCCGCTCCGCTGCCATGGCGTCGTCGAGGGATATGACGCCGTCGGGGAGGTTGTCACCGAACCCGAGCACGAAGCGCACCGAAAGCCGCGTGGCGGCGACATCGCGCAGCGTCTCGGCGGGCTTGTCATCTGCAAAACGCGAGATGCCGACAAGCGCCTTGGGCTCGATCGCATCACAAACGCGCGCCAGCTCCATCGGTCGCCACAACATGGGCACGATGGCCACGGTGAGCCCGGCACGCCATGCGCCAAGGATCGCAAGCGGCGCTTCGACAAAATTGGGCAGTTGCAGAACGATGCGGTCGCCTGAATCCAAGCCCAACCCGATAAAGACGCGTGCCAAGGCATCGACCGCCTCGTCGGCGTCCGCATAAGCCAGCGGGCGCACCTTCGACTGTGCCAGCATTTGTCGGTTCGGCGGATCGATGAGCGCGAGTGCATCGGACTTTTGGCGCGCGCGCCGCCGCAATAACCCATCGGCCGTGATGGGACCGCTATCGTCGAACGTCTCGACGTCGTGGGCTGGGGCGGTGCTCATGCGTTCCGGCTCATGGCTTGGCAGGTTCTCCGTCAGTGCCCGCTGGATCATGCCACCATGCTCCAATCTGATAGCCATAGAGCGGCGTCTTCTTGGGCCGCTTTAGCGAGCGCCAATAAGCGACCCACTGCTTGGGTAGATAGAACAACGGCACCACATAGTCACCGGAAAGCAGCACACGGTCGAGAGCCCGCACCGCCGAAACAAAGTCTTCGCGGGTTTCCGCGGCAAGCATTGCCCTGATCATGGCGTCCACGGCTTCGTTCTCGATGCCCGCGAAATTGAACGAGCCTTCCGTCTTGGCGGCCTTGCTGCCGAATCGGAATGACTGCTCGTTGCCCGGCGAGAGCGAGGCGCCCCAATAATTCGGGATCATGTCGAAGTCGAAGGTCTGCTTGCGGCGCTGATACTGAGCGGAGTCGACGGGGCGGATATGCGCCTCGATGCCGACCCGCTTCAAGGCGCGCGCATAAGTCAGCAACAGACGTTCCTGTCCGCGCGATCGGGAAAGGATCTCGAAGGTGAAAGGTTCGCCGGTTTCCGCATTGACGAGCGTGCCGTCCTTGACGACCCAGCCGGCTTCTTCGAGCAGCTTCAAAGCTGCCACGCGGCCGTCGCGGTTTTGTCCCGTGCCGTCGGTCATGGGGACAGCGTAGGTCCCGTCCATGATCTTAGGCTGCACGGCGTCGGGGTAGGGCGCGAGCAGGGCCCGCTCTGTCTCGTCGGCCGGGCGGTCATGGGAGGACAGTTCCGAGCGCGCGAAATAGCTCTCCACCGGCGCGTACAGGCCGTGATAGAGGTTCCGGTTCACCCACTCATGGTCGAACAGCAGGATGAGCGCCTGGCGCACGCGCGGGTCTTTGAAGAGAGGCCGGCGCGTGTTGAACACGAGTGCCGACATGCCGGCGGGTGTTTCGATCGGCAGCGCTTCCTGAACCACGCGCCCCACGCTTAGCGCAGGAAAACGATAGCCGAGCGCCCAGCGGGTGGGGTCGCGTTCGTTGCGAAGCTCGACCAAGCCGGACTTGAAGGCTTCGAACATGGAGCCCGCGTCCCGGAAGTAGTCGATGCGGACCTCGTCGAAATTGTAGAGCCCGCGATTGACCGGCAGGTCCTGGGCCCAATAGTCCGGGTCGCGCTTATAGGTGATGCTCTTGCCCGGATCGACCTCGGCCACGATGTAGGGTCCGCTGCCCACGGGCGGCTCCAGCGTCGTCTTTTCGAAGGTCTCGGGCGTGAGCAGATGACGCGGGAGCACGGGCATCAGCCCCATGATCAGCGGCATTTCCCGGTCGCCCGAGCCGTCGAAGGTGAAGCGGACCTTATGGTCGCCGGTCTTCTCCACCGCCTTGACCTTCTTGTAGTAGGAGCGGTGGTTGGGCCGCCCGCGATCCCGCAACACCGCGTGGCTGAAAATGACGTCGTCCACCGTGATTGGCGTCCCGTCGGAGAACCTGGCCTTCGGGTTCAGCGTGAACTCGACCCAGGTCCGGTCGGGGGGCGTCTCCACCGCTTCTGCGATCAGCCCGTACAGGGTGAACGGCTCGTCATAGGCCCGTGCCATAAGGCTTTCGTAGACATATTCGCGCATTCCGTCGGCCACACCGCCCTTCACGATGAAGGGATTGAGACTGTCGAATGTCCCCTGTTTGGCGAACCGGGCGGTTCCCCCTTTGGGAGCGTCCGGATTGGCATAAGAAAAATGCGTAAAATCAGATACTTCCGCCGGCTCGCCATGCATGGCGAGTCCAGGCACGGGCTCTGCCCGTCCGTGGCCCGGGTGCAGCGCCAATCCTAGGATGAGAACAAAAATTGGGGCTTTCAACGCGGACCCGGCATGGCTATAGATGCCCTCAAATCGAAGCATGGGAAAAGGTAACATCCCTGGCGGGACAAACGACGCCACAGCGGGCTTCCATCCAAGG
>DGOS01000064.1:0-714 GCA_002390155.1 Hyphomicrobiaceae bacterium UBA4460 | reverse complement strand
GTCAGCCACGTCTACGCCGCATTTCGGGTATTGACCCTTAAGTATGAGGGAGCGGGCACGGGGCGTCTGGTAAGACCAGCCCAGCTCGCCAAGAATGAGGAAAGGTCGATAGATGATCGGGTCCAAGGAACGATGGAATAGCCTTTGCCGCGGCGTGGGACGCTGGACGTTAGGCGTGGGCGCTTGCGCGCTTGCCCTGGCCGTTGTCGTGCCCATGGCCTTGGCCCAGCAAGCCCAACCCAAGTCTTCGGCGGCCCCGAAGAAGGCGCCGGCCACTCCAGCGTTGCCGCCGACGGCACAAGTGGGCCAGGACGCATGGGTCAAGCTTTGCATGAAGAACGAGCAGACCGCCAGCAAGCAGATCTGCCTGATCAACCATGAAGGGCTTGAGCCGAACACCGGCATGGTCTTGATCGCCGCTGCGGTACGCAAAGCCGAAGGCGACGACAAGCAGCAGCTCCTCATCCGGGTGCCGACAGCCTATGCGCTGGTCATGCCCGCTGGCGTGCAACTCCGGATCGACGAAGAGCAGCCAATCCAGCTGCAGTACTCGATCTGCTTCCCGACCAGCTGCCAGGTGCAGATGGAGCTGACGGACGAACTCTACAAGAAGATGCGCGCCGGCAAGCAGATGGTCGTGGCTGCCATGAACATTCAGCAGAAGACGATGGGCTTCCCCGTACCGCTGACCGGTTTCAGCAAGGCTTATGACGG
>DGOS01000056.1 GCA_002390155.1 Hyphomicrobiaceae bacterium UBA4460 | reverse complement strand
GCCGCCGCGCCAGCGATCTCGTGGCTGGGCAGGCCGAGCCAGCGCATCAAAGACGCGATTACGGGCGCTCTCAGGAAGTAGATCCCGTCGAACGCGGCTGCCGCGGCGCCTCCGTGTGCTAGACCAGAGGTCCAATGGTGCAAGAGACCATGCAGGCCATGCTGCTTGAGACGGTCGGTACGCCGCTCAAGGCCAGCGAGCTGCCGGTGCCGTCGCCGGGGCCGCACCAGATCCTCCTGAAAGTGCTCGCCTGCGGCGTCTGCCGCACCGACTTGCACATCGTCGACGGCGAGCTCGACCACCCGAAGCTGCCTCTCGTGCTCGGTCATGAGATCGTCGGGCGTGTCGAGGCCGTGGGCTCAGAGGTGACGGGCTTCACCATCGGGGAGCGGGTCGGCGTGCCATGGCTCGGTTACACGGACGGCACCTGCCCCTATTGCCGGATGGGCCGGGAGAATCTCTGCGACCACCCGCTATTCACCGGGTACCAGATCGACGGGNNCCGGTTTACGGGCTACCAGATCGACGGGGGCTACGCGGCCTACACCGTGGCGGACGAGCGCTACTGTTTCGCGTTGCCGGAGGGCTATTCGGATGCCGAAGCCGCGCCGCTGCTCTGCGCCGGGCTGATCGGCTACCGCTCGCTGAAAATGGCGGAAGAGGCCTTCTCGGGCGAGCCGGGGCGAACCAAGCGGCTCGGCATTTACGGCTTCGGCGCGGCGGCGCATATCGTGGCGCAGGTGGCGCGCCATCAAGGCTGCGAAATCTACGCCTTCACCAGCCCGGGCGACGAAGAGGCGCAACGCTTCGCGCGCGACCTCGGCGCGGTGTGGGCAGGCGGTTCGGACGAGGCACCGCCTGAACTGCTCGATGCGGCGATTATTTTCGCACCCGTCGGCGCGCTTCTTCCGGCGGCGTTGCGGGCACTACGCAAGGGCGGCATCGTGGTGTGCGGGGGCATCCATATGAGCGACATCCCGCAATTCCCCTACGACATTCTATGGGAGGAGCGGGTGGTCCGCTCGGTGGCCAATCTCACCCGCGACGACGCGCGGGAGTTTCTGGCGCTGGCGCCCCGGGTCCCCGTGAAGACGACGGTCGTGCCCATGAAGCTGTCCGAGGCGAACGAGGCGCTGTCCGCCTTACGCGAGGGCAGACTTCAAGGCGCCGCAGTTCTCATTCCCTAGCTGCGGAATTCCTACTACTATAGGTGTACTGCGCCTGAGAGGATTTTGCGGTTTTCCGCGGGGGAAACGCCCCAACACTGGGCCCCAGGCATGACCAAGATACTCATCGTCGACGACCACCCCATGTTCCGCGAGGCGCTGCACGGCGCGGTCAAGTCCGCATTGCCGGATGCGGCCGTCTTTGAAGCCGGCAACATCGAGGCGGCTTGCGAGGCCCTGCGCGAGAAATCGGGCATCGATATTGTTCTGCTCGACCTTTCGCTCCCCGGGACCGCCGGGTTCGAAGGATTGATGCTGTTGCGGTCGTCCTTCCCGCGCATTCCGATCATGATCGTCTCAGGCCTAGACGATCCCAGGATCGTGCACGAGGCGATCCGGCTGGGCGCGGCCGGCTTCGTACCCAAATCCGTCGATAAGACGACGCTGGCCAATGGGTTGTCGGAGGTGCTGAGCGGCTCGGTGTTCGTGCCGGCCGAGTTGGCGCAAGCCCTGACGGCCCCACCCGGCCTGTCGGAGACGGACGCAATCGCCGACCGCGTCGCCGAGTTGACGCCGGCACAAATGCGCGTCCTGCAATTTCTGCGTCATGGCCATCTGAACAAACAGATCGCTCATGAACTCGGCGTGAGCGAGACGACCGTGAAGGCGCATGTGTCGGAGATTCTACGGAAGCTCAATGTCGTGAGCCGTACGCAGGCCGTGATTGCGACGGCGCAACTCGACTTCGAGACCATCCTCGGCAGTGAGCCCACGCACCACAGGACCTAAGCCTTCGAGGCGGAATTTCCCAACAGATGCGCCATCAGCGCACGCAACTCGGCGGGCTTGATCGGCTTGTGCATCAATTCGCAGCCTGCTGTCATGACCTCGGCGACAGTATCGAGGCCGCGATCGCCCGTCATGACGATGGCGGGAACGTCGGGCCCGACGGTTTCGCGCAAGGACTTGAGGGCGGCAAGCCCCGTCTGGCCTTGGTCGAGATGGTAGTCGACCAAGATAATGTCGGGGGGGCCTTCCAACTTCGCGAGCTGCGGAGTCAGCTCCTCCAAGCTGCGCGCCGATAGAGTTTGGCAGGACCACCGGTCCAGCACCTGCCGCATGGCGTCGAGCGCGACCTCGTCGTTCTCGATCAACAGCACGACGGCGCCGCGCGTATTGTCGACGCTGCCCGCCCATGAGACCGGATCGTCTCTGGGGGCGGCACCCGCATGCTCAAGCTTGAGCCGGAAGGTCGAGCCCTTGCCGAGCGCCGACTTGACCTCGAGCGGGTAGCCGAGCGCCGCGACCGTCCGTTGCACGATGGCGAGCCCGAGCCCGAGGCCCGTATGGTTGCCCTCGGCCGCCGCCGCACCGCGATAGAACTCCTCGAACATCGTTTCGCGCTCGGCTTCGGAGATACCGCAGCCCGTGTCCACGACATCGACCACGCACTCAGCATCGCGCGTTCGCACGCCAACCAGGACGCCACCCTGTTTGGTATAGCGCACGGCGTTGGACACGAGATTCTGCAACACGCGCTGCAGCATGAGCGGATCGCTGCGCACTAAGAGACCGCAACGCCGGACTTTGAATTTCAGACCTTTGGCCGCGGCCTGCGGACCGAAGCTCGCCTCAAGGACCGATAACACCGTGTCCAAGGGGAAGGTCTGCAAGTCGGGCGTCACGACACCCGCATCGAGCTTGGAGATATCGAGCAGCGTCTTGATCAGATCTTCGATCGTCTGAAGCGACTGTTCGATCTGCCCGGAAAGACGCTGCGCATCCTCGCTTTCTTGCATCTCGGACAGCACGGAAATCGTCAGGCGCGCGGCGTTGAGCGGCTGCAAAAGGTCGTGGCTGGCGGCCGCCAGGAAGCGCGTTTTACTCAGATTGGCGCGCTCCGCCTCGTCCTTGGCCAAGACCAGGGCCTCGTTCGAGCGCTCCAGGCGCCGCAGCGCCCAGGTCAGCTCCTCGGTGCGCGAACGCACTTTGGCATCGAGACCGATCGCCGTTTGAAACAGCGAGAAGGCATTGCCCTGCTGATCCATCGAGCGCTCGACGCGGTCCATCAGAACCGCGTTGATCTTGATAAGCTTCTCCAAGCGCCGCTCGAGCGCCGCAGGTCCGTCACCGGGCTTGAGGTCATCCCACTCGATCGACATCAACTGCGCTCCCGGCTGCCGATCGCGACCCCTGTGAAGGTCTGATTGAGATGCATGGCGTTGTACTGTTCGCCGTAAGTGTGGAAGCCGGCAACGTTGTAGCGGCGGTATAGATCGCTAATGGTGTGCTTAATCTGCCGGTTCTCGGCATCGAGCCGGCGCAGCACGCATTCGAAGCCGAGCACGAGATCGACACCGCCGACTTCTTCGTCGATCCGTTTCAGCTCCGAAGCCATTGAGGCAACCATGTCGCGCGGTTGCGCCACTGTCAGCACGACACCATCGTCGATGGCGCAGAAGAACGACAGCGAGCCATCGTCGTTCACGCGCTGAATGGATCTGCAGTAATAGTCTCCACCAACGCGCACGACGACCGGATGCGAAGCGAAACTCATGGGCGCAAGCGACGAGGCTTCGATGCCGACCGAGCTTGCATATTCGAGAGCCGCCGGCTCGGCATTGAGCTCATACACCGTCCGGCTCTCCGCATCGGATGCCGTCACCACCAGCTTGGTGGGGGTGGGTTCGAAGTGATCGTGGTTGAAGACATGCACAGGGTAATCGGTCGCGACCAGCAGCAGAAGCGCTGCATCGTGATGGACGCGTCCATCCAAAAGCAAGCTTGTGCCCTTTAGGACGAGATCGTCGCCGGCGGACCCGCCAACGAGCGGAATGCCGTCGAGCGCCAAGGCAATGGCCGAGACGATCACCTCCTCGCACCTGGAGAGTCCGTCGATGAGAGAAACCGCAAACCGATTGCCGCCGCTTTTGCCAAGTCGATCGAACTTCGCGCGCAACGACCGGACCGCTTCGGTCCCCCGCTCGACGGTGAGGTTGTGCACGTCGGGAACGACCCCGCTGACGAAACTGAAGCCTTCTTTCGGAAAGGCGAAGATCAGCAAGGTGCCGTCGCTATAGCCGCCGGGTGTGATCTCGCCTGACGTGCTGCAACCGACAAGCGGAACGCCATCGAAGTGTTTCGCGAAGGCGCCGGCCAACACGTCCGGCTCGTATCGCCGGGAGAAGAAAACGAGAAGTTGTCCGATGTGCGAAGCGTCGAGGACGCTGGCCAGCTCGGCCACCGCGACGTCGGCGCTATCTGCCTCCGTCCAGGCCGTCTGCACGCCGCACGCATGACGCTTCGCTTGAGGCCCGCCTTGCAAACGCTTCCTCCACGCGATGCCGCCCCAATTCTTGATTTTCAGCGCAATCCGGCGATTTCTTCCGCCAGCGGTTGGGGGGGCACTGCCAACATGTTGGTCAAAGGTAGAATACCACCCGGGGAATCCCGCCGATAGTCTCCTTCGCCGAGCCCACAATCCCTCTTCCGTGGGCCGTTCGTTGAAGAGTTCCGCTCTCTAGACTTCCAACCAATCGAACACCATTGCCTTACCACACCTCACCGCCCCCCATTTGGGGGTGGTTCTTTATCGCGCCCGGGCCCATTGGGTCCGCTTACGCCCAAAGTACAATTTTCATGGTCAGCAGGCTGCCTTTAGTCTGCGAGGCTAGATTAGAAGACGCCCAGAAAACGCGACCAGTAAGCTGGCTGGTTGGGAGGTTTCCATGTTGCATGAAGTCATCGAGACCCTGAATTCGCGCGTGGCTTTGCGGCCGCGCTACGACAACTTCATCGGTGGCGATTGGGTCGCCCCCGTCGACGGTCAATATTTCGACAATGTCAGCCCAGTGACGGGCAAGTCCGTGTGCCAGGTGGCGCGCTCGCAGGCCGCCGATATCGAGCTTGCACTCGACGCGGCGCATAAGGCGCGCGACGCCTGGGGCAAGACGGCGCCGTCAGAGCGCGCGACGCTGCTCAACAAGGTCGCCGACCGCATGGAGGAGAACCTCCAACTGCTCGCGACCGTTGAAACCATCGACAACGGCAAGCCCATCCGCGAGACGACCGCGGCGGATATCCCCCTCGCCATCGATCACTTCCGTTATTTCGCGGCCTGCGTCCGCGCGCAGGAAGGAACCCTCGGGGAGATCGACCACGACACCATTGCCTACCACTACCACGAGCCGCTTGGCGTGGTGGGCCAGATCATCCCGTGGAATTTCCCCGTCCTCATGGCCTGCTGGAAGCTTGCGCCGGCACTTGCCGCCGGAAACTGCGTGGTGATGAAGCCCGCCGAGCAGACGCCCATGTCGATCATGGTTCTCATGGACGTCATCGGCGACATCCTGCCCGCTGGCGTGCTCAACATCGTCAACGGTTTCGGCGTCGAAGCCGGCAAGCCGCTCGCTCAGAACAAGCGCATCGCCAAGATCGCCTTCACCGGCGAAACCACGACCGGCCGCCTCATCATGCAGTATGCGTCGGAGAACCTCATTCCTGTGACGCTGGAGCTTGGTGGCAAGTCTCCCAACATCTTCTTCGACGACGTGATGGCCGAGGACGACGATTTCTTCGACAAGGCGCTGGAAGGCTTCGCCATGTTCGCGTTGAACCAGGGCGAGGTGTGCACCTGCCCGTCGCGGGCGCTGGTGCAGAAGTCGATTTACGACCGCTTCATCGAGAAGGCCGTCGAACGGGTGAACAAAGTCAAGCAGGGCAACCCGCTCGACGCGGACACCATGATCGGCGCACAAGCCTCCAACGATCAGCTGGAGAAGATCCTCTCCTATATCGACATCGGACAGAAGGAAGGCGCCAAGCTGCTCGCCGGCGGTGAGCGCAACGTACTCCCCGGCGATCTCGCCGAGGGCTACTACGTCAAGCCCACGGTGTTCGAAGGCCACAACAAGATGCGCATCTTCCAGGAGGAGATCTTCGGCCCGGTCCTGTCGGTGACCACGTTCGAGGACGAGGAAGAGGCGCTTGAGATCGCCAACGACACGCTATACGGCCTCGGCTCGGGCGTGTGGACCCGCGATATCAACCGCGCCTACCGGTTCGGCCGGGGGATCCAGGCCGGACGGGTGTGGACGAATTGCTATCACCTCTACCCGGCCCACGCGGCCTTTGGCGGCTATAAGAAGTCGGGCATCGGGCGCGAAACCCACAAGATGATGCTCGATCACTACCAGCAGACCAAGAATGTGCTGGTGAGCTATAGCCCCAAAGCACTGGGATTCTTCTAAGAACTGGCACCCAAGGGATTGCACAAGACGGCGCCTGGCAGGACTTGTCCCGCCGGGCCCGCCTCACAATATTCACCCGTGGCAATCGCCTAGGCGTGCGGAAGCGCCTCGACGAGGGAGACGGGAGCGATGGTAGACAGGGTGCTGGTGACAAACGCCGCCCTCGAGTTGGTGGAGAAGCTCAGGTCGCTCCATGGCCCGCTGATGTTCCATCAGTCGGGCGGCTGTTGCGACGGCTCCGCGCCCATGTGCTATCCGGCCGGCGAGTTCACAGTTGGAAGCAACGACGTGCACCTCGGCGAGATCGGCGGCTGTCCTGTCTACATGGACGCCGACCAGTTCGAATATTGGAAGCACACCCAACTGACGATCGACGTGGTGGAGGGGCGCGGCTCAGGTTTCTCGCTGGAAGCGCCGGAGGGTGTGCGCTTTCTCACGCGAAGCCGCGTCTTCACCGACGAGGAAGCCGATGCGTTGGCGCGCGCCGAGGACGCCGCCCTGCAATCAAATATGCCGCTCAAGGGCCGGCGTGTCGTTATTGCCGACGACGATCGCATCATTCGTGAGTTTCTATCGCTCCGTTGCGCCCAGTTGGGCCTGACGGTCGAGACCGCCGAAGACGGGGCGGGCGCCGTCGATACGATCGCGGGAGAAGACACGGATCTCCTTATCGTCGACCTCAACCTACCCGACATGAATGGCTTCGACATCGTGGAGCGGCTCGCCAAGTCCGAGCCGAGGCCGCCCGTCATCGTGTTGACGGGCAGCACAGACGAGGATTTGAAGCGACGCTGCCGGGATTTGAACGTGCCGTTCGTTCACAAGAACGCCGACACCTGGAATGTCCTTGAGCCCCTTATTCGCGAGATCGTGGGGGCGCGGTCAGCGTCGAACGCTTAAGCGAACGAACTTGTCCGGGGGCGCAGGTGCGCCGTCATCCCCTCTCGTCGGCGAGCGCACACCCTCGACATCGCCGATCATGGCCTTGGCGATTTCGTGCTCGCCCATGACCACGAGATTGGCGCCCAGCTTGACCAAGTGATTGATCTCTTCTTCGGAGTGGGCCCGGGCGATAATTGGCAAGACCGGGTTGATGTCGCGGGCCTGCTGGACCACTTGCCCGCCTTCGAAGGCGTCGGGAATGGCGACGAGCAGACAGCGGGCATCCCCGAGATTGGCAGACTGCACCACTTCCGGATCGGCGGCGTTGCCGACGAGCGCCTCGATGCCTTGGCTTTTGAGATCGGCCACGTCGTCTGCGTCGTCCTCGACGATATAGAGCGGCGTCCCGCGCTCGCGCAGCTGCTTCGATATGAACTTACCGACCCGGCCATGTCCCACCAGGACGACGTGGTCGGTGAGGGTCGTCGGAACGATTGGCTCGCGCGTTGGAGTCGCCTCCTCTTCCTCGGTCTCCGCGTCCATGTCGGTACCTTCAGGAACCACGCCTTCCGCGGCGAGCCTCTCGCGCCGGGCAAAATAACCATCGAGCGCGGCGAACAGCAGCGGGTTGAGCAGGATCGAGATGATGGCGCCGGCGAGGATCAGATCGCGTCCCTCCTGCGGCAGGACACCGAGGCTCTGGCCAAGACTCGCTAGGATGAAGGAGAACTCACCGATCTGCGCCAACGAGGCGGAGATCATCAGCCCGGCGTCGTGGGAATATCCGAACGCGCGGACGATGGAATAGGCGACGATCGATTTCGCCACGACGATGATCGCTACGGTGGCGAGCACCGCCAGCGGCTCGTCCATCATGATGGCCGGGTGGAACAGCATGCCCACGGAGACAAAGAACAGCACCGCGAAGGCGTCGCGCAAGGGCAGCGACTCGGTCGCCGCCTGCTGGCTCAACTGAGACTCGCTCAGCACCATGCCGGCGAAGAACGCGCCAAGCGCCAGCGATACGCCGAACAGCTCGGCGGCGAGAAATGCGAAGCCGAGAGCAATGGACAACACCGCGAGGCGGAACAGCTCGCGGCTCCCCGTATGCGCCACGTAATGCAGCAGCATGGGGATCAGCTTTTTGCCGACGACGAACATGACGAACGTGAAGATCGCCAGCTTACCGATTACCTCGGCGCATTGGCGCGCCATCTCCGTCAGGTCGGGTGGTGCATCGCCCTCAAACAATCCGGTGATCGCCGGCAGCAGAACCAGGGCCATCACCATGGCGATGTCCTGAACGATCAGCCAGCCGACGGTGATCCTGCCGCGCTCGGTGTCGATCAGGCGCCGCTCCTGGAGCATGCGCAAGAGGACCACGGTGCTCGCCACGGACAGGGCCAGGCCGAAGATGAACCCGGCGCCCAGGCTCCAGCCGAGCATCCAGCCCACGCCCATGCCGAGCGGGGTGGCGACCAGACCTTGCAGCACGGCGCCCGGAATGGCGATGGCGCG
>DGOS01000073.1:489-6049 GCA_002390155.1 Hyphomicrobiaceae bacterium UBA4460 | reverse complement strand
GGCACGCCCGCCGACGACATGCGCTTCTCGTATATGAAATACGACAAGCCGAAAGACTAGCGCCTAGCAAAACTGTAGGCGGATTAGTTATGGAGAGGCGCATTGCCGCGCTTGCGCGTCTCCGGTCACCTCGGTATTTGTGCGCGGGGGAAGTTTCGCGAGGAGGACGAGTTGGATAGCACGCTCGAACGTGCCGCAGCGCTGCTTGCGCGCGCTCGTCTTCCCGTCATTGGCGGCCTCTTCACCGATATCGATGGTGCCTCCGCCGCGCTCGCGCTCGCCGAGAAGCTTGGCGGCGTGGTGGATCATGCGGCGGGCGAGGGGCTTGCCTGCGCCGCGCGCGTGATGCGCGAGACCGGCGCGACGCCTGCCAGCTTCGGCGAAGTGCGGAATCGCGCCGACACGATCGTCATCATTGGCAAGAACCCGCTTCAGCGCGATCCCGATCTCTTGAGCAAACTGTTTCCGGGAAAGCCCGGCCTGCCGCGCCCCGGCAAGAATAAGCGCGAGGCCGTGCTGCTCGGCGCCGGCAAGGCAACGGCGCCGAAGGGCGTGCCTCTGACCTCGATCAACGGCAAGACATCCGTGCCGGAGCTCGTGGCGTTGCTCGCCGCGGCGACGCGCGAGGGGCTGTTCGAGATGCGCGACAAGGCGCAGCGCAAGAAGCTCGACGCGGCGGGCAAGCGCTTGCGCGAGTCCGCCTTCGCTGTCTTCGTCTACGACCCAGCCGAACTGGAAGAGCCGGTGATGCACACCGTGCTGGAGATGGTGCGGCACTTGGTGAAAACGACACGCGCCGCGACCATGTCGCTCGCCGCGCCCGGCAACGGCGACGGCGTCAATCTGTGCGCCACGTGGACTTGCGCGCTGCCGGTGCGCACGAGCTTTGCGCGCAAAGTGCCGGAGAACAATATGTGGGCGTATGACACCGACCGTCTGCTCGCGAGTGACGAGGCCGACGCGCTGGTGTGGATCGACGCGCTGGACGGAGAAACCGCCGGACGACCCAAGGGCGCATTCCGCGGCATTCCCGCCGTCATCGTGTCGTCAAAACCTGTCAGAGGGGCCGGACGCGACGACGTTGTTATCGAGGTTGGTGCCGCAGGCGCGGACCATGACGCGGCGCTGTTTCTGCCGCCGATTGCCGGCATTGGCGTGGTCAAGGCGAAGCGCGCAAACAAGAACAAGCCGACCGTGGCGGAGGTGCTAACCCGCATCTCCAAACTCATCGGCAAGACGAGGGCCGCGTAATGCTCATTCAGCTCAAAGGCGGCCGCATCATCGATCCTGCGCACAATCGCGACGCAGTTGGCGATCTGTTCATCGAGAACGGCCGCATCGTCGACAATGCGGACGTGCGCAAGCCCGACGAGGTGCACGACGTCAGCGGCAAGATCGTCATGGCGGGCGCGGTCGACGTGCATTCGCACATTGCGGGCACCAACGTGACGCTCGGGCGCCAATTGATGCCGGAGCTGCCGCTGCTTGCAGCCGAGGGCGGACAGCCGATCCTGCCGTCACCCGCCGCCTGGGGTTCTTACGCCACCGGCGTCCGTTATGCGGAGATGGGGTACACCACGGTGATCGAGCCGGCGATGATCCCGACCCACGCCATCGAGGCGCAAGCCGAGCTCGCCGCGATTCCGATCATCGACGTGGCCGGTCTCGTCATCCTCGGCAATGACGACTATACGCTCAATCTCCTGCGCAAAGGCGACGTCAAGAGTGACGAGTTGAAGGACTATGTCTCGTGGACGCTTGCCCACTCCAAGGCGATCGGGCTGAAGGTCATCAACGCGGGCGGTTCCGAAGCCTTCAAGTTTAACGCGCGCACCTTCGATCTCGATGAAGAGGTGCCGGATTACGGCGTCACGTCGCGCGGCATTGTCGAAGCGATGCAAGGCGCCGTCGAAGATCTCGGCGTGCCGCATCCGCCGCATGTCCACTGCAACAATCTCGGTATCGCCGGTAATGTGGAGACTGCGGTCGCGACGTTGGAAGCGACCCAAGGGCGCCCCATCCACTTCGCGCATATCCAGTTCTACGGTTACGGCAACGAAGGCGACAAAGGCTTCTCGTCGGGCGCCGCGACGCTCATGGAGGCGGTCAACAAGCACAAGAACGCAACCGTCGATGTCGGCCAGGTGATGTTCGGCCAGACCGTCACCATCTCCGGCGATATCTTACGCCAGTTCGACGGACGCCGTGCGGCCAGCCCGAAGAAGTGGGGGCTCAACCAAGGCGAGGGCAACGGCACGGGCGTCGTGCCGTACAACTACAAGCCCAAGAGTTTCGTCAACGCGCTGCAATGGGCCATCGGGTTGGAGATCTTCCTCTTGGCCGAGGATCCGTGGCGGGTGCTGTTCTCCACGGACCATCCGAACGGCGCGCTCTTCGTGCGCTATCCGGAGATCTTCCATCTGCTGATGGACAAGGACGAGCGCGCCCGCTGGCTCGACGGTCTGCCGGAAGCGTCCCGTCAGGTGTCGAACCTTGCGGGCATCTCGCGCGAGCTGACCTTGTCGGAGCTGGCGATCATCACCCGCGCCGCGCCAGCCAAGCTTATGGGCTTGGCGGACCGCGGTCATTTGGGTGTGGGCGCGGTCGCCGATGTCGCCGTTTACACCGAGCGCAAGAACAAGACGAAGATGTTCTCCGCCGCCGATCTCGTGTTCAAGTCCGGCAATCTCGTGGTTCGCAAAGGCAACGTGGTGCGCGTCACCTGGGGCCGCTGCTATCACGTCGACCCCGGCTTTGACCGGCAGATCGAAAAGCGCGTGGCCGCGTTCTACGACCGTTACTACGACGCCGACCCGTCCTGGTTCGGCGTGTCCAATGCAATCCATCGTCCCGACAGGTTCGCGACGATTCCGTGTTCGAGCTGACATGCCAGAGCTGAAAGTCAAAGGCATCAATATCGTTGAGACCTTTGCCGAGGCCTTTCCCATGGTCGGCACGCGGGTCATCATCACGGCGCCCACGGCCGAGTGGGCGATGATTTCCGCGCGCACCATGACCGGCTTCGCCACGTCGGTGATCGCTTGCGGCGCCGAAGGCGGCATCGAGCGCACGGTGCCCCGCAAAGAAACGCCCGATGGACGGCCCGGCGTTTCTGTCCTGCTCTTCACCATGGACGCCGGCAAGCTTCAGACGCAACTGCGCAATCGCGTCGGACAATGCGTGCTGACGAGCCCGGGCTCCGCCTGCTTCGCGGGGCTCGAAGGCGAGAAGACGTTGAAGCTTGGCGCATCCTTGCGCTTCTTCGGCGATGGCTGGCAGGTATCCAAGGTGGTCGGCGGGCGGCGCTTTTGGCGCATTCCCGTGATGGGCGGCGAATTCGTTTGCGAGGACAAGACCGGCCTCACGAAGAAAGCCGTCGGCGGCGGCAATCTGCTCATACTCGGCAAAACGCACGACGCTGTTTTGGCGGCGTCGACGCGCGCCGTAAAAGCCATGGCGGAAATGCCCGATGTCATCACGCCGTTCCCTGGCGGCATCGTGCGCTCCGGTTCCAAGGTCGGCTCGCAGTACAAGGGGCAGATCGCGTCCACCAATCACGCCTATAGCCCGGGCCTGAAACATCACGCCGATTCCGAATTGCCGCCCACGACCGAGGCCGTGCTCGAGATCGTCATTGATGGGCTCACGGCGGACGCCATTCACAAGGCGATGCATGCCGGCATTCACGCCATCGCCAAGGGCGGCGCGCGCGAAGGTATCACGCACATCACGGCAGGCAACTATGGCGGCAATCTCGGCCCTCATCACTTCCATCTGAAGGAGATCGTCGGGTGAGCGCGCTTGTCTTCGATATGAGGTGGATAGTCGATCAGCGTCTCGATCTGTCGCCGCTGGTGCCGGAGCGGCTTGCCAAGCTGGCTCGCAAGAAGATCGAAGCGCTGCCGATCAATACGACGCGCGAGAAGCTCACCGTGGGCGACGTCTTCAAGGTGAAGGGCAACGATCCCGAGCACCTGCGCTTCGTCGGCACCGACGACCGTTGCGATAATATCGGCGCGAAGCTCAACGGCGGCGACGTCACGGTCGAGGGCGATGCCGGGATGCTGCTCGGCGCGCAGATGAAGCGTGGCACAATCGCGGTTGACGGCAGTGCGGGCGTGCTGACCGGCGCCAGCATGGCGGGCGGCGAGATCAGAGTGCGCCGCGACGTTGGCGACCAGGCCGGCGGTGTTGCCTTTGGCTCGACCATGGGCATGAAGGGCGGCTTTATCTCTGTCGGCCGTAACGCCGGCGATCTTTTGGGCGAGCGCCTGCGCCGCGGGCTCATCGTTGTCGGCGGCAAGGCGGGCGACTATGCCGGGGGGCGCATGATCGCCGGTACGCTGGTTCTGAAAGGCGGCGCGGGCCGTTATGCGGGCTACGGCAACCGGCGCGGCAGCCTCATCTTCACCGAGAAGCCGCGCAATCTCCTGCCCACCTATGTCGACAGCGGCGTCATGGAGTTCGACTATCTTCGTATCTTGGAGAAATGGCTGCGCGAGCAAGACGTGCGCATTCGCCTGGGCGCCCGCGCGCGGCGCCTCATGGGCGACATGGCTGTGCTCGGCAAAGGCGAGATGCTCATCCTCGCCTGAGGGCCAAAGAGCCGCGTCTCATGCGGCCTCGATGTTGACGCTTCACCCGCCCATATCCGTTATGCTTGGTTTCGCTTTCTGATCGGCGCTCCGCGATGACTGCTCTGCCATATGTGCTTCTTGACGACAGCCTGACGCCCGGCGGGCGCGGCCTGCTGTTTACGGCGCCCGAAGAGGTGATTTCGGTCTCCGAGCCCGGCGAGGTCGAGGACGCGCTAAAAGCCGTTTCGGATGGGATCGCGCGCGGTCTGCACGCCGCCGGCTATTTCGCCTACGAGCTGGGCTATTGCCTGGAGCCGAAGCTGTGCGAATTGATGCCGGAGGGGCGGCGAACGCCGCTTCTGTGGATTGGGCTGTTCAAGGCACCGCAAATCCTCACCGACGGTGAGACCCACGCCTGGCTTCAGGCGAATGGCGGCGGCGAAAGTGCCGAGATCTCAAACTTGCGTCTGTCGTGGACGCGCGAGCAGTACGGCGAAGCGTTCAAGGCGGTGAAGGACTTCATCGCGGCGGGCGATGTCTACCAGATCAATCTCACCCAGAAGTTCTTCTTCGTCGTCGAAGGCGGCGCGACCGCGCTCTACGCCGCACTCCGCCGCAAGCAGCGCGTCGCCTATAGCGCGCTGATCGCTACACCCGAGTTTCAGGTCTTGTCGCTGTCGCCGGAGCTGTTCTTTGCGCGCGAAGGCCAGCACATGTCGACGCGGCCCATGAAGGGCACGGCGCCGCGCGGCCGCACGCCGCGTGAGGACGCCCGCCTCAAGACTTGGCTGGCCATGGACGAGAAGCAGCGGGCCGAGAACCTGATGATCGTGGATCTCTTGCGCAACGATCTCGGCCGGGTCTCGCGCATCGGCTCCGTCGAGGTCACCGACCTGTTCACCGTCGAGACCTATCGCTCCGTGCACCAGATGACTTCGACGATTACCTCGGAGCTGCGCTCCGACATGGGGCTTTCGGACATG
>DGOS01000073.1:0-379 GCA_002390155.1 Hyphomicrobiaceae bacterium UBA4460 | reverse complement strand
CCCCGCGGCGTCTATACGGGCGCGGTCGGTCATGTGGAGCCGTCCGGCGATTGCCGGTTCAACGTCGCGATCCGCACCGTGGTGCTGGGCGAAGACGGCGGCGAGATGGGGATTGGCGGCGGCATCGTTGCCGACTCCAAGGAAGAGTCCGAATACGAGGAGTGCCTGTTGAAGGCGCACTTCTTGACGACGGCCGATGCGCCCTTCGAGCTGATCGAGACGCTGCGTTATCAGAGGGACAGGGGCTACCACCTCCTGGAGCGACATCTCGACCGGCTGCGGGCCTCGGCGCAGCATTTCGGCTATCCCATGTCCAGGGAGGCCGTGCTTGCCGCGCTCAATGCCGAAGGGGACCGCATCACGGGTCCCGTCGCGCTGG
>DGOS01000043.1 GCA_002390155.1 Hyphomicrobiaceae bacterium UBA4460 | reverse complement strand
CCTGGCGGTCCGCCGAGCTACACCAAAGTGTTCGCGAACGCGCTGATTGACGAAGCGCGGAAGGACGACAAGATCGTCGCCATCACCGCGGCGATGCCGTCGGGGACAGGTCTCGACAAGTTCGCGCAAAGCTTTCCCGAGCGCTGTTTCGATGTCGGCATCGCCGAACAGCACGCGGTGACCTTTGCCGCAGGGTTGGCGACGGAAGGCTATAAGCCCTTCGCCGCGATCTACTCGACATTCCTGCAGCGCGCCTACGATCAGGTGGTGCATGACGTTGCGGTGCAGAAGCTGCCTGTGCGCTTCGCCATAGACCGCGCCGGGCTTGTGGGCGCCGACGGGCCGACTCACGCGGGCACGTTCGACACGGCCTTCTTGTCGTGCCTGCCGGACATGATCGTCATGGCCGCCGCCGACGAGGCGGAGCTGGTGCACATGGTGGCGACCGCCACCGCCATCGAGGATGCACCGTCCGCGTTCCGTTATCCGCGCGGGAGCGGTGCAGGCGTCGCACTGCCGGAGCACGGTATACCGCTTGAGATCGGCAAGGGCCGGATCGTACGCGAAGGTTCCACCGTGGCGCTGCTTTCGTTCGGCGCGCGGCTGACCGAGTGCCTCGGCGCCGCGGATGAGCTTGCAGGCTACGGTCTGTCGGCCACCGTGGCGGACGCGCGTTTCGCCAAGCCGCTGGACATTGATCTCATTCGGGACCTCGCCAAGAACCACGAAGTGCTCATCACCGTGGAGGAAGGCTCAACCGGCGGCTTTGGCGGCCAAGTGCTGCACGCGCTTTCGGCTGACGGCCTGCTCGACCGCGGGCTAAAAGTACGCACCCTCGTGCTGCCGGACCGCTTCATCGATCAGGGCAAGCCGGAGAAGATGTACGCGGACGCGGCGCTCGATGCGCAAGGCATCGTCGCTGCGGTATTCGCCGCGCTCGGCAAGGACGCAAAACCCGGCGCGGCGCGCCTGGCTTAATCCAGCGTGCAATCCTTGGTGAATTTGGCGACGGCGTCGGCGCGTCCCGCATCGGACATGTCGTATCCGATCGCGCCGGATTTCATCGATACGGATCCCTTTTCGCGCAGGACTTTGAGAATGGGCGCAACGGCAATGTCGCCGGCCTCGCCATAGATCACGCCCGTGCCGTCTTCGGCCGCGGTCTCGCCCGCCACCGTCGTCGACTGTCCGCCGGCGCTGAACGTGACGGTAATCGCCGCGCCCGTCTCCCGTTCCGGAAAGTCCATATACACGGACAGCACGGCGATCTTGACGCTGTTCAAGCAGGACAGCAGGAAGCGCGGATGCTCACGGTCAATGAGCGGCCCGTAGCGGAGCGTCACGAAGCTGCCGCTCGATTTTGCCTGCCAGATATTCGTTGCGGCGCTGGCCTCCGTGCTTGCAAGCACAAAGGCGGCCAGAAGAATGAGAAGACGCTTCGTCACGGGACCTCGCAAGGTGCGGTTTCGATGGCGGCTCTTGCTTAGTCGACCCGAAGCGTCTTGGCAAACTTCGGCGTTTTTTGGTGCCGCGCGCTCAAGCTTCAAGCCGTCGATACGCCACTGAAGGTAAGGCGAGAAGTGGCCCGCATAACGTTGCCATAAAGCGGGATTGCGCTAGTCCTTGCCCGTCACCTCGCCCCGGCGCGATGCCGAACCTCGCATTTGCGGGTAAGGTATGTGTCTTGGCTCAAAGTGCCTCCGCGCTCGCGTGTCCACGCGTGAATGCGGACCATATATGAGAACAGCCCTTGACCAAAAGAAGACGCATCGATCAACGCCCGGTGGAAGAGGGGCTCGTCGCCTCCCGCGCCCGCGCCGCGGACCTCATCCGCCGGGGCTGCGTCACTGTGGGCGGTGCGGGCGTTGCGAAGCCCGGCGCGCTCGTGGCCGACGAGGCGGCGATTGCCGTTGCCGGCGACGCAGGCGCGCACGTCTCACGGGGTGCGCTCAAACTTCTTGCCGCGCTGCGTTCGTTTGGTCTGTCGCCGCATGATGCCATTGCGCTCGATGTCGGCGCCTCGACCGGTGGGTTCACCGAAGTGCTGTTGGCGGAAGGCGCCGCGAAGGTCTACGCGGTCGATGTCGGCCGCGCGCAGCTCCATAAGCGTCTGCGGGCTGACAAGCGCGTTGTGTCTTTGGATGCGACGGACGCGCGCAAGCTCAACGCGACCCTCGTCCCTCAGTCCGTCACTGCCATTGTCGCCGATGTCAGCTTCATCAGTTTGACATTGGCGCTGCCGGCCGCGCTGAAACGTGCCGCCCCAGGTGCTTGGCTTGTGGCACTGATCAAGCCGCAATTTGAGGCGGGGCGCGAGGCGGTTGGCAAAGGCGGTATCGTGCGCGGCGAAGAAGACCGCATGCGGGCCGTCAAGCGCGTGCGCGAATTTCTCGAACGAGAAGGCTGGGAGAGCATCGGCGTGATCGACTCCCCCATCACCGGTGGCAGCGGCAATGTGGAATTCCTGATCGGCGCGCGGAAGCGCTAGCCTGCGGAAAGACTAGTTCCCGTCAGAATGACGATACGCTCGACGTTCATGCTTTCTCTGGCGCTTCGAGCCACCCTTCATACGCTTCGAGTGGCACACCCCCCAGTTTCATGACAACTCTAAATCGATAACGGTCGCCCTCGGCGCTCTCGCGTACGTCAAGGTCAGGCCATAGAAAGCGAGGAAGTAGCAAGCCGAACAGACGAAGCCCGATTAGCACCTGCTGGACCCCATCTTTGTCAGGCTCAAGCTGCAAAACCGCGGTCACCGGCCAGAGCGCTTCTTCGATCGTTCCCGGCGTTCGGCCTGCGCGCAAGTGTGTGGTGAGCGGATGGCCGGCAAATTCGCGGCGCCATGTTTCACCGTCCCCGTCGGGCTGCATGTGGATCAGGATGGGCACGGTCCCTGACGCCGGTGGCAGGGCTGCGAGAGCCCGAACGATGCGCGCGAGCAGGGAGGAACCGGTCGTCACGTTCGCCTCGCCGCGCCAAGTCCGCCCGTTGCCGGTATCGTGGACGCGGACGATGGCTGGAGGAAGCCGTCCGAGGGCCTCGCCATAAGCGCGGTGGAACAATGGTCGGCGCATCAACCGATAAGCCTCCTGGCGATCAGGCAATCTCCCTTGGCCGGGCAGGTTTCATAGCGGCCGAATATGGCGTAGCGATTCTTGGCAATACGATCATAGAGCCAGTCGCTTATTGGGCGTGGCAGGGCAAGCGCAGCCCTCGCCGCGGACCATGGGCCCCCGAGCTCCCCAAGGATGCGGGCGAAAGCCTCGAGCCTTACGAAGGCGCGGCCATCCTGAATCAAAAGATTCGTCTCGAAGTCGATGTCGTCGAGACCATAATGGCGGAAAAGAGCACCCCCGAGAGCGGACTGCGCCTCGGCGAAGCGAAAGCGTTCCGCGCTATCGCGTTTGGCGACAAACCGGGCAAACCCATTGCATAAGACGCAAACTCCATCGAACACGATCAGCGGCCCATCGTCGGGAAAGCGCGGAACCGCAGGATCATCGCGATAGGAGTACGGCTCAACGCTGACGGACATGGCTTGCCGGCTGCCACTCACGTGCGCTGTCAGCCTTGGCCCGTCTGGCCGCGGTGCCTGAGATAGTGGTCCGCCAGCACGATCGCCATCATCGCTTCGCCAATCGGCACTGCACGAATGCCGACGCATGGATCGTGGCGTCCTTTGGTCGAGACCTCGGTGTCGTTGCCGTCCTTGTCGACCGTTCGCCGTGGCGTGAGAATGGACGAAGTAGGCTTCACCACGAACCGCGCGACAACGGGTTGCCCCGTCGAGATGCCGCCGAGAATTCCACCGGCGTTGTTCGACGTGAACTCGGGCCAGCCGGGAGGGTGCTTGCGCAACTCATCGGCGTTCTCTTCGCCTGAGAGCGCGGCGGCCGCGAAGCCTGCGCCGATCTCAACGCCCTTCACCGCGTTGATGCTCATCAGGCCGGAACAGATGTCCTGGTCGAGCTTGCCGTAGACGGGCGCGCCGAGTCCTGGCGGCACGCCGTCGGCCACGACCTCGATCACCGCGCCGGCCGAAGAACCGGCTTTGCGCACCTCGTCGAGGAACTTGGCCCAAGTGTCGACCGCCTTCGGGTCGGGGCAGAAGAACGGGTTGTCGCCAACCGTGTCCCAGCACCAATTTGCGCGGTCGATTTTGTGCGGACCGACTTGCACGAGGGCGCCGCGCACGACCATCTCCGGGACCACTTTCCGCGCCACGGCGCCGCCTGCGACGCGCGCCGCCGTTTCACGCGCGGATGCACGGCCGGAGCCCCGCCAATCGCGCACGCCGTATTTCTGGAAATAGGTGTAGTCGGCGTGGCCGGGGCGGAACTTGTCCTTGATGTCCCCGTAGTCCTTGGACCGCGCATCGACATTCTTGATCAGCAGCGAGATCGGCGTGCCGGTCGTGACCTGTTCGCCGTCCTCGGTCTCGAACACGCCGGAGAGGATCTCGACCGTGTCGGGCTCCTTGCGCTGGGTCGTGTATTTCGACTGACCTGGCTTGCGCTTGTCCAGATAGGCCTGGATCTCCGTCTCGGTGATCGGGATACCGGGCGGGCAGCCGTCGACCACGCAGCCGATGGCCGGCCCGTGGCTCTCGCCCCAGGTGGTAATGCGGAAAAGGTATCCGAAGCTGTTGTGCGACATGGCGTCTCTCTAGCCGCTTCTAGTTTAGGGGGCGTGAAGGGTCAAACGGCGCAAGCTTGGGGATTTTGAGGGAATAGGGGCGCCAACAGCCCCGCCAGGCCCGAAAATTGGCCCATCCTGGCCGTCTCCGGGGCCAGTTTTCGTCTTATTTTTCCGTAGTTTGCGCCTCCGCGCCAATGAAGCGCGGACCGGCCGA
Organism: Hyphomicrobiaceae bacterium UBA4460; assembly: GCA_002390155.1. Next base: position 6,552 of record DGOS01000043.1, on the reverse strand, counting down.
GACCTCGCCGGTCATCCCCTCCCAAGACAAAAAACAAGGAGTATCCGATGCGTGCTGCGCATGCTGTTTTCATGAGTCTGACCATTGCCTTGCTGGCGGGCGCTGCCCCGCTCACCCCGGCTGAGGCTTTCCCCGCGTTCGCGGGGCTGACCAAGAAAGTCGAGAAACCCGCAAAACCCGGGCGCCACAGCGTGGGGCCGAGGCCATCCCGCTGGTGCGGCTGGTGGATGCGGACCCAGTTCGGCGGCGGACCTGAATACAATCTCGCCCGGAACTGGGCCAAGCGGGGCCGGGGCCTGAACGGTCCGCGCGTCGGCGCCGTGGTCGTCTGGTCGCACCATGTGGGCTACATCACCGGCCGCAACGAAGCCGGCCAGTGGATCGTGAAGTCGGGCAATGACGGGGGCCGGGTGCGCGAGCGTCCGCGCTCGGTTAGAGGCGCCGTCTTCCGCAAGATCTAGGCAAACGGGGCAGGGCGTGTTCGCGTCCTGCCCTAATCCTTATCGCAAGGCTCCGCGAGCCAGCTTGCGTCCATGTCTTCGAAACGCTGACATCCAAGCTGCTGCAGACTGCGCGTGATTTCGTCGCGAGTGATTTCGATCACCTGCTTGCCGCCGGCCTCGCCGAGCGCGCCAACTCCGTAGAAGAAACTGCGGCCGCTGAAGGCGGCATGCGCTCCAAGCGCTTTAGCGCGAACGATGTCCAGCCCGGTACGGACACCGCTGTCGATCATCACGGTCAACCGGTCGGTGATGTCGCCGGGCAACTGCCGGAGCGTCTCAAGCGTGGCAGGCGCGGCATCGAGCTGTCGGCCACCGTGATTTGAGATGATGACGCCATCCACCCCGCAGTCAATCGCCGCGCGGAAGTTCTCCTCCGCTTGAAGTCCCTTGATGATCAGCGGCCCGTTCCACAGAGCGCGTATGCGCTGCAAGTGGTCCAGCGGCACGCCCGGACGGGTCATGCTGGTTACGAAGTCGCTTAGACCTTGGCTTGGGTCTGTCCGGTAGCTTGTCACGTTGACGAAATCCGGTGTGCCATGTGTCAGCGTCCGGAGCGCCCAGGTCGGATGCGTCAGGGACTGCCAGACGATGCGTGGTGTCATCGTGAGCGGCAGTTTCAGGCCATTCTTCAGTTCCCGGTTGCGCTTGGCGCCCACCGGGACATCCACCGTGACCACCAAGGCCCGAAAGCCTGCGCGCTTCACGCGTGCGATGAGGTCCTCCATGACCCGCTCATCCCGCGGGACATAGAGCTGAAACCAGCACACGTCGGGCGCCAACTGCGCGATGTCCTCGAGCAAGGTGGTGCTGAACGTACTGAGGACGTAGGGGATGCGCGCGCTCTGCGCGGCACGGGCCAGTGCCGCTTCTGCGCCCGGCCACATCATGTTGCCGAGCCCGACCGGCGATACACCGAGGGGCAGCGCGTATCCGGCCCCGAACAGCGTGACGCGCGTGTCGACAGTGCTGACATCGCGCAAGTAACGCGGCGTCAAGTGCACATCTTGGAAGGCTTGTCGGTTTCGTCGCTTTGACGCTTCGTCGTCGATCCCGCCTTCCAGATAGTCGAAGGCAAAGTTTGGCAGGCGGCGTTTTGCGCGGGTCTTGAGATCGGCAATGCCCGGATATCGGCTGTCGTAAAGCGCGCGCAGCGCCCTAATCCTTCGCCACGGAGATGTCCGGCGCGTCCTCGTTCTTCATGCCGACCACGTGGTAGCCGGCGTCGATATGCAGGACCTCGCCGGTGACGCCGTTCGACAGACCCGACAGCAGGTAAAGTCCGCCGCCGCCCACGTCGTCGATGGTCACCGTGCGCCTTAAGGGCGAGTTGTACTCGTTCCACTTCAGGATATAGCGGAAGTCGGAAATGCCGGACGCCGCCAGCGTCTTGATCGGCCCGGCCGAGATGCCGTTGACGCGGATATTGTTCTTGCCGAGATCCGCCGCGAGATAGCGCACGCTTGCTTCAAGCGCCGCCTTGGCCACGCCCATCACGTTGTAATGGGGCATGACCTTCTCCGCGCCGTAATAGGTCAGCGTCAGAAGCGAGCCGCCATTCGGCATCAGCTTCTCGGCGCGTTTTGCCAGCGCCGTGAAGGAGAAGCAGGAGATCAGCAGGGTCTGGGTGAAGTTCTCTTCGGTGGTGTCCACATAGCGGCCGCCGAGCTGGTCTTTGTCGGAGAAGGCGACGGCGTGGACGAGGAAATCTATTTCGCCCCATTCCTTAGCGAGCGTTTCGAACACAGCATCGACCGAGGCGGTGTCGGTCACGTCGCAAGGCAGCACGAGTTTTGAGCCCACCTCGGCGGCGAGCGGCTCGACGCGCTTCTTCAAGGCCTCGCCCTGATAGGTCAGCGCGACCTCGGCGCCTTGATCCGTCACGGCTTTGGTAATGCCCCAGGCGATGGAACGATTATTGGCGACGCCGAAAACGATGCCGCGCTTGCCTGCCATGAGATTTCCGCCGTCGGCCATGACCCCTCCTCCGAGCCTCAAGAATTCGGGGTCTTATACACCGGGCGAAGCTCACGGTAAGGGCTTTCGCCGGATCGAGGCTAACGGCCTAGGATTTTTGAGCGAGGGGGATGAGCGGCGAGCGCATCGGATCGCGCCTGACGTCCTTGCCCAGCGCGCGTGCCGGGGTCACATACGACCGGAGCGGGGTGAAACGGCGGCTCTTGTCGTCCGCATTGAGGGCAGGCGCCGCTATGGCGGGCGTCGCGCCCCTCTCGTCAAGCTGAGCCATAAAGACCTCTCTAGCCGGCGATGACCCAGCGCCCGTTCTGCGCACGGCAGGCGATGCCTTGGGCCTCGTTCTTCTGGTCACCGCGGGCCAGCGAATAAACCACCTGGCGGCAGACACGGCCCTGATCGTCCCGGAAGGCGGTCACAGGCTTGATTCGGCCTGAAAGCTGGCTGGAGGGCCGGCGCCATTTGAGCGTCACCCCGTCGCCGAGCTCGTTCAGCGCCATTTGCAGCGCCTGGAACGCGATCGTGCGATCGGACTGATCGAGGCTGGCTTTGAGGTCCTGAAGGCCTTGCGGCGCAGGGCCAACGGCCACCACCGCAGTTTTTTGTGCCCCACTCTCCCCGGCCATAAGGGGAGAAAGGGCGGGGAGCAATACAGACAACACGAGAGCCCCCGCCCCGATGATAGGGGCGTTCCAATGGAACGTACGCATAACAAACTCGTCCCCAAACTGTGACGCGGCTACTGAATTCCCCCGCGCCCTCTATCAACGGGATCGATCCTGCCCTATCAGGGTGAGGAAATCGTAAATGGCCGTATCGGGCCGGGAATTTTCTTGAATTCCCTCGCGCGCCTTACGGACGTCAATAATGCCGAAGAGAAAAAAGCTATGGAAGTTCAAGACTTCACGGCCGCCGAGGACCCGTTCGCGCTGTTTCAGGATTGGCTGGCGAGGGCAGAAAAATCCGAGCCCGCCGACCCTGACGCCATGGCTGTGGCCACTGTCGATGCGCATGGCCTGCCCAATGTGCGGATGATTCTCTTGAAGGGAATCAGCGAGCGGGGATTCGTCTTCTATACGAACTGCGAGAGCACCAAGGGGCTGGAGCTTGCCGCCAGCCCCAAAGCCGCGCTGCTGTTCTACTGGAAGAGCCTGGGGCGCCAGGTCCGCATTCGCGGGCCCATCGAGCCGGTGACCGACGCGGAGGCGGACGCCTATTTCGCCTCGCGCCATCCCTTAAGCCGGATGGGCGCCTGGGCTTCGCAGCAGTCCCGGCCTTTGGAGAGCCGCGCCGCGCTGGAAGCCGATGTCGACCTCTATAAAGAGAAGTTCGCCGACGGTAACATCCCGCGGCCGCCTCATTGGCACGGCTACCGGGTGCGGCCGGTGGAGATCGAGTTCTGGAAACGCGGGGAGTTCCGCCTACACGACCGGATCGTGTTCCGGCGCGGGAAGCCGGACGGGCCGTGGGAAAAGACGCGACTCAATCCGTGATGTTGAGCTGCCACCGGGTGGCATTCCCAGCTAAAATGAAGCGGGACGGCGCGAGCCATTGAGGATCAAGTGACGTGACGGCCGAAGACTCCATCGATCGTTTTTCGACCGCGCGCTATGCGGTGAAAGAAGCGCACGAGGCGAAATGGGCGCGCCGCATCGCGCTGTTCTTCCTCCAGCTGCTGATCTTGACCGTGATCCTGCATCGCTTCGCCGGTCTCGGCACGCCAGCGGCGGTCAATCTCGTCGGCGTGTCGGTGGTGGGCATGGCCATCGCCGTCGTCATCGCGCTGATTTCGCTGATACGCATTTGGTTCGGCGGCCAGACCGGCGCCGCGCAGGACTTCGCCGCCATTGCCGTTGGCCTGATTGGGCTCGCGCTTCCGGTCTATTTTCTGGTCAAGGCCGTAGAGCTGCCGCAACTCACTGACATTCAGACTTCGCCGGCCAACCCGCTGATTTTCACCATGCTCGCCGAGCAGCGGCCGCCGGACGCCAATCCCTTGCTCAATCCGGGTCCCGAACAAGCGAAGCTGCAGGCGGAAGCCTATTCCGAGATCGGCCCCATGTATCTGGAGCGTTCTGCACCGGAAGTGTTCACACTGGTAAGCGAGGCGATTTCGCGGCTCGGCTGGAACGTCGTTCTTAATGAGACGCCCGGCGAAAGCGGTATCGGCCGCATCGAGGCGACGGATCAGACCATGATTATGGCGTTCACCGACGACGTCATCGTGCGCGTCAAGGGTGATGACGCGCATACATTGGTCGATATGCGTTCGGCGTCCCGCTACGGCCAGCACGATTTCGGCACCAACGCCGCGCGCATTCGCGCCTTCTATGGTGAGGTGAACACGGCGCTTGAGAAAGGCGAGAAGACGGTGCTTGAGCAGACCGCGCCCAAGAAGGCGGAGGAGCCGGTCGCCGCGCCCGCGAAAGAAATCAAGAAGAAGAAGAAACGGCGTCGGAAGCGGCGCGTACGTAGAAGGCGCTAAATTTGTCCGTGGCGCCTTCCGCCGTCACCACGTCCCGCGCGATCAAGTGCTCCAGATGGGCGAGCACAGACAGCGCCGCCGCGCCTTTGAGCTCCGCGTCAATTGCGCCATAGAGTTTCGCCACGATGCGCGGGATCGTGCTGACGCCATCGTCGATGCAAGCTAGGATATTCTGCTCGCGCCATTTGCGGTGAGTGATGTAGGCGCGCACCACGCGCCGCGGCGTTTCGATGTGTCCACCATGCCCCGGCAGGAACAGTCGGTCATGCCGCTGCGCCAGTTTATCGAGCGAAGTGAGGAAGTCGCCCATATTGCCTTCCGGCGGCGCGATCACCGTCGTGTTCCAGCCCATCACATGGTCGCCGGTGAACACGATGCGTTTTCCCACCAACGCGAAGCAAAGATGGTCCGGCGCGTGTCCCGGCATATGCAAGACATCGAGCGAAAAGCCGCGCCCCTTCACTGTGTCGCCGTCGGCGACCGGCAGGTCCGGCGTGAAGGCGGAATCGATAAACGCATCTCCAAGCCCGGGCGTTCCTGCGCCGCGCGTCGTGCCGGTCGGGCCGAAGGCCACGATCTCGCCGCCAAGCCTTTCCTGCAGCGGGAGCGCGCCGTCGCAATGGTCGCGATGGCTATGGGTGATGCAGATATGCGTGATGCGTTCGCCGCGCGTCGCCTCGGCAATCGCGGTCAGATGCGCAGCGTCCGCCGGTCCCGGATCGATCACCGCGACGTCGCCGGAGCCGACGATATAGGTGTTGGTGCCGAGGAAGGTATAGGGGCTCGGATTGTTGGCCACGATGCGCCGGACGTCCGGCGCGATCTCCTCGGCCACGCCGTAATCGACATCGGCGCTACGATTGAAAGCAAGCTCCGCTGACATGGTCTGAACGTCTTATCTTATTGGTCTTCTGGTGAATCCGCGCGGCGGCATCTTATGTGGAGCCGCCGCCTTGCGGCAGGGCCGCCCTCCGGCAGCGTTAACTCATTCATGGCGCGCACTTTGGCCATGGCTTCTTGGGCAAAATGTGACTGATTTCCACGCTTTGGGCATAAGGCCCTGCGGCATATGGCGGGGTCCTAGGATCTAAGAAAGCCGCTTGTCTTCATTGCGGGCGGCTCGACTTTTCGTCCGTTGGCGTCAACGTGCGAGTCCATGCGAAAAACGCATCCGCCGCCGCAGGGTCGACCGCGTTGGGGGTGACGCCAATCTTGTCGGCCGCGACACCTTGATCGAACACGAACTGCCGCATCACCTCTTCGCTGTAGTCGGCAAGTGGCAGGGCATAGCCTCCTTGAGGTTGCGCGGTCATGCAAACGAGGCGAGCCTCTTGTTCATCGTCTGCTGCAACAAGCGCGCTTAGCGTCCCCCATTTGTTGAGGTGTGCGGCTCCTTCTGGGTCGACTTTTTTCAATGAGGGTGAGAGATGCTCGACTGTGACCACCTCGCTTACCAGAAGTTGATCGTGAGCATGATACTCAATAGATGTGACTTGGGGTTCTGGACCATGAGCCTTAGCGACGTCGCCGCGCACGTTATGACCGCTCCTGGCACTTAGCGGACATTGACTTCGACGCTGAGGATGTCTGCTT
>DGOS01000025.1:5006-7343 GCA_002390155.1 Hyphomicrobiaceae bacterium UBA4460 | reverse complement strand
ATGCTGCAAGCGCTCGTCGACAAAAGCCAAGAATATGTGGAAGGTGAAGTGACGCTGAAGCTCTATAAGGGCAATGTCATCGTCATCGGTCGCACGAGCCCGAAGTCGCTCTATTCCAACCAGATCGTCACCTTCGAGGACGACGCCGGCAGCTACGACCAGAAAGACGCCGAAGGCTTCATCAAGCTCAACGCGCTCCGCTTGCGTATTCTAGCTAAGCGGCGCTGATAGAGCCTCTCGCCGCCGTGCCATCTCAGGCGCGCGCCTTTACGGGGTCACGATCAACGCCCAGGCCGCGCTCATACATGGCCGCGAGCCGGTATTGGGCCGGGGCGAGGCCGTCGCGGCCTGCGCGCTCGAACCACTGGGCGGCCATCTTGGCATCGCGCTTGGTGCCTTTGCCTTCGGCGTAACGCACGGCGATTTCGTATTGCGCGGCGGCATCGCCCTCAGAGGCGGGCCTTGCGCAGCGGGAGCGGGCCGAGTGCAGCCGGCGGCATCGGCGCCTTCGCTGCCGAGGCGTCCGGCTCCTCAACAGAGAAGACGACGTCCGGCGGAAGAGCCGGCCCATTCGTGGGTTTCAGCGAGGCGAGCTGCGGCGATGCGGAGAGCTCGCTCGCCGGCATGGCGGGCATGCGTCCTTTGGCTATGTCCGTCGTGCCCGTTGCCGCCTGCCCGAGGTCGATCGGTTCGATCGTGGTGCCGGGAGGTGGCGCCCAGAAGCCGGACTGATCGGGCTCCGCAGGCGTAAGCTCGTCGGCCGGTTTGGCTTTGCTTGCCGGAGCGGTGTCGCCGGCCTCGGTGCCTGCATCCGGGCTGGCCGGTGCGGTCTGTCCGGTGGCGGCCGGGGTCGGCTCCGGCTCCGGCTTGGAACCGAGACGGCCATAAAGAAGGATGGCGCTCACCGCGAGAAGTGTGGCGGCGGCGATCATCAACCAGGAACGCTTGCGGCGCCCCGGTTCTGCAGTTCCGCTGCCGGGAAGCGGCATCTTGGACCGGCGTCCGTCGCGCTCCTCGGCCCGAGCCGCCGCTGCCTGCGCCGCACGGCGCGCCGCGGCAACGAGGTCGTCCGGCGACTGGCGGGGCTGCGCCGGCTTGGCATCCAGGTCGAAAGCGTTTTGATCCAAAGGCGACGGCTTGGAGCGCCCGAACGGGGGCGGCGTTTCGGTCTCGTTGAGGCCCGGCATCGCCGCGTCCAACCTGTCGCGGAGCTGCTGATCCTTGACTGCCACATCGGGCGTCTCGTTCGGGGCCGGCGCAGCCGGCATGCGCGGCTTCATTTCCGGCATGCGCGGCGCGGGGCTAGGCTGCGGCGCTTCAGAACCTTGCGGGCTTGGGGTAGCTGCCTGCGGTGCGGGGGCTTGCGGCGCAGCTTGCGATGCAAACGGAGCGGCAGGCGGGGCGTCGGCTTGCGGTGCGCGCTCCGTGAACGGTGAGCGCTGCCCCGGCACGAAGGAATTGCCACGCTCGACCTGCTGAACGAGCTGTTTGAGGGATTCGTGGACCGCCTCGAGCGTGCTGACCAGCTTGTCGCCCGATTGGCGGCTCTGGTCGCTCATGTCCGAGAGGTCGCGTTGCAGCGCGTCGAGCCGCTCGGTGGTCTTCTTGCTGTCGTCGGCGACGATGCGTGCAGCATCCGTCGCAGCCTTGGCGGCGACCTCCTGAAGCTGTAGCGGATCGATCGGCTTTGAGCCTTCAGCGTCCTTTTGATCCAGACGCTCGATCAGCTTGAGAAGATGCTCCTCCACCCCGCCGAACTTGCCGAGCTGTTCCTCGGCGCGGTTAAGCTGTTGGCCCATATCGGAAATTTGGCGTTCGACATGCTCCAGAGCCTGGCGGCTGGGGGCCGTATCCAAGGACCGGGAGAGCTGGTCTCCGATCTCGTCGAGCCTGGCGTTCAAGCTCTGAATGGCGCTCGCCGGCATGGCGTCGCCGATCGACCGCTCGAGCCGCTCGGCCATGTCCACGAGGCGCTTGTCGAGGCCGGTGTGATCGACGGCCGGCGTTACATCGCTGGCGTAAGGGTCGGTGTCCAGGGCCAGGGCAGACTGCGCATTTGCAGCGATGGCCGCCGCCTGTGCGAACGGGCTCGGCTCCGCCTCGAAGGGGTCCGGCGAAAGATCTTGTGTATCGCCCTTATGGTCCCCGGACAGCGCCCGACCCAAACGCTCGAAATCGTCGAGCGAGGTCGCGCTTTCGTCCTCGAGCTGGCGCGTAAGATTGCTGACTTCGGTTTGCAGGCGGTCGAAGGTTGTGTCGTCCCCGGGCGCGCCGGTGTCTCGCGCGGCTTCCGTGGTCTGAGACAGCTGATCCAGCCTGGCATGAAGCTCGTCGAGC
>DGOS01000025.1:0-4989 GCA_002390155.1 Hyphomicrobiaceae bacterium UBA4460 | reverse complement strand
AGGCTCTCGACCGTGCGTTGATCCATGGGCTCATCGGCGGGGAGCGTTTCGCTCAAGTCCCCGGTGTCGCCAGTTTGCCAACTTGCCTCAGAAGCCATACCGTTCCCCATAGAGCTGACACCGCAGATTTCCGCGGTTCAGCCGCTTGGCGCCTGACCCCCCGATGCGGCGAAGCGGTTCTAAGGACGGTGGCAAGCCTGAGTAAATTTTCTGTTAACCATCGCCTTGCAGCGGGACGAACGCGCGCCTTTGCTTGAGGGGGAGATCACGCCATGGGCGGCATGGTGCAGGCCGGTCACACACTGGTGGTGCCGACTGACGGCAAGGGCTTCACGGACATTACACGCGCGCTGGCCGATTGGCTGGGGTCCTGCGCTGTCGAAGACGGCCTTCTGACCGTGTTCGTCTCGCACACCTCCGCCTCGCTCACGATTCAAGAGAACGCGGACCCCAATGTGCGGCTGGACCTTCTGGACGCGCTGGAAATCCTGGCACCGGAGAACCGCGCCTACGCCCATCACGAGGAGGGTCCCGACGACATGCCGAGCCACATCAAGTCGATGCTCACCTCGGTCAGCCTGTCGATCCCGGTAAAGGGCGGCCGCATGACACTCGGCACCTGGCAGGGCGTCTATCTCATCGAGCATCGCGTGGCGGCCCAGCGCAGGAACGTCGCGCTGAGCTTCATCGGCCACGCGGCCGGGGCCTGATCACTCTTCGTTGGCTCGCTGCTCGGCGGCCGTGGCGCGCGCTTGCGCCTGATCGAACAGCGTCTCGCCGTCCGGGCGGCGCATCGCCTCGAAGTAAGCTGCATCCGACGGTGTGGCCGCGGGCCCGTATAGACTTGCCGCCACGCCGGCCCCGAGCGCGAGAACGCCCGCGATCAAGCTGGCCGCGCAGATGCCGGTGGCCGTCTCGGCGATGCCAAAGAAGCCGCCGACGGTCAGGCAGAGAAACAAGATGCCAAATCCGGTTCCCAGAGATGCCAGCGCCCCCCACGCCGTGCAGCGCGGCCACCAAATGGCGAGTAAGAGAATGGGAAAGAACGTGGCGCCGGCGAATGCGAAGGCCGTCAGCGCGGACCGCAGTGCATCGACCTCTGCGACCAAAAGGAAGACGGCGGCAACAAGCGCGCAAGCGGCGATTGCCGCCCAGACCACCATGAGGCGCGGCAGTTCGATCGGGCGGACGTCGATAACCCCGTAAATGTCCTCCGCAAGACCAGTCCCGAGCGTAAAGAGGTGCGATCCCGTCGCGGCAAGCGCGATGGCGAGACCCGCCGCCGCCATGAGCGCGGTCAGTACGTAAGGCAGCTCCGCCAAGATCGGCAAAGCGAGCGCAACGCCGTCCCGCATGACGAACAGTTCGCCGGCGGCAATCACGCCATCTCCATTGACGTCGCGGGCCTGCGCCAACTGCAATTGGCTCAACACGGAGAGCCACGCAGGCAGCCCTTCCGTCGGCACCAGCGCCATGTCGCGGAACATGAGAATCTTGGCGAAGGCCGCGAGCGACGGGGCGGTGATGGCGAACAGCGCCACCAGCGCAAGCGCCCAAGCCGTGGAGCGGCGCTGGTCGGCGACCGAGCAGGTGACCCCGCTGCGCGAAAGCAGGGTGGGCAATGCCGCGGTGCCAAGCGCGATGCACAAGAAGATCGCGAAGAAGCCGGCCCGGGTGATGGTGCCGAACGATTGCAGGAACGGCTTCCCGGCCTGCAACGGCGTGGTTTCCGGCAGCACGGGGACAATCTCACCCGGTCCGACCGGCGACATCCCGGCCGCGGTCTCCGCGCCCTGCAATGAGCCGAACATCTCGCCATAGGTGAATTGCGGCGCGGGCAGATGGGTGAGCAGCACAGACACGACGATCAACGGTACTGCGAGCCCGATTGCGCCGGCGATGAACTCGGCGCTTCCCGACCATGTCAGCGAGCGCATGCCGCCCAAAATGCCGGCGGCGGCCACGAACAGGGCGATGAGAAGCACGGCAAGCCAGAACGGCAGCGGCATGAAGATCGCGAACACGGCCGCCGCGATCTTCATCTCAGCAGCCAGCAGCAGGGCCGTCGGCGCAATCAGCATCGCGCCGGCGGCGATGCGTGCTTCGCGCGATTGGAATCGCTGACCGAGAAACGCGGGCAGCGTATAGGCGCCGGCGCGCCGCAGATACGGCACGAATAGCACGCTCGCCAACAGAAGGCCGCACGTCCAGCCGAGGCCGATGGCGAGCGCATCGAAGCCGAGGAAGAAGATTGCACCGGTATAGGCAAAGAAACCGGTTCCGCCCACGGTGATGGCCGCAAGCACAAGCGCGTTGTAGACCGGCGGCACGCGGCGGCCCGAGGCGAAGAAGTCTTCAATGTCGAGGGTCCGCGACGCACCGGCAATGACGAGATAGAAGGCAAGCGGCAGCAGCATCATCAGGCGCGCGATGCTGCCGTCGCTCCAGCCGAGCTGCTCGGCAAGCGCCAGCAAGATCGCCAGCGAGACGAACGCGCTGGCGACGATGCCGTAATACGCGCCGAGATGCGGATTCGGCGTGCGCTGGCGCGACGGCCCAACCATCGCCTACGCGATCTCTTCGTTGATGCTGCGCGTGTGGTCGATGCGTTCCTGGACGCGGACGTACCAGAATGCGACCACGATCGCGAAAATGAGCAGCCCTTGGGCGAGGAGATAGAAGCCCAGAGGAAAGTGGAGAAACCAGAGCCGGTTCAGTGGCATCGCGTAGATGACGGCAACGGTCACGGCGCACAGCACGGCCGAGGTCGTCGTGATGGCGACGGCGAGCGTCCGGAGCTGGTGCCGGTCGCGTGCAGCGTTCTCGATCTCGGTGACTGGTTCGGCCACGCCTCCTCCTGACCCTGCCAAGGAGTTAGCAGGTCGTGCGACCCTTGCAAACCGGACGCGCAGGTGCAATCGCCCCCGAAACGTGGCAGGAGAAAGGGGTCTTGGCTGCTTTAGGGGGCGTGGACGATGCTGCAGGAATTCAAGGAATTTGCGCTACGCGGCAATGTGGTGGACATGGCCGTCGGCATCATTATAGGCGCCGCATTCTCCACCATCGTGAAGTCGCTGGTCGACGACGTCATCATGCCGCCGATTGGGCTCCTGACCGGCGGCGTGGATTTTTCCAATCTCTATATAAATTTGAGCGGTGGCGGCTATCAGTCCCTGGCGCAGGCCAGGGAGGCCGGCGCCGCGACGATCAATATCGGCCTGTTCATCAACGCCGTCATCAGCTTCATCATCGTCGCCTTTGCCCTGTTCCTGGTGATCAAGGCGATGAACCAGCTTCGCCGGAAAGAAGATGAGGCGCCCGAGACCGAGCCGGCGCCGTCGCGCGAGGTGCAGCTCCTGGAAGAGATTCGCGACGCCCTGGTCAAGCGCAGCTAGCCAGGCGGTTGCCGTTTTAGCGACCGCGACATCGTGGGCAATGCTATGGGGGGGTTCTAGGTCAAGCTAGTTTGCCGGGGCACCGGTTTGTACGAGGGTCGTATTGGCTGCGATACCGAACAGTAGCCAGCGCCCGCCGACAAACTCGTAGAGTAGGTCGAAGTTTAGCCGTTCTGGTGCTGTGGGGAAGAAACCCGTCAATCGAAGCATTCCACGATTGTCGATGGCCGGTTTACGAAGCAGCTTAGGCTGAAGCAGTATGATGGGTGAAAAATCGAATCCCCGGTTTCTCAGGTCTGCAAAGATCTCGGACAGCCGCCCGCTGCTATTGGCCCCCTGAAAGTTTGGGGATCCAAGCTCTCTGATGACACTGTAGTTTCCGGTGAAGTTCGCCTGGTTGAGCGCGATCAGCGTCGAGACGATGAGTGTTGCGAGCTGATTGTCTGTTGGGATCCTTAGTTTTGGACTCGCCTGAGCATCAGCCTCTCCTTTTACCTCTTGCGCCGAGAGAGGTGACGCTCGAAGGCCGCCCGCGCAAACTTTGCTCAACATTCTCCGATTTTTTGGCTCGCACCCAAAAACGTCTCGTCTTCCAAAAAACCAAGAATCTGGCCCAGGCAAGCTGCCCCACGTTTAAGTGCTCCGCGGTGCACCCTCGAATTTGGACTTTGGAAACATGTCCCCATGTCGGCGGGCGACGCGGCAAATTAGTGCGCGGGACTTGGGGAAAGAGGAACGATGGACCTGCCCCAGCCCTTTATTGGAACAAACTTGCGTTTTTCACGCGCTAAGCGCTTTCTGATAGAATAATTTTTCTATATTATGGCTCACCTTTTGGACCTAGCGCGAAGCGCGATGGCTGGATTTGGAAAACGACATGAGAAGTGGTGAACGTCTCGGCGGCACGGCTGCCGGCGCCTGGGCGTCCGCGTTTCTATGCGGGCTTGCGGGACCGGCGTTCGCCCCGTACACGGGCCGTTCTTTCGAACCGCAGCTCTTTGCGGAGGCAACCTAGTCATGTTCATCAATGTGCGCTTACCCGACGGGTCCGTGCATCGCCTTGAAGCCCTCGAGGGCTGGCGCGTGATGGAGGTCATCCGCGACTGGGGTCTTCCGATCAAGGCGGAGTGCGGCGGCGCCTGCGCCTGCGCCACGTGCCATGTCTGGGTGGGCAAAGAGTGGGCCGGGAAGCTCGTCCAACCCACGGACGAGGAGTCGGAGATGCTGGACGGCGCTTTCCAAGTCGATGAGCGCTCACGGCTGTGCTGCCAGATCATCATGACGCCCGAGCTTGATGGGCTCGAGGTCGAGCTCGCGCCCGAGAGCCTCGCCGATGATGCCGACATACCCGTCGCGGTGGGGAGTTCCGGCTGATGCGCACCTTCCCCGTCTTTATAAGCTTCGATGGCAAGCCCCCGCTCGTGGTAGGCGGCGGTGAGCTTGCGGCCGTCAAGACGCGGCTCTTGTTGAAGCGCGCCGAGATCGTCGACGTCGCTGCGAACGCGCTTGGCGCGGAGCTCGCCAAATTGGCTGAGCAAGGGCAGGTCAATTGCGTGCCGCCTGCGCCCGGTATCGATCAGCTGCGCGGCCGCCC
>DGOS01000021.1:572-3660 GCA_002390155.1 Hyphomicrobiaceae bacterium UBA4460 | reverse complement strand
ACGACGCTGCCTCTGCAGATCCGCCCGACGACTTCGACGACATGGCCATGCCGCCGGAGCCGGACGGAACCGCGCAGTAATACAGCAAAGGGTGACGAAACGCGCGGCGCATGATCTGAGTCAACGCGCCCGCGACACGATAGGGTTGATTGGGTGCAGCGCGACGGGCGAGCCGTGCCGCGCCCCTTTGAACGCCTCTTCGCGCGCCCTCTTGGCATAAGATGCCCATTGACGAGATCGGGCTCCGGAAAAGCTGGCAGGACCATTGGTACGACCGCTCGCAAAACGCGATGATCCGCCACAGCCCGATGCGCTCCAACCGTTTGCGCAGACCGCCGCCGATGCCCTGGCCGCACAACATGTCGATCTGCAGCACGGGCTGAGCGCCGGCGAAGCGGTATCGCGCCGGGAGCGTTACGGCCCGAACGGCCTCCCGGATGTGCAGCAGCGCAGCCCCCTCATGCGCTTTCTGCTGCAGTTCCATAACCTTCTGATCTACGTCCTGCTTGCCGCGGCCGTGCTTGCCGCCGTGATCGGCAATTTCGTCGATGCAGCGGTTATCGTCGCGGTCATCGTCCTCAACGCGATCATCGGCTTTATTCAGGAAGGGCGGGCGGAACGCGCACTCGAAGCCATTCGCGGCATGATCGACCCTCATGCAGCAGTCATTCGCGATGGGAAGCGCCGGGACGTGGCTGCCGAGGACATCGTGCCGGGCGATCTCGTTCTGCTAGAGCCCGGAACCCGCGTCCCGGCGGATCTGCGCCTGGTGCGCGCACGCAATCTCCGCATCGACGAGGCCGCACTGACCGGCGAGTCGCTTCCCGTCAACAAGAGCATCGACCCGGTCCCGCCGGAGGCCACGCTCGCAGACCGGACCTCCATGGCGTTCTCGGGCACGTTTATCGCCAGCGGCACGGCGACTGGTGTCGCCGTCGCTACGGGACCGCAAAGCGAACTCGGCCGCATCAGCACCCTCGTGGGCACGGTCGAAAAGCTTACCACGCCGCTGATACGGCAGATGGACCGCTTCGCGCGCCTCCTCACGGTGGTCATCCTGGTCGTCTGCGCGGCCGTCTTTGCGTTCGCGGTTTATGTGCGCGACTACCCCTGGGCCGACGCGTTCATGGTCGTGATCGGCCTTGCCGTCTCGGCGATCCCCGAGGGCCTGCCCGCAGTGATGACCATTGCGCTGGCCATCGGGGTTCAGCGCATGGCCGCCCGCAACGCTATTATTCGCAGACTGCCGGCCGTGGAAACGCTTGGGTCGGTCTCGGTGATCTGCTCCGACAAGACGGGCACGCTTACCCGCAACGAGATGACAGTGCGGAGTGCGCTGACCGCCGACGGCCTGTTCGACGTGTCGGGCGTGGGCTACCGGCCGCAAGGTGGCTTCAGCGCAAATGGAGTGTCCGTCGATCCCACCGGGTACGAGGCGCTCATGGAGGCGGCATGCGCGGCCATCCTGTGCAACGACGCCGAACTGCGCCATCGCGACGGCGAGTGGACCGTCAACGGCGACCCAATGGAGGGGGCGCTGATCTGTTTCGGCATGAAGGCCGGCTTCGATCCGACGCTCCTCCGCAAGCAATCACCGCGGACTGATGAGATTCCCTTCGATACGGAGCATCGCTTCATGGCCACGCTGCATCACGGCCACGAAGACGGCGCCAGCATCGCTTTCATCAAGGGCGCACCGGAGCAGATCCTGGACATGTGCGACCGGCAGCTTGGCCCGGAGCAAGATGCGCCGCTGGACGCCGAACAGTGGCGCGCTCAGACCGAGTCGATCGCACGCCAAGGCCAACGCATGCTGGCCCTGGCGATGAAACGCCTCCCCAAAGGGCAACAGGACTTGACCGTTTCGGATGTCACGAGCGGCGCAACCTTCATCGGGCTTGTCGGCTTCATCGATCCGCCCCGCGAGGAAGTTCGCCCGGCAATCCGGGAATGCCGCACGGCCGGCATCGGCGTGAAAATGATCACCGGAGACCATGCCGCCACGGCGACGGCCATTGCCCGCGAGCTCGCCCTTGCGCCCGAGCCAAGGACGCTGACGGGGAACCAGCTCGACGACATCGACGACGCCGACCTCCCGGGCGTCGTTCGCGCGACAACGGTGTTCGCGCGCACGACCCCGTCGCACAAGCTGCGCCTCGTGAAAGCCTTGCAAGAGGAGCAGGCCGTGACCGCCATGACCGGCGACGGCGTCAACGACGCCCCCGCCCTAAAGCGGGCCGATGTGGGCGTGGCCATGGGCCGGAAGGGCACGGATGCCGCCAAGGAGGCGGCGGAAATCGTGCTCGCAGACGACAACTTTGCCTCGATCGTCGCGGCGGTTCGCGAAGGCCGTACGGTCTACGACAATCTCCGCAAAGTCATCGCCTGGACGCTCCCCACCAATGGCGGTGAAGGAGCCGCCCTGATCGGCGCCATCGCCTTCGGCCTCACCCTGCCGATGACCGCGATCCAGATTCTGTGGATCAACATGGTCACCGTGGTGGCGCTCGGCCTCACCCTCGCCTTCGAGCCCACCGAGCCGGGCACGATGACCCGCCCGCCCCGCAAAGCGACGGACTCCCTGCTCTCGGGCACGCTTCTGTGGCGAACGCTGTTCGTCTCCTTCCTGTTTGTCCTGGGCGCGTTCGGCATCTTCTTCTATGCGATGGAGCGGGGCTTGAGTGTCGACATGGCGCGCACCATGGTCGTCAACACAATCGTGGTGATGGAGATCGCCTATTTGTTCAGCGTGCGCTTCGTCCATGGCGCTTCGCTCACCTGGCGCGGCCTCTTGGGCACCCCGGCGGTGCTGGCCGGTGTCGCGGTCACCGTGCTCGCCCAGCTCGCCTTCACCTACCTGCCGGTTCTGCAGAAGGTGTTCGCGACCGAACCCGTCGCGCCGCTCGACGGGCTGCTGATCGTCGGGATCGGCGTGGCGCTTCTGGTCCTCGTGGAGCTGGAAAAGCTGATTTTCGCATTCTTTGCCGGACGCGGTGGCGCGAGGCGTAGCGGGCCCGAGCCCGTCGCGCAAGACGGAGGGCCCGCCTGATACGAAAAAGGACGGGGGTCAAGCCCCCGCCCTTGTTAT
>DGOS01000021.1:0-491 GCA_002390155.1 Hyphomicrobiaceae bacterium UBA4460 | reverse complement strand
CCCGACCAGGCGACCTGCGGGGCATGCTGCAGCGCGCGGCCATAGGAGAAGGTGAGATGCCAGGGGAAGCCGCCGATGCGGTTCATGGCGTCCAGGCGCGCAGTCGCCTCCACATCGTCCTGCCCGCCCGACAGGAAGGCGATGCCCGGCACTGCGGAGGGCACGCAGTCTTTCAACACACGGATGGTCCTCTCCGCGATTTCTTCGTCGGAAACCTGCGTCGCGCACTTCTTGCCCGGCAGCGTCATGTTGGGCTTGAGCACCATGCCTTCGAGCTGCACCTTCGCGTAGTACAGCTCCATGAACACGGTCTTCAGCGTCCAAATGGTGACCGCCTCGCAGCGTTCGATTGTGTGGTCGCCATCCATCAGAACTTCCGGCTCGACGATCGGCACGAGCTGCTGCTCCTGGCACAGCGCGGCATAGCGAGCCAGCGCGTGGGCGTTGGAATTGATCGCATCGTGGCTCGGAATATCGTTTCCGATATCGAT
>DGOS01000022.1:1989-4111 GCA_002390155.1 Hyphomicrobiaceae bacterium UBA4460 | reverse complement strand
ACGACGCTGCCTCTGCAGATCCGCTCGACGACTTCGACGACATGGCCATGCCGCCGGAGCCGGACGGAACCGCGCAGTAGCACAGAATTGGAGCCGCAGAACACGGGGCGCCTGATCTGAGACAAACAAGGCCGCGGCACGATAAGGTTGATTGTGTGCAGCGTGACGGGCGAGCCGTGCCGCGCCACTTTGGACGACTTTTGGCGCGAGGCAGCCTTGGACTGGATCGGGCCCCAGAACCGCGGGCAGGATCATTGGTACGACCTCTGGCAAAACGCAATGATCCGGTGCCGCCCGATGCGCCGCTGCCATTCGCGCAGGCCGCTGCCGATGTTGTGGCCGCGCAAGGTGTCGATCTTCAACACGGTCTGAGCGCAGGCGAAGCCGTATCGCGCCGGGAGCATTACGGCCCGAACCGCCTCCCCGAGGTGCAGCAGCGGAGCGCCCTCATGCGCTTCCTGCTGCAGTTCCACAATCTTTTGATCTACGTGCTTGTTGCCGCCGCCGTACTGGCCGCGGCGATCGGCAATCTGGTGGATGCGGCGGTCATCGTCGCGGTGGTCGTTCTCAACGCGATTATCGGTTTCATCCAGGAAGGGCGGGCGGAGCGCGCGCTCGAAGCCATTCGCGGGATGATCGACCCTCATGCGGCGGTCATACGCGATGGCGAGCGTCTGGACGTCGCCGCCGAAGATATCGTACCTGGCGATCTCGTCCTGCTGGAGCCCGGCACACGGGTTCCGGCGGATCTGCGTCTGGTACGCGCACGCAACCTCCGCATCGATGAGGCCGCACTGACTGGCGAGTCGCTCCCCGTCGATAAGGGCATCAACCCGGTCCCACCGGATGCCGCGCTCGCGGACCGGACCTCCATGGCCTTCTCCGGAACGTTCATCGCCAACGGAACGGCAACGGGCGTCGCCGTCGCCACGGGACCGCACAGCGAGCTCGGCCGCATCAGCGCCCTCGTGGGCACGGTCGAAAAGCTTACCACGCCGCTCATACGGCAGATGGACCGCTTCGCGCGATTGCTCACCGTGCTGATCTTGGCTGTCTGTGCGGCCGTCTTTGCGTTCGCGGTTTATATGCGCGACTACCCCTGGCCGGACGCGTTCATGGTCGTGATCGGCCTCGCCGTCTCCGCGATCCCCGAAGGCCTGCCCGCGGTGATGACTATCGCGCTTGCCATCGGCGTCCAACGCATGGCCGCCCGGAACGCCATCATCCGCAGGCTGCCGGCGGTGGAGACGCTTGGGTCGGTCTCGGTGATCTGCTCGGACAAGACGGGCACGCTCACCCGCAACGAGATGACGGTACGGAGCGTGCTGACCGCCGGCGGCCTGTTCGATGTGTCCGGCGTGGGCTACCGACCGCAAGGCGGATTCACTGCGGATGGCGCACCCGTCGATCCCGGCGGCTGTAACGCGCTGACGGAGGCCGCGCGCGCGGCCATCCTGTGTAACGATGCTGAACTGCGCAAAACAGATGGCGACTGGACGGTCAACGGCGATCCCATGGAGGGCGCGCTGGTCTGTTTCGGCATGAAGGCCGGTTTCGACCCGGCGCTCCTGCGCAAGCAAACGCCACGAACCGATGAGATTCCCTTCGATACCGAGCATCGCTTCATGGCGACGCTGCATCATGGCCACGAAGACGGGGCCAGCCTCGCCTTCATCAAAGGCGCGCCGGAGCAAGTCCTGGACATGTGCGACCGGCAGCTTGGCTCGGACCAGGGTGCGCCATTGGACGTCGAGGCCTGGCGCGAGAAAACCGAGTCCATCGCCCGGCACGGCCAACGCATGCTGGCTCTCGCTGTGAAGAGCCTCCCCAAGGGACAACAGGATTTGAGCGTCTCGGATGTCACGAGCGGCGCGACTTTCATCGGCCTGGTGGGCTTTCTCGATCCACCCCGCGAGGAAGTTCTCCCGGCGATCCAGGAATGCCGCACGGCCGGTATCGGCGTGAAGATGATCACCGGCGATCACGCCGCTACGGCCACGGCGATTGCCCGCGAGCTCGCCCTTGCGCCCGAGCCCAGAACCCTAACGGGCAAGCAGCTCGACGAAATCGATGACGCCGACCTCGCGGATGTCGTTCGCAAGACAACGGTCTTCGCGCGCAC
>DGOS01000022.1:0-1933 GCA_002390155.1 Hyphomicrobiaceae bacterium UBA4460 | reverse complement strand
GCCCTCAAGCGGGCCGATGTGGGTGTGGCCATGGGCAGGAAGGGCACGGACGCGGCCAAGGAGGCGGCGGAAATTGTACTTGCCGACGACAATTTTGCCTCGATCGTCGCGGCGGTGCGCGAAGGCCGCACGGTCTACGACAATCTCCGCAAAGTCATCGCCTGGACGCTGCCTACCAATGGCGGCGAGGGAGCCGCCCTGATCGGCGCGATCGCTTTTGGCCTCACCCTGCCGATGACCGCGATCCAGATTCTGTGGATCAACATGGTCACCGTGGTGGCGCTCGGCCTCACCCTCGCCTTCGAGCCGACCGAGCCGGGGACGATGACAAGGCCACCCCGCAAAGCGACCGAGTCTCTACTCTCCGGCACGCTCCTATGGCGGATCCTTTTCGTCTCCTTACTGTTTGTGCTCGGTGCCTTCGGGATATTCTTCTATGCAATCGAAGGCGGGTTGAGCGTCAACATGGCGCGAACGATGGTCGTCAACACCATCGTGGTGATGGAGATCGCGTACCTATTCAGCGTCCGCTTTGTCTATGGTGCCTCGCTCACCTGGCGCGGCCTCCTGGGTACACCGGCGGTCCTGGCCGGTGTCGCGGTCACAGTACTCGCCCAGCTTGCCTTCACCTACCTTCCCATGCTGCAGTCGGTGTTTGCGACCGAACCAATCGCGCCGTTTGACTGGCTGCTGATTGTTGGGATTGGCGCGGCGCTCCTGATCCTCGTCGAGCTGGAAAAGGCGATTTTCGGCTTCTTCGCAAGGCACGGGCGCGCAAGACGCAGCAAACCCAAAAGCCGCGCCGCAAGAGCAACGCAAGCCGGTTAAGTCCAACCTGCAACGTAGAGCCGGCAAAGCAAAAGGCGGGAGCCAAGCCCCCGCCTCTCTCAATCTCTGACGTCTCTCTTGCGCCGGTCTTACGCGGCCTTCTTCTCGATATCAGCACTCCATTCGCCGAGGGTCGCAAGACCGTTCATCTCGGCGCGATGGGACAATGCCGCCTGCGCTGCTAGCACGTTGTCCTTCTTGCCGGACCAAGCCACTTGTGGCGCATGCTGTAGCGCGCGGCCATAGGAGAAGGTGAGATGCCAGGGGACGCCGCCAATACGGTTCATGGCATCCAGGCGCGCGGTGGCCTCCACATCGTCCTGGCCGCCCGAAAGGAAGGCGATACCCGGCACCGCGGACGGCACGCAGTCCTTCAATACGCGGATGGTCCTCTCGGCGATCTCTTCGTCGGAAACCTGCGTCGCGCATTTTTTGCCCGGCAGGGTCATGTTGGGCTTCAGCACCATGCCCTCGAGCTGCACCTTCGCGTAATACAGCTCCATGAACACGGCCTTCAGCGTCCAGACGGTGACCGCCTCACAGCGATCGATCGTGTGGTCGCCATCCATCAGGACTTCCGGCTCGACGATCGGCACAAGCCCTTGCTCCTGGCACAGCGCGGCATAGCGGGCGAGCGCGTGGGCATTCGAATTGATCGCATCCTGGCTCGGAATACCCGCGCCGATATCGATCACAGCGCGCCATTTGCAGAACTTGGCGCCGAGTTCGCGGTATTCGATCAAGCGGTCGCGCAGGCCGTCGAGGCCTTCGGTGATGGTCTCGCCGGGGCAGAACGCAAGCGGCTTTGCACCTGCGTCCACCTTGATGCCGGGAAGGGCGCCGGCCGCCTCGATGATCTTGACCAGCGGTGTCCCGTCGGCAGCCTTTTGCCGGATGGTCTCGTCAAACAGAATAACGCCGGAAATCCGATCCTTCATGGCCGGCTCGGTCCGAAACAGCAATTCGCGATAATCGCGCCGGTTGTCCTCGGTCGACACAACGCCAATTGCGTCGAAGCGCTTCTTGATCGTCCCGCTCGACTCATCCGCTGCAAGAAGCCCTTTGCCCGGCTGTACCATGCCAGTGGCGACTTTGTTCAAGGCCG
>DGOS01000060.1 GCA_002390155.1 Hyphomicrobiaceae bacterium UBA4460 | reverse complement strand
GATGATCCTCGCCAACACGATCGCGGGGCCCATGCAGCGATTGGCGGTGGCCGCGGAACGCGTGCGCCACAGCGTGAAAGCGCGCGCCGAAATTCCCGACTTTACCGACCGCTCCGACGAGATTGGCCATCTGTCCGGCGCGCTGCGCGACATGACGGGCGCGCTCTACAACAGGATCGACGCCATTGAGAGCTTCGCGGCCGACGTCGCGCACGAGCTGAAGAATCCTCTCACCTCCTTACGCAGCGCCACTGAGACCTTGCCGCTTGCCAAGAACGACGAGTCGCGGGAGCGGCTGATGGAGATCATCCAGCACGATGTGCGGCGGCTCGACCGGCTGATCAGCGACATTTCCGATGCCTCGCGCCTCGATGCGGAACTGGCCCGCGAGGATGCGGAGCCGGTCGCGATGGACGAACTCCTGCGCGCCACGGTGTCGTTGTTCAACGACGCCCATCGCGACGATACGCCGGACGTTGCACTCGATATCGCCTATGCGCCGGGCGCTCACCCTTACCGCGTGAACGGTCATGACAGCCGCTTGCATCAGGTCATCGTCAACCTGCTGGAGAACGCTGTCTCGTTCTCGCCGCCTGGCAAGCGCGTCGCGTTGTCGGCGCGGCGTGCCGGCGATGATGTTGAGATCTTTGTCGACGACGACGGCCCCGGCATTCCTCCTGAGAATCTTGAGCGCATCTTCGAGCGCTTCTACACGGACCGGCCGCAGAAGAATTTCGGACAGAACTCGGGGCTTGGCCTCAACATCTCCCGGCAGATCGTGCTCGCCCATGGCGGCGAGCTCTATGCGGAGAACCGGCCCGCGCGCGGCGCCAGCGGGAACAACAGCGATGCCCCGTCTGAGCAAACCGGCGGGGCGCGGTTCGTCATCCGACTGCCGGCGGCGTAGGGATCATCGGACAGCGAGGAAACTCTTTTGCGCGAACTCGTCCACGGCACTTGCGTGGCGCTCGGACCGCGCGCCGCCCTGCTGCGCGGCGAGTCTGGGTCCGGCAAGTCGGACCTGGCGCTGCGGTTTCTGGCATTGCCCGGAGAGGGCGATTTGCGCCCGCGCCTCGTGGCCGACGATCAGGTGTGTATCGACGTCGAGGACGGCCAGGCATTCGCCTCGGCGCCCGAGACGCTCGCCGGACTGATCGAGGTCCGGGGGCTGGGGATCGCGGAGATGCCGTTCGTGGCGGCCGCGCCTTTGGTGCTTGTCTGCGATCTCGGACCAAGCGACACCGTGCCGCGCATGCCACCCGACCCATGGGACCGAATGCTGCTTGCAGGCGTTGCTATTGCGGCGTTGAGGTTGTCGGCATTCGAGACCTCCGCGCCCCTGAAGCTGCGCATGGCGCTCTTGCAGGCGCCGGAACAATAGGTTTACGAGAGGCGGGTTCGGGCTTGCGCACGGTCTCACTCCCGACAAATATAGCGGCCCTTGAACCGGCGGCATTCATTTATGAGGTAGCATGATCGGCGTCGTCATCGTCACTCACGGCAAGCTTGCAGGCGAATTTCGCTCTGCGCTTGAACACGTGGTCGGTCCGCAAGAGCAGGTCGAGACAATCTCCATCGGTCCAGACGACGACCTGGATGCACGGCGCTCCGATATGCTGGCGGCGCTCGGCAAGGTCGATTCCGGTGACGGTGTGGTGGTGCTGACCGATATGTTCGGAGGCTCTCCATCCAATCTTGCCATATCGGCGATGGAGCACCCGAATGTGGAGGTGATCGCCGGCGTCAATCTTCCCATGCTGGTGAAGCTTGCCTCCGTGCGCGGCGAGTGCGGCCTCGACGAGGCCATCGGTCAGGCGCAAGAGGCGGGGCGCAAATATATCAGCGTCGCAAGCCAAATCCTGGCGGCGCACTAGATACCGGTGACGAAGACACCCCACATCACAGGCGAGCGGGACAAGGGTGTCTTCTTCGCCGAGGTCATGATCCCCAACAAGAAGGGTCTGCATGCGCGCGCCTCGGCGCAGTTCGTGCGGTGCGCCGGTGAGTTCAACGCAAATATCCGCGTCAGCCGCGAAGGCCATACGGTGGGCGGCACCTCGATCATGGGGCTGATGATGCTTGCCGCCGGCCAAGGCCACTCGATCCACATCGAAGTGGATGGCGCGGACGCCAAGCCCGCTATCGATGCGCTGGTGGCGCTGGTCGAGGACGGCTTTGGCGAAGAGGACTAGCGGCGCCTGGCTCAGCGGCGCTTCTTGCCGGTCACCATGGCGCGCGGCAAATTCTCCTTATGCACGTGGCTTGCGAAGAGCACTGCGCCGATATGGATGAGCACGACGGCCAAGGTGATGTTGGCGAGGACTTCGTGCACTTCTTCGAATTGCTCGGCCGTCGCCTCAGAGACCATACCTGCCAGTGGCCCAGCCTGCTCCTCGCCGCCATAGACGATGAGACCGGCAATGCCAGTCGCCGCAAGCATGACCAGCAGAAGGATCACCATGTAGCCGCCCGCTGGCGTATGACCGAGATAGCGCTTGCCGCGCATCCGGACGAGGTCGCGGAGATAGCCGATCACGGTGGAGGGCCGATAGATGAAGTCCGAGAACCGCGCGTGCTTGGAGCCGACAAAGCCCCAGACGACGCGGGCGACGATCAGACCGGCAACGAAATAGCCTGCCCACACATGCACGATGTGCGGCTCCTCGACGAGATAGGCGACGGTGAAGCCCACGACCAAGGCCCAGTGGAAAGCCCGCACGAAGGGATCCCAGACCATGACCTTCGCAGCCGGCGAATGACGAACAGCCTCTCTCATCATGGTTTACTACTCGCGCCATTGCCGCGCGCCTTGAGTAGTATCAAGGTGGGGCATGCCTCATTCACCAATCGTCTTTGAAGTAGCCAACCGTGGCTGACGGACCGCCGGCGCAGGAGTATCCTCAACGCTTGCAAGCCTCGCCGGACCATAGCGACGCCGAGACCGTCTTTACCGCCCGCGGCCTATCGAAGGTCTATGTCGTCGGCGAGGTGGAGGTTCAGGCGCTGAACGATGTCGATCTCGATATCTATGCAAGCGAGTTCGTCGTGCTGCTTGGGCCGTCAGGATCGGGCAAATCGACCTTGCTCAACATCCTCGGCGGCCTGGACTCTCCGACCGCCGGCAAGGCCAATTGGCGCGATCATGATCTGGTGGCCTCAGACGAGGCCCAGCTGACACAGTATCGGCGCGACCATGTTGGGTTCGTCTTTCAGTTCTTCAATCTGATCCCCAGTCTCACGGCGCTGGAGAACGTGACACTCGTCAGCGAGATCGCCGAGGACCCCCTGGACCCGCGCGAGGCGCTCGACCTTGTTGGCCTGTCGGATCGGCTCGACCATTTCCCCTCGCAGCTGTCAGGCGGTGAGCAGCAGCGTGTCGCCGTGGCACGTGCGATCGTCAAAGCGCCTGACGTCCTCCTTTGCGATGAGCCGACCGGCGCTCTCGACTACGACACGGGGCGGCTCGTGTTGTCGGCCATCGCACGCGCCAACGCCGAGCTCGGCACTACCACGGTGGTTATCACCCATAACAGCGCGATCGCCGGCATGGCGGACCGGGTGCTGCACCTTGCCGGCGGCAGCATCGCGCGCATCGAGCGCAACCCCCACCGCCTCTCGGCCGAGGATATCCACTGGTGAGCCCGCTCGACACCAAGCTCGTCCGCGAGCTTGTCTCCATGCGGTGGCAGGTGTTGACCATCTCCCTGGTGGTTGCCGCGGGCGTGGCGGTGTTCGTTGCGGCGATCTCGACCTTCTACTCCCTGCAAGCCGCGCAAAACCGCTTCTACGACCAATCTCGCTTTCCGGACGTTTTCGTCACGGTGAAGCGCGCGCCGCTTTCCATCGTGCCGCGGCTTGAGGCGATACCCGGCGTGGCGACGATTGAGCCGCGTATCGTCAAAGACGTGATCGTCGACTGGCCCGGCTCGCGGCTCCCGGTTTCTGCGCGCATGATCTCGCTCAGCGACAAGCATGGTGAATTATCGCGACTCCATCTGCGTAAGGGTTCGGCACCGACGCCTGGCTCAACGGACGAAGTCGCCATCGCGGGAGCATTCGCCGAGGCAAACAAGGTCGAGCTCGGCAGCAAGCTGCGCGCCATTCTCAACGGACGCCTGGAGGATTTCCGCATCACCGGCATTGGGCTTTCGCCTGAATATGTTCAGACCTTACGGCCAGGGCTCCACATTCCCGACGACAGATTCTTTGCCGTGGCCTGGATCGACCGCGAAGCGGCGGAAGGTGCGTTCGACATGGAGGGTGCCTTCAACGATGCCGTCATCCGGCTCGCGCCCGGTGCCGATGCGTCACGCGTGATCGAGGACCTGGATCGGGTGCTGGAGCCCTACGGCTCGGTTGGCGCCATTGGGCGGCGCGACCAACCTTCGCATCGCTTCGTGGAGGATGAGCTCAACCAGCAAAAGGTCATGTCGATCACGGTGCCGTTCATCTTCTTCGGGGTCGCTGCCTTCCTCGTGAATATCGCGCTCAGCCGGCTCGTATTGGCACAGCGCGAGCAAATCGCGACGCTAAAGGCGCTTGGCTACCCAACGCTGCCGTTGGGTCTTCACTACTTCAAGCTTGTCGTCGTCATCGTCACCATCGGCTCGGTTCTCGGGCTAGCTGGCGGATATTTGTTCGGTCATGCGATGATTTTGAGCTATCGAACCTTCTTTCGCTTTCCGGCGCTCGATTTCGAGATCACTGGCTGGTCTGTGGTGGTTGGCATCGCTATCAGCCTCGCGGCAGCATCGCTCGGCATCTTGACGGCCGTGCGCAGCGTCGTGGCGCTGAAGCCGGCCGTGGCGATGCGGCCGGAAGCGCCGATCAAGTTTCGTCGCGGCCTGCTCGACTTTTTGGCGCCCAACGGGTCGCCGCGCGCCAAGATGATCCTCCGTCATATCGGCGGCCGACCGCTGCAAACCGCCCTCACCACACTCGGCATTGCCTTCGCAGTGCCGATGGTCGTGCTCGGGCTCTTCTGGCGCGACTCCGTCGACTACATGATGGACGTCCAGTTCAACCTGATCGAGCGCGGCAATGCGACCGTAACCTTTCCGCAGCCAGTCGATGCCGACATCATCAACGATCTGAGGCGCGAGCGCGGGATCATGAAGGTGGAGGGGCAGCGCTACGTGCCGGTGCGCTTGCGCGCAGGGCAGCGGACCTACCTCACCTCAATCATCGGACTGCATGAGGGCGGCGAGTTGCGGGTGCCGCGCGATCTCGACCTACGTCCGATCGAGCCGGCACCGGATGGCATCACGCTCTCCAAACGCCTCGCCGAGCGCCTTGGCGTGACATTGGGCCAGGTCATCACCGTTGAGGTAATGGAAGGCGAGCGCCGCAAAGTTGACGTGCCGGTCGCTTCGACCGTCGAAGAGATGCTCGGCATGTCGTCCTATATGGAGATCGGCGCCCTGAACAAACTCACGGGCGAAGGCGATGTGGTCTCGGCAGCCGCGCTCTATATAGAGCCGTCCGCCATCGGACCCGTCTCCGAGCGGTTCAAATCGTTGCCTATCATCGAATCGGCCAGCATGAAGGCGTATTCGATCGCCATGTTCTTCGACAAGATCGCGGGCCTCGTGCTGGTGAGCGGCGCCATCCTCACCGGATTTGCCGTCATCATCGCCGTTGGCGTCGTCTACAATAGTGCCCGTATCCGCTATTACGAACGAGCACGGGAGTTGGCCAGCTTGCGCGTTCTAGGATTCACCCGGGCGGAGGTCGCCCGCCTGCTCTTTACCGAGTTCATGATCGTGATCGCCATTGGCATTCCCATTGGATTGGTGTTGTCTCAGTACATCGTCGACTTAATCGCGCATTTCCACTCCAATGAGAGCTTCCAGATTCCTGCCGTGATCGAGCCGCGCACCTTCGCTGCGGCGACCCTGATCGTACTTCTGACAGGCCTTGTGAGTACGTACATACTGCGGCGACAGGTCTATACCCTCGATCTCGTCGCCGTTTTGAAAACGAGAGAGTGATGGCGAAAGTGTCTCCAAGCCGCATCGTGGTGGCGCTCCTCGCCGTGTGCATCGTCGGGGCCGTGATCTGGTCGTTCTGGCCCAATCCGATCCCAGTCGAGACCGCGAGCGCCACGCGCGGAACCTTCGTCGCGACCGTGGACGAAGACGGCAAGACGAGAGTGCGCGAACGCTTTGTGGTCGCCTCGCCTCTTGCCGGACGAACGACGCGCGTGGAACTCGACGCCGGAGACCATGTGAAGGCCGGCGACGTGATCGCGTCCATTCTGCCCTCGCCCGCACCCTTCCTCGACCCGCGCGCGCGCCGGGAAGCCGAGGAGCGGCTCGGTGCCGCGGAGGCGGCACTGGACCGTGCCAAAGCCACGATGGAGCGCGCCAATGTCGTCTTGAATCAGGCCGACCGCGATCTAAGCCGCGCCCGCGCGCTTCTGGAGCGTGGCGTTTCCACGGTCAAGGCGGTAGAGCAGGCGGAACTCGCACACCATGTCGCCGATCGTGACGTCAGCGCTGCGAACTTCCAGTATCATGCCGCCCAGCACGCGGTCGAACAGGCCAAGGCGCTCCTTGCGCTCTACGACCGGAGCACCGGCACGCCGCCTGAGTCTTTCGAGGTGGTCGCGCCCGTCGCCGGCGAGATCATTCGCGTCCTGCAGGAAAGCGAGACAATCGTTCAGCCCGGGACGCCGTTGGTGGAGATTGGTGACTGCTGCAATCTGGAGATCGTCGTCGACGTGCTCAGCACCGATGCGGTCGAGATCGAGAAAGGCGATCGCGTCATCATCGAGCATTGGGGCGGTCCGAAGCCGCTCGAGGGCCAGGTGCGCACGGTGGAGCCCGGCGGTTTCACCAAGATCTCCACGCTCGGTGTCGAGGAGCAGCGCGCGAACGTCATCATCGACATTGTCTCGCCGCGCAAGGAGTGGCTGGACCTGGGCGATGCCTACCAGATCGACGCACGCATCGAGGTCCTCGCCATCGACGATGCGCTGATCGTGCCGTCGGGCGCTCTGTTCCGGCAGGGCAAGGAATGGAACACCTACGTGGTCCGTGACGGCCGCGCGGAGCTTCGCCCCGTAGAGGTGTTGCGCCGCTCGGGCGGCGTAGCGGCGCTGAGCGCAGGGTTGGAGCCCGGGGAACAGGTCATCGTCTACCCGAGCGACAGCATCGCGCCGGGCGTTCGGGTCGTGCCCCGCTAGCATTCTGGGCGGGGCAGCCCCGTGAGACAAAGCGCCCGCCCGCCGGCCTTGACTCCACCCGCTCCGGATAAGATATAAGGACTTCTTTATATCTTTATACAGCCAGAAGGCAGAGGACGGCATGAACTACCACGTCAAGGATATCGGGCTCGCCGATTGGGGCCGCAAGGAAATCGCCATCGCCGAGACCGAGATGCCGGGCCTCATGGCGGTGCGTGAAGAGTACGGCAGCACCCAGCCGCTCAAGGGCGCCCGGATCGCCGGCTGCCTGCATATGACGATCCAGACCGCGGTCCTCATTGAGAGCCTCCAGGCGCTGGGCGCCGAGGTCCGCTGGGCCTCGTGCAACAT
>DGOS01000111.1:1433-6065 GCA_002390155.1 Hyphomicrobiaceae bacterium UBA4460 | reverse complement strand
CTCGGGCAAAGTCCTCGGGTACCGCATAGGTTGCCTTGTTGAAAACACGAGCGTGGGGATCGGGGGGTGGCATCGTGATCTGACCGCTGCTGCAGGCAATCTCACCCGTCTCCGCAACAGAGCATTGACCGATCGGTTGCTTGTTGAGTTCCAGACGCAGATCGGACGGATCCAGATCAGGGATCGTGTTTATGATCGCCGTGAAAGAGCCGACAAACGGCGCATCGCCGATATTGGTTGCCATCGGCGAATAGATCGTGCAATCGCCGCCGCGGAAGCAGCGAGTGATCCTACTCGCGAACACTGCAAGATCGACCGGACAACCATCAGCTTGGACTTCGCAGATGCGGACCGGCGCGCAAAATTCATCGTTACCTGGATTGGGGTCCGACTGGCCTTCACTCCAATCGATGCTGGCGCAATTACGCCGTACTTTCTCAGTCAAGCCGGAGACATCGTACCTGTAGCGGAACACGACCTTGCGCCCCGGCGCCAGACTGATCTCCGCGGCATCGTCAAGCTGGATTGAGGTGCATTTGCCTTCGCCCGTTCCGGCCCCTGAGCTTTCGCAGGACCAAAAGTCACTAGGAACGGACTCAAAGGTAACACCGGCGCCGAAATCGTTGACGATCGAGATAGAGTTCGGCGACAACGGAAATGGCTGTGCCCCAAGGTTCCGAACATGCGTTAGGAAGTAGCACATCGGACCGTCTTCGGTGGCAACGCAGGCGGATCGAAATACGATGTTGAGGTCCGCCGGACAATCGGAGCCCTCGCGGCAAAGCTGCAAGTCAGCGCACGCATAGTTGTTGTACGCGTTTTCGTCCGAGACGCCTGGCTCGAAGCGCAAGGCCACGCATTGACGCGCTGAATCGCCTTCTTCCTCGGGCGGCTTTGCGAGCGAGACTGCAACCTCGCGAGAGTCGCCAGGCGTGAGCGTGACCGGGCCCTGGTAACATTGGTAGTTCCCGGATCCTGTCGCCCCGCAGCTCCATTCGTCGGCGCTGTCATAGTTCTGCAGGATGAGCCCTGGTGTGTATTCGGCGACATTGAACGAGAGCGGACCCGTATAGTCTTCGCCGCCGACATTGGTAATACGCGTCGTGATGCGGCACGAGCCTTCGAACTCGCATCGCCCGGAACTCACTTGTTCGATCAGCAGATCGGGACCGCAGCCCGGCGTGCCCGGCTGACACACGGGCGCGTAGTCGCAAGCCGTGTCGTTTGACGCGTTTACATCGCCATAGCCTTGCCATGGGGCCCAACTGAGACTGGCGCAGTTGCGATAGGTCGGCTCGGCCCAATCATCCGGAACCGTGAAAGTCAGATTGACGGAGATGCCGTCGCCGGGCGCGAGATAAGTGTCGGGGTGACGGCAGAAAGCAGCGATGAAGTCCCCCGCCGCGCAGCTCCAAGGCGGCGTCGGGCCATAGGTCTGAAGGGGGCCGTTGTCGTCGGTCGTGTCCTCGAAGGTGATCGGGCCGTAATAGGGCTCCGTCCCCACATTGCGGACCAGCACTTCGAAGCTACAAGGCGCGCCTTTATCGCAGCGTTCGCCCTCGGCGAACTTCTCGATAGCGAGATCAGGGCCCTTATAGACGGGCGGCTCTACCGGGTCGATCACCGGCGGCTCGTACGGTGCGGGACAGCGCGGATCGTCGCCGGGACATGTCGGTTCGTCATAGGCGGCCAGCTCTTCGAGCGGCTCGGCGGCGCAATCCGTATAAATCGCAATGTCTCCGACGCCGCCGGCGCCCTTATCCGAGCCGCCATCGAAGACATTGACGAACTCGGCATTCGTGGGCGCTTCCTCCGTCTTGGAGAATCCGGAAGCAGGTTGTCCTTGCAGGCCGTCGATGGTCTCGGCGCCCTCTGTGGTCAGGCCATCGCCCGTGACCCACAGGCTCGACTTACATGCGGCCTCATCCAACGTGCCGTCGTCGTTATATCCGTGGCCGATCGCCGCCCCGCCCGCGGCCTGACGAAACGGCGCCTCTTCGCCGACGGACACCACATCAGGCTCTTGCTCCCATGCGCTGGGCGTCTCCGTGTCGTCGGGAAGTTCGAGCGAGAACACGATCACCGCATTGTCGCCGCTGCGGTGATGGTCCTTGTCATCGCCGCCTTGATGACCGCCCCGCTGGGCGAGGATCATCTTGCGGTCCGCGGTGAAGACGATGTCGGAGATGGGATTGGGCGAGAAGCTTGCCGGCAGATCGAGTTCAAGGCGCGGATCGTCGTCGAACGCACCTTGCCCGGTGATGGCAACGGACCAAACTTGCGGGCCTTCGGCCACCGCGTAGTAAAGCCTGCCTCCCTCGGCCGCGAGCCCCCAGACCGCGCGGCCCGGTGCGGCAAAGGCCCAAGTCTTGGGGTCGTCGGCGTTGAAGGCGTCGGACGCAATGTCCAGCCGGTTGCTGGCATCGAAGGGTAACGGTTTGAGACCTGTGGTGGGTCTTGCGGTCACGCCATGGTCGAATGAGCCGAGATCGTTCCCGTCAAGATCGAACCGGTGAATCATTCCCGTGTCGAGATCCGACACGAATAATTGCCGGCTCGTCGGATCGAAGGCGATGTTGCCGAGCCCCGGGCCGCTATTTGGCGTTCCGTTCAGCGCGACATTTGCGAAGAGCGAAACGTCGCCCGTCGTCCCGTCGATCTTCCAAATACTTCCCGGCCCGCCGTCCTTGTCGACACCGAATTGGCCCGGCGCCCATTTAGCATCAGCGCCTGTTCCCTCAACGCGAAGCCTATAGGCGGAACTTGCCGTCGCGTAGATGTTCGGCGGCGTCGCATCGTCAAGCGCCAAACCAAAGACCTGGCCGATCGCGCTCGCCGGTACGGAAAGAGTCGACGGCGCATCGATAATCGCACCCGCCCAGGCGCCGCCGGATTCCCGGAGATTGAGAACCCGCACAGACGCGTCTTCAGGCGAGGAGGCATAACCGCTTACGGCGGCGCTGCCGGTGTCCATGATTTCAGGCGACTGTGCGGTGGCTGGTGTCGTGAGAAGAAGGCTTGCCGAAAGCAGAGCCGCAACCATGCCGGCTCGGAACGACGAAACTTGTAATGCGCGCAACAAAACCCCCTCGTCAGCGATGCATAAACGTTCCATGCCAAACGGCCCTACGCAAGACAACTTTGGCGTTCGCCACAGTGCCGAACACTGGCGCGGGGCGGGCCTTTTCAATTCTATGAGCAAAATGAGCTGACGCCAATTTTTGACGCAGCTCAGTGCCTTTGGCGCCCGCCGTGTGTTAGCCTCAGCTTCAGCCTGGAAAGGAGATGCGTGATGAACAATTCACTGCGTTTCATTGCAGGAGCTGCCACTCTTGTTCTGGTTGCGGCGGCGCCCTCGGCGGCGTCAGCGGGTGGCGGCGTCTACGTCGAGCCTGGATACGACTACGACAACTATTACTACGGCGATGATTACGGCTACGAATACGACGACTACTATCCCCAATACGGCTACCGCTACGCCTATCCACCGAGCTATTACGTCTACCGCGTGCCGCGACCGTACGCCCGGCGGCGTGCTCGGCGTGCTGCACGCCGTTACTGGCGCGGGTACTGAGCAATAGCTGGCGAATTGGGAGCCTCATCGGGACGCGTAGCGCACCCATGACCCCGCGCACGAAAAAGCCCGGCTGCCGAAGCAGGCCGGGCCACAGCACCGAAGTCGCCTAACGTTTGGGGGCTCTGCGGGGCCCCGATACTGCATGTCCATGAACGCGAGCCCACGCGAATCGGTTCCAGCGAACTGAGCGTGGCCCCCCGATCTTGGGAACGGAATGGCGGCAGGCGCGTTTGCCCTCCATGACACTCGTTCTCCTAGCTCTGGGATCCTTGGTCGCGGCCGCTCTGCTGTCCGGACTCTTCGACAGCATCAGCAACTAGCGCTTCGACAGGACCTCATGCGCAAAATGGGCCCCTCGCCTGACGAGGGCTCGCCCTATCGGCCATAATTGGCCAAAAATCACCGTAAAAGCCGCCTCAACCATAGGCCGCGATTTTCACGAGCCCTCGCGATTCTGGCCACAATGCCATTGAAAGTTCTGTGGCAGAACCAATCTTCTAGGGACGGGGGACTACTCGTGGAGGACGGTGTGATGCCGAGCGATAAGTCCCAATACCGCGGCTATGAGATCCGCCTGCGGCAAGAATGGTCGAACTGGTGCGCGCATATCCATCCCACCCGTGACGACCTCCCCATGCTGGCTTTGTCTCCGTTGCGCACGCTCTCCCAGAGCCGCAAAGAGGCGCTTGCCGCCGCCAAGCACAATATCGATGAAGCCTTGGGCGATGTGAAACAGGACGTTGCCTAGCAGCCGATCGGACGGAAGCGCCCTATTTGGACAGAAGCGCGTAGGCCGCGTAGCACAAGGTCAGCGCCAGCAACGGCCTGAGCAACCACTCGGGCGCGACGCCGGCCAGGCGCGTGCCGAATAGAATTCCCGGTATCGAGCCGCAGAGCAGCGCAAGCAGGATCCAAGGATCGACATGGCCGAGGCCCAGATGGCCGGCACCCGCGACGAGCGTGAGTGGCACGGCGTGGGCAATGTCCGTCCCCACGATACGTTTGGCCGGTAGCCACGGAAACAGCAGGGCCAGGACCACGACGCCGATGGCGCC
>DGOS01000111.1:395-1387 GCA_002390155.1 Hyphomicrobiaceae bacterium UBA4460 | reverse complement strand
CCGGACGTGGCGTCATGCCCCCGCATCATGATGGGATAGAGCACGATGGCGAGGCCGCTGACCGGCAGCGCGAAGGCGAGGCCGTAGCGAATCCATTGCGCCACGGCATCGGTGTCCATCTGCACATTGGCCATGATCGCGAGCACGATGATCGCCGCCGGGATACTGCCCAAGGCGAGCCGCATGACGATCGGCCAATCGACATTCTCGGCGACGTGATGGCGCCAGCCGCCGACTGTCTTCGTCACAGAAGCGTAGAGAAGGTCCGTGCCCACGGCGACCGCAGGCGGCACGCCAAAGGTGGAGATGAGAAGCGGCGTCATCAACGCGCCACCGCCCACTCCCGTCAGACCGACCAAAAAACCGACACCAAAGCCAGCGCCAGCCAAGGGCAGCAGGGCCGCCGCCCAGCTGAGGTCCATTATCAACGAAGGCCTCCCCCTACGCTAACAGCGCGTCCGTACCCATTCGGGCTACCATTCTTAGCGGTCCGTCTCGATTAGAACCGGAACCCCGGCCGAGCGTAGCAGAATTGCCACCTCCTGGGCACGCCGCTCGAACTCGGCCCTGTCCTCTTTGGACTGGCCTAGATCAGCGCACAAACCGGCCAATCTCGCCCGGTCCAGAACGAGAACGTTCTCGCCGACGGCGGATGCCCCGGTCTGCACCCAGGTAATTACCCCACCCGCCACGGTGGCGCCGTCGATGGCGTTGATCAGCACGAAGTTACCGGTCAACGGCAGGTCGCGGAAGAGATCGAGGGCTGTTGCCCGCCCCAGCAAAATCCGGCAATCGGCGATGTCGTTTACGCCGCAATCATGCGCTTGGGCGGATGCCAGCGTCTCGAAGTCGATCAGCGCCGAAACGCTCATCGACGTCACGGGCGTCAGGTCCGTTGCCGTGCGCAACAGATAGCCCGCCTCCGGATCGAACGATTTTTCCGACAACCAGACCAGCCGCGCTTCGATGACGTCGGCATTCACCGGGCGGCG
>DGOS01000111.1:0-335 GCA_002390155.1 Hyphomicrobiaceae bacterium UBA4460 | reverse complement strand
TCCAGGTCTCCGTCCATGGTGGAGATGCGGGTCAAGTTCGCGCTGAGCCCGCTGCGCGCATCGACAACGCGGTCGCCGACCTTGATCTCGCCAGAGGTTACCGTGCCGGCATAACCACGGAAATCGTCCGATGCCCGCAGCACGAGCTGCACCGGCATGCGGAACGGCGCATCGGCGCTTTCCGTCTTCGGGTCGACGCCCTCCAGATATTCCAGAAGCGTGGGACCGCTGTGCCAGGGCATTTCGGCCGCGCTGGCCACCACATTGGCACCCGTGAGCGCAGCGACAGGGATCGTGGTGATCTCGGTGAAGGAGAAATTCGCCGCCAGGCTCAT
>DGOS01000120.1 GCA_002390155.1 Hyphomicrobiaceae bacterium UBA4460 | reverse complement strand
CCCTTACCCTTACCCATGCGCACTTCGGTCGGCTTCTTCGACACCGGCACGTCCGGGAACACGCGGATCCACACACGGCCGGCGCGCTTC
This sequence comes from Hyphomicrobiaceae bacterium UBA4460, assembly GCA_002390155.1. The sequence goes on along the minus strand of DGOS01000120.1, from coordinate 4,611 downwards.
ATCTGACGCGTCATGGCACGTCGCGCCGCCTCGATCTGCCGCGCGGTGACACGGGCCGGCTCTTGCGCCTTCAACCCGAAGGTGCCGAAGTTGAGCGCGGTCGCGCCCTTGGCGGCGCCTTTGATGCGCCCTTTCTGCATCTTGCGGTACTTGGTGCGTTTCGGTTGCAGCATAACTCTAAGCCTTGCCCTTAGCCTCGCGCCGAAGCGGGTTCACGGCGGCCCGTGGAACGCCCGCCCTCTTGCGCCTCAATCGCCCGGTTCTCCTGGGCCATGGGATCGTGCTCCATGATCTCGCCCTTGAAGATCCAAACCTTGATGCCGATGATTCCGTAAGCCGTGCGCCCCAGCGCCGTGCCGTAGTCGATATTCGCGCGCAGCGTGTGCAGCGGCACACGGCCCTCGCGGTACCACTCCGTACGCGCAATCTCCGCGCCACCGAGCCGGCCCCCACAATTGATACGGATGCCAAGCGCACCCATGCGGATGGCCGACTGCACCGCCCGCTTCATCGCCCGGCGGAATGCCACGCGGCGCTCAAGCTGCTGCGCGATGCCCTCAGCCACCAGCGTGGCGTCAACCTCGGGCTTGCGCACCTCGACGATATTCAGATGCACGTCGGAATCCGTCATCGTCGCCAGTTCGCGGCGAAGCTTCTCGATGTCGGCGCCCTTCTTGCCAATCAAAATGCCAGGGCGCGCCGTGTAGACCGTCACGCGGCACTTCTTGTGCGGGCGCTCGATGACCACCTTGGAAATGCCAGCCTGCTTGCGCGAGTTGAGAATATGCTCACGCATCTTCAAGTCCTCGTGGAGCAGCTGCGCGTACTCACCTCCGCTGGCGAACCAGCGGGAGTCCCAAGTACGATTGACGCCGAGCCTTAGCCCGATCGGATTGACCTTCTGTCCCATCAGGCGGACTCCTCGACCTGGCGCACGACCACGGTCATCTGCGAAAACGGTTTCAAAATCCGAGCGGACCGGCCGCGTGCACGCGCCCGAAGCCGCTTCATAACGATATTCTTGCCCACATAGGCCTCCGACACGATCAGCGCATCAACGTCGAGGTCATGATTGTTCTCGGCGTTGGCGATGGCCGACTCCAGCGTCTTCTTCACATCCTTGGCGATGCGCTTGCGCGAGAAGGTGAGGTCGGCAAGCGCACGGTCGACCTTCTTGCCCCGGATAAGCTGGGCAACCAGGTTGAGCTTCTGCGGGCTCACACGAATAAGCCGGGTCACGGCCTTCGCCTCATTGTCTTTGAGCGTGCGCTCTCTTTGGGGCTTGCCCATAATTAAGCTCTCTTCGCTTTACGGTCAGCGGTATGACCGTGATAGGTGCGCGTCGGCGCGAACTCGCCAAACTTGTGGCCGACCATGTCCTCGGTTACGAGCACCGGAACGTGCTTATGCCCATTGTGGACACCGAAGGTGAGTCCCACGAACTGCGGCAAGATGGTCGAACGGCGCGACCACATCTTGATCACGGCGTTGGAACCGCTCTGACGCGCCTTCTCGGCCTTCTTCAAGAGATAGCCGTCGACGAACGGGCCTTTCCAAATCGAACGTGACACGTCTTATCCCTTCTTCTTCTTCTTCTGATGGCGGCTGCGCAGAATGAACTTGTCGCTTCCCTTTTGGGAACGCGTGCGCTTGCCCTTGGTGGACTTACCCCACGGGGTGACCGGATGCCGGCCACCGGAGGTACGCCCTTCACCACCACCATGCGGATGATCAATCGGGTTCATGGCCACGCCGCGGACCACAGGCTTGCGCCCCTTCCACCGCATGCGTCCGGCCTTGGCGAACGATGTGTTGGAATTGTCCGGGTTGGACACGGCACCCACTGTAGCCATGCAGCCGGCAGGCACCATGCGTGTCTCGCCGGAGTTGAGGCGCAAAATCGCATAGCCAGCGTCGCGGCCCACGAGCTGGACGTAGCTACCAGCCGCTCGCGCGATCTGGCCACCCTTGCCCACCTTCATCTCCACGTTGTGGACGATGGTGCCGATCGGCATGCTGGCCAAAGGCATGGCGTTGCCCGGCTTCACGTCTGCCTTGTCGTCGGCAATCACCGTGTCGCCCGGCGCCAGGCGCTGCGGCGCCAAAATGTATGCGAGATCGCCGTCTTCGTACTTGATCAGCGCAATGAACGCCGTGCGGTTCGGGTCGTATTCGATCCGCTCGACCGTCGCCGGCATGCCGCGCTTGGTCCGCTTGAAGTCGACCAGCCGGTATGAGCGCTTGTGCCCGCCACCACGATGCCAGATCGAGACCCGTCCCGTGTTGTTGCGGCCACCGGACTTGTTCAAGCCCTCGGTCAGCGACTTGACCGGCTTGCCCTTCCACAGATGGCTGCGGTCGACGAGCACCAGCTGACGCTGGCTCGGCGATGTTGGTTTGAAGTTCTTCAGCGCCATCTCGTTAAATCCCTGTCGTCACGTCAATCGACTCGCCTTCGGCAAGCTTGACGACGGCCTTCTTCACATCTTTCTGGCGGCCTTCGATGCCGCGGAACCGCTTGGTCTTGCCCTTACGGGTCAGTGTATTCACCGCGACCACCTTCACGCCGAACAGCTTCTCGACCGCCTTCTTGATCTGAGGCTTGGTCGCATCGAGGCGCACGCGGAACACCACATGGTTCGACTCCGACGCCTCGCTCGACTTCTCGGTGATCACCGGTGACAGGATCACGTCATATGCTTGAAGCGCACTCATTTGAACCGTGCCTCCAGCGCTTCGAGCGCGGCTTTCGTCAGCACGAGCGTATCGTGCCGAAGGATGTCGTAGACATTGATGCCCTGCACCGGCAGCACATCGATGTGCGGAATGTTGCGCGCGGCACGCGCGAAGCCGTCCTGCACCTCCGCGCCGTCGACGACGAGCGCCGAGCTCACGCCGAGCTTGTCGAACCGTGCCTTCAGCGCCTTGGTCTTCGGATCTTTCATCTCGCAGGAATCGATCACCACCAGCGCGTCCGTCTTAGCCTTGGACGACAGCGCGTGGCGAAGCGCCAGCGCGCGCACTTTCTTCGGCAGCTCGATGTCATGGCTACGCGGCTTCGGACCGAATGCCTTACCGCCGCCACGGAAGATCGTCGGCTTGGCGTTGCCGTGGCGCGCCCGGCCCGTGCCCTTCTGGCGAAACATCTTGGCTGTCGTCCCGACGATCTCCGAACGGTCCTTGACCGCGACCGTGCCTCTGCGTCGCGCGGCAAGCTGGTAGCGCACCATGCGATGCAGCAGGTCGGCACGCGGCTCCAGCCCGAACACGTCGTCCGAGAGCTCAATCGTGCCCGCCTTCTTGGCGTCGAGCGTTGTTACGTCCGCCTTCATCACGCTTTATCCCCGCCCTCTTCGGGCTTGGCCTCAGGCGCCGGCGCCTCAGGCGCGGCCTCTGGCTTCGTTTCCAACTTTGCTTCCTTCGCCGGCTTCTGATCGTCCGCGCCTTTCCGGAACGCGCCGGGCTTCGGCGCCGCATCCGGCAAAGCACGCTTCACGGCATCGCGCAGCAGCACCCAGCCGCCCTTGGCGCCTGGAACCGCACCGCGGATCATGATCAGTCCGCGATCGACGTCCGTTCTCACCACCCGCAGGTTCTGTGTGGTGACGGCGACGGAGCCCATCTGGCCGGCCATTTTCTTACCTTTGAACACCTTGCCCGGATCCTGACACTGACCGGTCGAACCAAGGCTACGGTGACTGATCGACACGCCGTGACTGGCCCTGAGGCCGCCAAAGCCGTGCCGCTTCATGCCGCCGGCAAATCCCTTACCGATCGAGGTGCCGGATGCGTCCACGAACTGGCCCTCGACGAAGTGGTCGGCGGTGATCTCCGCGCCCACGTCGATCATGTTCTCCGGGCTCACGCGGAACTCCGCTACCTTCCGCTTCGGCTCGACATTGGCCACGGCGAACCCGCCGCGCTCGGCGCGCGTCAGACGCTTGACCTTGGGCCGGCCGGCCCCAAGTTGCACGGCCGTATAGCCGTTCTTCTCGGCAGTGCGCTGGGCCACGACCTGACAATTCTCCAGACGCAGCACCGTCACCGGGATGTGTTCCCCGGCATCGGTGAAGATCCTGGTCATGCCGACCTTTTGCACGATGACACCTGATCGCATCGAACTTGTTCCTTGCCTCGTCCCGCAGCCGTTAGAGCTTGATCTCGACATCCACGCCGGCGGCGAGATCGAGCTTCATCAGCGCATCGACCGTCTGCGGCGTGGGATCGACGATATCGAGCAGCCGTTTATGCGTGCGCATTTCGAACTGCTCACGGCTTTTCTTGTCGATGTGGGGCGAACGGTTCACGGTGAACTTCTCGATGCGGGTTGGCAGCGGGATGGGCCCGCGAACTTCCGCACCGGTGCGTTTCGCCGTGTTGACGATCTCCTTGGTCGACGCATCGAGAATGCGATGGTCGAAGGCTTTCAGCCTGATTCTTATGTTCTGACTCTGCATCTCGACGGCCTTAAGTTTAAGAAGCGCGCCACCCTGAGGACGACGCGCTTCTAATCTCCAATTACTCGATGATCGATGCCACGACGCCGGCGCCGACCGTACGACCGCCCTCACGGATGGCGAAGCGAAGCTTCTCCTCCATGGCGATCGGCAC
>DGOS01000032.1:1252-2761 GCA_002390155.1 Hyphomicrobiaceae bacterium UBA4460 | reverse complement strand
TCGGCCTTGTCTAAGGCGAGAAAATCGGCGACCGACTCGATGCAGTCATGCGCCATGGTCTTGTAGACATTCATCGCGTTCGGCGCGACGAGGGTCGAGGCAGGATCGCCATAGAGGTTCGACCAGGAGTAGATCGCCATTGCTGTGAGCTCCTTGCCCGCGGCGCTCTCCTTGTCGGCGTCGAACAGTTCGATGAGATAGGTGGCCGGCGCCGCCGCCGCGACGCCAAGCAGCTTCAGCTCCGGCGCATAGGACTTCGCGAGTTCGCCGGCATAGAGCGCGGCGTGGCCGCCCTGGCTGTGGCCCCAAACCACAAAGCGGTTCGAGGCGCCCGAGCGTGGCAAGGCAATGGCGGCGCGGACGGAATCGAGGACCGCGCGCCCCTCGCTCTTCCCGATAAGATAGGGATGAATGCCCGGCGAGCCGAGCCCCGGATAATCCGTCGCCACGACGATGTAGCCCTTGGCCAGCATCGACTTGAGCCCCCAAATCAGCCCGGCATTGTCGGGCATCAGCGAGGGCGCGCATTTTCTCACCACCCCGGATGTGGGGTGCGCATAGGCGATCACGGGACGGCCACCTGGTGGCGCCTTGCCGGGCGGGATGTAGATCGCACCAGACACTTGAATGGGGTGCCCCTTGAGCCCCGTGGATTGATACAGGATGCGGAACGCTTCGCCGGCGTCCGGGCTGCCGCCGATCAGCGGCCAGACTCTCAAGATGGCCCCTGGCTTCTTTGCATCGGCCTCCGGAACGGGGAGGAAGCTCAGAAGGAGGACGGCGGCCACAGCGGCGAGCCGCAGCCAGGACGTGAAGAACGACATTCGGGAGACCCTTCGATACTTGTGCGCGGCGGATCATAGCCCGAGAAGCAGCCTTGTCTGCCTTCGGAAATTGAGCCGGGCCGGGCTTTCCATGGCGCCCGCTTCCGGGGCACAATCGGACAGAGCAGGACACTGCCTGCCCGCGCGCGCCACCAACGCGGGCCTTATCAGCCGGGGAACAGTTCGGATGTCATCAGCCGCAAGCAGGCTCGACGCCTTCATCGACCGTGTCGGCGGGATTGCGACTCCCTTCTCCATCGAACTCCCCGATGGCGCCAAGCGCACCGTGGGCGAAGGCGAGCCGGAGTTCCACATCGCCCTCCATAACGAGCGGGCGATCAAGGCTTTGCGGACCCTGGACGAGGGCGACATCGCCGAAGCCTATTTGCAGGGCGACATCGACATCGAAGGCGACATGCTGAAGCCTTTTGCGCTGCGGGCCTCGCTCGACGACAGTCACCCGCTGGTCGCCGCGTGGCGCTTCATCCAGCCCGCGCTGTTCGGGCAGGTCTACACCAACAAGCAGGCGATCGCCTCGCACTACAATCTCGACCCGAAGCTGTTCTTGAGTTTCCTCGACCCCGTGTTCCCGGCCTACAGCCAAGGCATCTACGAGAGCGACGACGAGCCGCTGTCGAAAGCGCTGGAGCGGAAGTTCGACTGGGCCATCGAGAAGTGCGAGCTG
>DGOS01000032.1:0-1168 GCA_002390155.1 Hyphomicrobiaceae bacterium UBA4460 | reverse complement strand
AACTCGGAAGTCTCGCAGAACTTCTTGCGCGACAAGCTTGCCAATTTCGGCGACCGGTTCGAGATCCTGCTCACCGACTTCTACGACTACGAACCGGACGAGCCGTTCGACGCCATCGTCATCATGGGCGTCATCGAGCATCTGCCGAACTACGAGAAGGTGCTGAAAAAATTCTTCCGGCTCTTGAAGCCAGGCGGCCTCGTGTTTCTCGACGGCAGCGCGGCGCGGACGAAGTACGAGCTGTCGACGTTCATGGTCCGCTACATCTATGCGGGCAACCACTCCTTCCTCGTGCTCGACGACTTTCTCAACAAGATGAACAAGACCGATTTCGAGGCGGAGGAAATCCACTCCGATCGCTGGAGCTACTTCCTCACTTTCAAGCAGTGGGCCGAGAACTTGGAGTCCAACAAGGACTACGTGCTGAAGACGTTCGGCGATTTCGAATACCGCCGCTTCCGTCTCTATCTTTGGGGCGCGGCCTACGAGTTTATGGCGCGCAATCTCGATTGCTACCGCATGATCCTCTCCAAGCCCAAAGACGCCTGACGCAGGCTTGACCGCACCTGTGCCTCGGGGGAGGCTCGGCAAGGAAGAATCACTTTGCCGGGAGGACGCAACGCATGGGCGGAGATCACAAGAGACCGAGTCTGTCGCGCCGCGGGCTGATGGCCGGTGTCGGGGCCTTGTTTGCCGCAAGCACGATGCGGCCCGTCGTCGCGAACGCCGCCGATGACAAGCCGGCGCCGAACGCCATTCCGCCATCGGAAGCCCTCAAACGGCTGAAGGCTGGCAACGCCCGCTACGTGGCGAACGAGCCGAAGGCGACGGATTTCTCGCCGGGCCGCGCGGCGCGCGCGAAAGTGCAGCATCCCATCGCCGGCATCTTGTCTTGTGCCGACAGCCGCGTGGCCCCTGAGATCATTTTCGATCAGGGCCCTGGCGATCTTTTCGTGTCGCGCGATGCCGGTAACGTCGTCAGCAATTTTGGCCTGGCGAGCTTCGAGTTTTCCGTGGCCAATCTCGGCGTTCCGCTCATCCTTGTGCTCGGTCACACCGGCTGCGGCGCGGTCGCGGCGGCGCTTGGGGCCTCCACGTCACGAAAAGAACTGCCCGGTCATCTGCCGGAGCTCGTCAAGGCGATCGAGCCGGCGATCATCACCGCCCA
>DGOS01000005.1:5904-10870 GCA_002390155.1 Hyphomicrobiaceae bacterium UBA4460 | reverse complement strand
ATGGCTTGCATGGTTTGCACTGCGAGCATCATCATATTTGGGGCGCAGATGACGATGCGTGCCCGGTGCGCTTTTTGGATGATGTCCGAGAAATGCTCGGCAAGGTCCGCGTAGATCGCTTCGGACGGCACGAATAGGATGGCCGTGTCCTGGGTTTCCCCGGCGATGAAATAGCGCTCCGCCATCGCCTCGATATGGCGGGTGACGTCGGTGCGCACCCGGCGTGCGGCCTCTTTCTTTTCCTGTTCGCGCTTGGCCGTGCGGAACGCTTCGAAGCCCTCCAGCGGAAACTTGGCGTCGATCACGATCCCCGCTGGCGTGTTCGGCATATGCAGGAGACAGTCCGGCCGCTTGCCGTTGGAGAGCGTCGCCTGGAACGTATAGGCGCCCGCCGGCAGCCCGTCCTTGACGATGGTCTCCATGCGCATTTGGCCGAAGGCCCCACGCGCCTGCTTGTTGGCGAGGATCTCCTGCAAGCTCACCATGTTCGAGGAGAGGTCCGTGAGGTTCTTCTGCGCCGTGTCGATCACCGCCAGGCGCTCGTTGAGCTTGGAGATGGAGTCGTGCGTCTTGCGCGCCGTCTCGTTGAGGTCGCTGCCGACCTTGTGGGTCATGCGGTCGAGCCGCTCGTTCACGGCGCGCGCCAGCTCCCCGTGCCGGGTCACGCTGACCTCGGCCAGCGTCTGAAGCCGGACGCGCATCTCGCCAAGTTGGGTGTCGTTGGCGGCGCCTTCGCGCTTTCGCCGCACGATGAGCACGATGAGAATGATCGCGAGCGCAAGCAGCGCAAGGACAGCAAGCCCTGCGAGCGCGAGGGCCACATGGACCGGGTCGAGCGTGATGCTCCCCACCTGAAGGGGCTCAAGAGCCATAAGACCAAGCTATAGGCTGATTCGCGAGTTCAGACCAAAACAGGAACATGTTGACCGAGCTGCGCCCGGTCCTTATGTCAGCCGGGAACCCATGACGCATCTCTACCCCATCATCATCATCCCGGACCCGGTGCTGCGCCAGGTGGCAGAGCCCATCGAGCGCGTGGACGACGATCTGCGCCGGCTCATGGACGACATGCTGGCCACCATGTACGACGCGCCCGGCGTGGGGCTGGCGGCGCCGCAGATCGGAATCTCGCGCCGGCTGATCGTCATGGACGCGACGGGCGACGATGAGCCCAAGGACCCCATCGTCATGGTCAATCCGAAGATCCTCGACCGCTCCGAGGAATTGCGCGTCCACGAGGAGGGCTGCCTGTCCATCCCCGAAGTGACGGCGGAGGTCGAGCGCCCGGCCGTTAGCCGCGTCGCCTTTCTCGACCGAGAGGGCGAACGCCAAGAGCGCGTGCTCGAAGGCCTCCTCTCCACCATTGTCCAGCATGAGGTCGATCATCTCGACGGCGTGCTGTTCATCGACTATTTGTCGCGGCTCAAGCGCGACATAATCGTCAAGAAATTCACCAAGCAGAAGCGCGCCGAGGCGATGTAGCCGCCAAAGGCTTCACTTCGCACCTCAACCAGCCTAAGACCCGGACCCATGCGCATCATCTTCATGGGCACGCCCGATTTTGCCGTGCCGGCGCTTCAAGCGCTTCTGAAAGGGGGTCACGAGGTCGTCGCCGTCTATACCCAGCCGCCCCGCGCGGCGGGGCGCGGCATGGCCTTGCGGAAGTCGCCCGTGCACGAGGCGGCGGAGGCGGCCGGGCTAGAAATACGCGTGCCGAACGATCTCAAGAGCCCTGCGGAGCAGAAGCGTTTCGCCGCGCTCGATGCGGAGGCGGCCGTCGTTGTCGCCTATGGGCTCATCCTGCCCAAACCAATTCTCAATGCCACGCGGCGCGGGCTGTTCAACATCCACGCCTCGCTCCTGCCGCGCTGGCGGGGCGCCGCGCCCATCAACCGCGCGATCATGGCGGGCGATGCCGAATCCGGCGTGTGCATCATGCGCATCACCGAAGGGCTCGACGAAGGGCCGGTCTGTCTCATGGAGCGCGAGTCCATTGGGCCGGACATGACGGCGGGGCAGCTGCACGACGCGCTCTCGGAACTTGGTGCAAGCATGATCGTGGAGGCCCTCGCGGCACTTGAGAGCGGGACGCTGCAATGTCTTGCGCAAGACGATGCGAACGCCACCTACGCGGCCAAAATCAAGAACGCGGATACGCGGATCGACTGGTCGTTGGCAGCCAAGGTCGTGCACAACCATATTCGCGGGCTTAGCCCGTACCCGAGCGCTTGGTTCGAGATCAACCTTGGCGGTAAGCGCGAGCGTGTGAAGGTGCTCGACTCCAAGCTCGCCGACGGCAATGCGCCTGCAGGTATGCTACTCGATGATGCGCTGACGGTTGCGTGCGGGGAAGGCGCCGTGCGTCTCACCGAGGTTCAGCGCGCCGGCAAAAAGCCGATGTCGGCCGATTCCTTCCTGCGCGGTATAGACCTTCCCGCGCGCACGGTTTTCGATTAGCCATGCCCCGCTACAAGCTCACCCTGGAATATGACGGCACACCCTTTGTCGGCTGGCAGCGTCAGGACGGGCAGATGTCGGTGCAAGGGCGGCTCGCGCAAGCGATCAAGGATTTCTCCGACGAGGATGCGATGCCGGGCGGTGCCGGGCGCACCGACGCCGGTGTCCACGCCATCGGCCAAGTCGCCCATGTCGATCTCGAACGGGACTGGGCGCCGGCCAAGATCCGCGACGCAATCAATGCGCAATTGCGGCCCGAGCCGATCTCGGTGCTGGATTGCGAGCAGGTGCCGGACGGTTTCGACGCGCGCTTCTCCGCAAAGGCACGGCACTATCTTTATCGCGTCGTCGACCGGCGCAGCCCGCTGGCGCTGGAGCGGGGCCGTGCCTGGGGCGTGTTTAAGCCTCTGAACGCCAAGGCCATGCACGACGCCGCGCAAGGCCTCATCGGCCATCACGACTTCACGACATTCCGTTCCACCGAGTGCCAAGCGGCTTCGCCGAAAAAGTCCCTGGACCGGCTGGAGGTCTCCCGCCACGGCGAGATCGTCCGGATCGAGGCGTCTGCCCGCTCCTTCCTGCACAATCAGGTGCGCTCCATGGTGGGGTCGCTGAAGCTCGTGGGCGAGGGGCGCTGGACGAGCGGCGACCTCAAAAAGGCCTTGGAAGCCAAGGATCGCGCGGCTTGCGGGCCGGTGGCGCCGCCCCAAGGCCTTTACCTGGTCAAGGTGGACTATTAAGCCAAGTACACCTTCAGCAAGGCGACCTTCAAGGGGGGATCAGCCAAGCGCATGATCAGGCGCATCGCCACTGTCGGCGGGCTCACGCTCGTCTCACGCCTCACTGGCTTCATCCGCGATGTGGTCATGGCTGCCATTCTCGGCGCCGGACCGATGGCCGACGCTTTCTTCGTCGCCTTCCGCCTGCCGAACCATTTCCGCGCCATCTTCGCCGAAGGGGCCTTCGCCGCCGCCTTCGTGCCGGCCTATGCGCGCACGCTGGAGGAGGCGGGCCTGCCGGCGGCCAAGCTCTTCGCCGATCAGATCGCCGCGGCGCTGGTCACCATCAATCTGGTGCTGCTCGCCATTGCGCTTCTGTTCACACCGGAAGTCGTCGGGCTTCTCGCGCCCGGCCTTGTCGGCGATCCGGAACGCTACGATCTCGCGGTCGCGCTCACGCGCATCACCTTCCCCTATCTGGCGCTTGTCTCGTTGGAGACCCTGTTCGCCGGCGTGCTCAACGCCAATAACCGCTTCGCCGCGGCGGCCAGCGCGCCCGTGCTGCTGAACCTCTCGGTGATCGCCACACTGCTGCTGACGCCCTATTTTCCCGATGCCGGCCATGCGGCGGCTTGGGGTGTCCTCATTGCCGGTGTGGCGCAAGCCATTCTGTTGGGCTTTGACGCCGAGGCCCACGGTTTCGGCATTCGCTTGCGCATGCCGAAACTCGACGAACCCACCCGCAAATTCCTTAAGGCCTTAGGCCCGGCCATTCTCGGCGCGGGCGGTGTGCAGCTCGCGCTCTTCGCCGATACGCTGATCGCGACCTTCCTGCCCACCGGCGCGCTGTCGGCGCTCTACTACGCCGACCGCATCAATCAGCTGCCCATCGGCGTCGTGGGTATCGCCGTCGGCACCGTGCTGTTGCCGGAGATGTCGCGGCGCTTGGCGGCGGGGGACGAGGCGGGCGCGGCGTCGGCCCAAGCGCGCGGCATCCAACTGGCGCTGCTTCTGACCGTGCCGTGCGCAGCCGCAGCCGTCGCCATTCCCGACCTCATCATGCGGGCGCTGTTTGCGCGCGGCGCGTTCACGGCGGCCGATGCGCTTGCCGCGGGCAACACCCTTGCCGCTTACTCGATTGGACTCATTCCCTTCGTGCTGCTGCGGAGTTTCACCGCGCCCTTCTATGCGCGCCGCGATACGCTGACGCCGGTGAAAGCGGCGCTGCTCGCCGCGACCGTCAACATTGGCTTGAAGGTGGTGCTGATGGGCCCGCTGGCGCAAGTCGGCCTTGCCCTCGCCACCAGTATCGGCGCCTGGATAAATTTGAGCTTGCTTGCGTATTTCGCGCGGCGCCAAGGCTTCGCCGTTTCGGGCACGGCCATTGGCGGGCCTGTCGCGAAGTTGCTCATCGTTGGCGTCGTGTTTGCCGGCGCGCTCTTTGCCGGCGCTTACGGTCTTCACCAGGCGCTTGCCTCGATGACCCATTTCCGCGACGAGACGGCGCTGGCCATTCTCGTGATCGGCGGCGGCGTGCTCTACTTCGCGCTCGTCGCGGTGGTCCTTGGCCGGAATTGGTTCATGGGGCTGTTGAAGGATGTGTCGACTGCCGCCGACACGGATGCGCCCGCCGAACTCGACGAGCCTGATCCCACGGACGATTCCGCCGCGCTGCCGGACTCCGAGCCGCCGCCCAAAGGCTAAGCCTTTCGCAAGTCCACAAGCTCGACATCGTCCACGGCGATCTCACGGCCCAAGAAGATGGCGCCGACGCGCGCAAACCGTTCCGG
>DGOS01000005.1:0-5788 GCA_002390155.1 Hyphomicrobiaceae bacterium UBA4460 | reverse complement strand
TCTGCGACGGCCGCCGCCGTGGTCTCCGCCGAATCCACGAGCGCGATGTTTGTCCCCACGGTGCGGCGGATCGCGTTCGCCAGCACGGGAAAGTGCGTGCAGCCAAGCACCAGCGTGTCGGGGGCGTCGTCCCCATCGAATAGCGGCTCGAGATAATGCTTAGCAGTGGCGAGTGTCGCCGGCGTTTCGGCCCAGCCTTCTTCGGCGAGCGCCACAAAAACCTGACACGGCTGCTGGACGACGTCCGCGTCCGCCATCAGCCGCTGAATGGCCCGCGCATAGGCGCGTCCCTGCACGGTGCTTTCGGTCGCGAGTACGGCAATGCGCTTGTTCTTTGTCGCAGCGACTCCCGCCGCGGCGCCCGGCTCAATCACCCCGATCACGGGCACCGGGTCCCATGACTCCTGCAGCACGGCAAGTGCCACGGCAGAGGCGGTGTTGCAGGCGATCACCACCATCTTCACGCCTTCGCCGACGAGGAGCTGCGTGGCTTGCAGCGCGTAAGCCTGGACGGTTTCCGCGCTCTTGGTGCCGTAGGGCAGCCGCGCCGTATCGCCGAGATAGACGAAGCGCTCATGCGGGAGGCGTGCGGCAAGGGCCCGTAGCACCGTCAAGCCGCCCATGCCGGAGTCGAAGACCCCGATCGGCCGGCCGTCACCGCCCATCGGGTCCCCCGGCGAACGCCTCGAAATAGCGCTCGATGAAGCGCCGATAGATCGCGGTCAGTTGCTCGAGGTCGCTGACCTTGGCGTTCTCATCTGTCTTGTGGATGGTCTGGGTGGTAAGCCCGAACTCCACGACGGGGCAGTAGTCCTTGATAAAGCGCGCGTCCGAGGTGCCGCCGGCCGTCGACAGCGCGGGCGTGAGCCCGGTAACCTCGTGCACTGACTCGCTCAAGAGAGCGTCGAGCGGACCCGGCTCGGTGACAAACACATCGCCAGGCGGATCGAACTCCAGCGTGAAGGTGAGTTCGGTGTCGTTGAGGGCCGCCCCCACTTGCTCCCGCAGCATCTTCTCCAGCGACTCCGGTCCATGCCGGTCGTTGAAGCGGATATTGAACTTCGCTTCCGCGCTTGCCGGGATCACGTTCGTCGCCGGGTTATCCACGTCGATGCTGGTGACCTCAAGATTAGACGGCGAGAAATGCGCGCTACCGTAGTCGAGCGGTTCGTCGTAAATCCTGGTCAGCGCCGCGATGATGCCTTTCACCGGATTGGCGGCAAGATGCGGATACGCCACGTGCCCTTGCTGGCCCGCGACCTTCAGCCGGCCGTTGAGGCTGCCGCGGCGCCCGATCTTAATCGTCTCGCCAAGCTTGTCGGTATTGGAGGGCTCGCCGACGATGCAGTGGTCGGGCTTCAGGCCCTTCTGCTCCATCCACTTGAGCACTTTCCGCGTGCCGTTGATGGACGGGCCTTCTTCATCGCCGGTGATGAGCAGGCTGATCGTGCCGTCGATCTCGCGGTTCTTCGCCTTGGCGTAGTCGAGCGCCGCGGACGCAAAGCAAGCGATTGCGCCCTTCATGTCGGACGCGCCGCGGCCGAAGAGCACCCCGTCGGCGATCTCCGCGGCGAAGGGCGGATGGCTCCACAGGGCCTCGTCCCCCGGCGGCACCACGTCCGTATGGCCGGCGAAGCACAGATGCGGCGGGCCCTCGCCGATCCGCGCCAGGAGATTGTCCACCGGCGGCGTGCCGTCTTCGCTGAAGGTGAGGCGTTCGCAGGCGAACCGCGCCTTCGTCAGCGGCTCGATCAGAACGTCCAAGGCGCCCGCGTCCTTTGGCGTGACGCTGGCGCAGCGGATCAAGAGTTGTGCGAGCGCGACGGCCCTTTCGCCGGGCGTGGTCATGGATCGGTCCCTTGGGTTCCGGCGCGACGGAGCGCCGCGCCCGGAGAACATGACGGGGCCCCGGCCCCCTGGCAAGCGGCGAGGCCTGCTCGGCCTTATGCATCAGCGAAGCTTTTGAGGACTAGGTGAGGGCCGTCAGCGGGTCGCCGCCATAATTGTTCGGCCCCGGCGTGCCCTTCAGAATGCCCAAATCGATGAGGAACCAAAGGCCCACGCCCAGATTGACCAGCATGCAAAGCCAGCCAAGCCCATTGAGTTCGGCAGGTGTGCCCGTCATGCCCCAGGCGTCGAACAAGCCGGCCAGCAACGAGGGCACCAAACCGTAGAGCGCGGTCATGCCCGGCTTGTCCCGGTCCTGGAAGCGCTTCGCGCACAAGGCATAGGTCGGGAAGAACAGGACGAGTGCGACGAGGGTTGCCAGAAAACCGCCGAAAAAGCCCCCGCCGAAAATAAGCTCGATGATCAGCCCGAAAGCCAGGCTGATGATGGCGAGAATGACCACGCCGACCCACCATTTGGCCCGGTTGAGGCGTCCGTCAAACGAAGCGAAGAGATATTGTAGGTCCATCATTCCCCCCTGGACGGCCTTTCGCGACTCAGCCTCTGAGTTTGTAAGGCCGAACGGCCGTCTTGCGAAGAGGGATATGAACCCAACGCCGTGAAACCCCGCGCTGGGTTAACGGGATATCTCAGTCGCGCAACAGCTCGTTGATGGAGGTCTTGGAGCGGGTCTGCTCGTCCACCGTCTTGACGATGACGGCGCAGTAGAGCGAGGGGCCAGGCGAGCCGTCCGGCAGTGGTTTGCCCGGCATCGAGCCGGACACCACCACGGAGTAGGGCGGCACGCGGCCCTGGTGCACGAAGCCCGTGGCGCGGTCGACGATCTTGGTGGACTGGCCGATATAGACGCCCATGGAGAGCACGGAGCCCTCGCCGACGATCACGCCTTCGGCCACCTCGGCGCGCGCGCCGATGAAGCAATTGTCCTCGATGATCACGGGGTTCGCCTGCAAGGGCTCCAGCACGCCGCCAATGCCGGCGCCGCCCGACAGGTGCACGTTCTTGCCGATCTGCGCGCAAGAGCCGACCGTAGCCCAGGTGTCGATCATGGCGCCGCTATCCACGCGCGCCCCGAGATTGACGAAGCAAGGCATGAGCACGACCCCGGGCGAGATATAGGCCGAGTGGCGCACAATGCAGCCCGGCACGGCGCGGAAGCCTGCTTCCTTAAAGTCCTTCGCCTTCCACTTCTCGAACTTGACCGGAACTTTGTCCCACCAGGACGAGTCGTCCGGCCCGCCCTCCATCCGGTGCGGATCCTCCAAGCGGAACGACAGCAAAATCGCCTTCTTCACCCATTGGTTCACGGCCCACTCGCCGTTCGTCTTCTCGGCCACGCGCAGCTCGCCCTTGTCGAGCAGGTTCAGGACCTCCTCGACTGCGTCGCGCACGACGCCTTTGCTGTTCGGCGTGATCTCTGCTGCGTGCTGAAAAGCGCCGTCGATGAAATTCTTGAGATGATCGTGAGACATGGGACTCCGTCAGGTCAGGCAGAATTGTGCTTGGGGCAAGCGCGTCGCGGGGCTCTCGGCGTCTTCGGCAAGAGCGCTCGCGATGGCGGTGAGGAAAGGCGCAAGCGCCTCGGTACGGTGATGAATGTAATCGGGCAGTGTGGACCACGTCTCGTGGCTCTGATGCTCGGGCCGGCCGGTCGCGCGGCAATCGATCCAGACCGTGGTCATGCCGATCGCTTGCGCGGTCTCAAGATTATGCGGCAGGTCGTCGAACATCGCCGCGTTGGCGGTCTCGATGCCGTGCGTGCCGGTGAACCGGTCGAAGGCTTCGCGTGTCGGCTTGGGGTTCACAAAGTCGAGCGCGCGGATGTCGAAAATGTCCTCGAAGTGATCGAGCACGCCGAGCTTTTCCGCCACGGCCTCGGCGTGTTTGCGCGAGCCGTTGGTGAACACGAACTTCCGGCCCGGCAGTGCGTCGATGGCGGCGACAAGCTCGGGCGAAGGGGCGACAACGTCAAGATCGATGTCGTGCACATAATCGAGAAACGAGTCCGGGCACACGCCGTGAAGCCGGATAAGACCGGCGAGCGTGGTGCCGTGCTCGAAATAGTAGCGCTGCCGCAAGGCGTGTGCGTCTTCGATGGAGAGATCGAACGCATCGGCGATGAACGCACCCATGCGCTTGTCGATCTGGGAGAACAGATCGCAATCGGCCGGGTAGAGCGTGTTGTCGAGGTCGAAGACCCACGTCTTTACATGGCCGAAGCCTTGCCCTTGGGTAGCGCTCATCGCGGCGCCCTCGTGCGGCTGCCGCCAGGGCGCTTGCGTTCGATCAGCGTACCCACGCCGTGCTCGGTGAACAGTTCCAGCAGCACGGCATGTGGCACCTTGCCGTTGATGATGACCACGGCCTCGACGCCCTCCGAGATCACGTCCACGCAGCCCTCGATCTTCGGGATCATGCCGCCGTTGATGGTGCCGTCATCGATCAGGCTTTGCGCTTCCGCCGTGGACATGGAGCGCACCAAGCGGCCCTCTTTGTCGAGCACGCCGTCCACGTCAGTGAGGAGTAGGAGCCGCTTCGCCTTCAGGGCCACGGCCAGCGCCGAAGCAAAAGTGTCGGCGTTGATGTTGAGCGTCTCGCCGTCTGGTCCGACGCCGATCGGCGCCACCACCGGGATCAGGTCCGACTCGATAATGACGTCCATGATATGCGGTTCAACCAGGCCGGGCTCGCCGACGAAGCCGAGATCGAGGACCTGCTCGATATTTGACTGAGGGTCACGCACGCGCCGCTCGAGCCGCTTGGCCCGCATCAGATTGGCGTCCTTGCCGCAAATGCCCACGGCCTTGCCGCCTTGGTTGTTGATGGCCGAGACGATCTCTTTGTTGACCGAGCCGGCGAGCACCATCTCCACCACGTCCACGGTCTCCCGGTCGGTGACCCGCAAGCCGTCCTTGAATTCGGATTTGATGTTGAGCCGCTCCAGCAGCTTGCCGATCTGCGGGCCGCCGCCATGGACCACGACCGGGTTCACCCCGGCCTGCTTGAGCAGCACGATGTCCCGGGCGAAGTCGCGGGCAAGCTCCGGATCGCCCATGGCATGGCCGCCATACTTCACTACCACCGTCTTGCGGTCGTAGCGCTGCATATAGGGCAGGGCCTCCGACAAGGTCTTGGCGTTGGCGTGGACGGAAGCGAGTACGTCCGCGAGCGGGCCTGCGTCCTTGGGAGGCGCCGGGTCCTTCGACTTTACCTGGGCTGTCTTGGTCTTGGCCATTTGCGCCTTATACCGGCGCTTGGCCTCAAGGCACAACGCCGTTTGGTGCCAAGGTTGCCACCGCGGCCCGCAATTCCGGAATGCCGGAGCCGGTTCGGGCCGAGGTCACCAGGATTTGGGGGTAGGCTGCCGGGCGTTTCGACAGTTCGGCCTCCGTCTTGGCGATCACCGCCTGAAGCTCGCTCTGCTTCGGCTTGTCCGCCTTGGTCAGTACCGCCTGATAGGACATGGCGGCCTCATCCAGCAGTTTCATGGTGTCCCGGTCGTTAGCCTTGATGCCGTGGCGGGCATCGATCAGCAGGAACACCCGCTTCAGCTGGCGGCGCCCCCTCAGATAGTCCCGGATCAACTGGGTCCAGCCTTTGACCTCCGACTTCGGGGCCCTGGCATAGCCGTAGCCCGGCATGTCCACCAGGTAGAGCTCACCTTCAGGGCCGAGCGTGAAGAAGTTGAGTTCGCGCGTGCGCCCCGGCGTGACCGAGACGCGCGCCAGCGTCTTCCGGCTCGTGAGCGCATTGATCAGGCTCGACTTGCCCACATTGGACCGTCCGGCAAAGGCGATCTCCGGCGTGCCCTCGTCGGGAAGCTCAGCGATGCTGACAACGCCTTTGACGAATTCGTTCGGCGCCTTGAACAGCTCTTCGC
>DGOS01000026.1 GCA_002390155.1 Hyphomicrobiaceae bacterium UBA4460 | reverse complement strand
CAATAAAGCGACATGAACGAAACAGCTCCCTTGGCGTGCGCACCGTGCGCCGAACGCCGCCCATCGCGCTCCGCCCATCACGGCATCGAACGTGAGGACGATTACGCTTGGCTGCGTGCCGACAAATGGCAAGCGGTCATGCGCGATCCAGACGCGCTGCCTGCGGACATTCGCGCGCATCTCGAAGCGGAGAACGCTTATACGGGCGCCGTCATGGCGGACACCGAGAGCCTTCAGGAGGCGTTGTTCGCCGAGATGAAGGGGCGCATCAAGGAGGACGACTCAAGCGTCCCGGCACCCGACGGCGCCTTTGACTACTACGCCCGCTATGTCGTGGGCGGGCAGCATCCCCTTTACTGCCGGCAGCCACGCGGCGGCGGTGAAGAAGAGATCCTGGTCGACGGCAATACGTTGGCCGAAGGCCATGCCTATTTCCACATCGCCAACGTCGCCCACAGCCCCGACCACAAACTTATCGCCTACGCGGTCGATACGAAGGGCTCGGAGTTTTACACCGTCAAGATCATCGACGCGGAGACGCACGCCGAGGTCGATAGCTCTATCGCCGACAACAATGGCAGTTTCCAATGGGCCGCCGACAGCAAGACGCTCCTCTATATCTGGCTCGACGAGGAGCATCGGCCCCGCAAACTTTTCGCGCATGGGATCGGCTTGGAAGGCGACGACCATCTCATCCACGAGCAAGCCGACCCTGGCTATTTCCTCGAGATCGGCACCACTCAGGACAACAAGTACCTGTTGCTCGGCGTGCACGACCACGAGACGTCCGAAGTCAGCCTGATCGACGCGCATGATCCTTGTACGCGCCCGCGCGTCATCGCGCCTCGCAAGGCTGATCATGAGTATTCTGCCGACCACCACGATGGGCGGCTAGTCATCCTCACCAACTCGGATGACGCGGAAGACTTCCGTATCGTCGAAGCGCCGGCGGACGACCCAAGCCCGCAAAACTGGCGAGAAATCGAACCGCACCGGCCTGGGCGGCTCATTCTCGATATCGTCGCCTATAAAGACTTCCTGGTGCGCCTGGAGCGCGAGAACGGGCTGCCGCGCATCGTCGTGCGCCGTTTCGCCGACGGGGAAGAGCACGCAATCGCCTTCGACGAGGAGGCGTACGCGCTGGGGCTCTCCCACGGCTACGAATATGACACGAACACGCTGCGCTTCACGTATGCGTCGATGACGACGCCGACGCAGACCTTCGATTATGACATGGACACGCGGAAACGCGTGTTGCGCAAAACCCAAGAGGTTCCGAGCGGCCACGATCCGAGCCTTTACGTCACCCGCCGTGTCATGGCCCCGGCCGAGGACGGCGAGACCGTGCCCGTGACCCTCCTCTACCGCAAGGAGACGAAGCTCGACGGCAGCGCCCCGCTCCTCCTCTACGGCTATGGCGCCTACGGCATCACCATGCCGGCGGGTTTCTCCACCAACGCGCTGTCGCTCGTGGATCGCGGATTCGTCTACGCCATTGCCCATGTGCGCGGCGGCAAGGAGAAGGGATATCGCTGGTACAAGGACGGCAAGCGCGCGAAGAAGGTGAACACCTTCACCGACTTCATTGCCGCGGGCGAATATCTCGCTCAGCAGAAGTTCACATCGCGCGGCCGGATCATTGCACATGGCGGCAGCGCCGGCGGCATGCTTATGGGCGCCGTCGCAAACTTGGCACCCGATCTCTTTCTCGGGATCATCGCGGAGGTTCCGTTCGTCGACGTGCTCACGACCATGCTCGACGACACCCTGCCGCTGACGCCGCCGGAGTGGCCGGAATGGGGAAACCCGATCGTAAGCGCGGACGACTACCGCACGATCGCCGCCTATTCGCCCTACGACAACGTGCGTGCCATGGGTTACCCCAACATCCTGGCAGTCGCAGGCCTGACGGACCCGCGCGTCACCTATTGGGAGCCTGCGAAGTGGATCGCCAAGCTCCGCGAACACGAGACGGGCGAAACCCTCACGCTGCTGAGGACCAATATGGAGGCGGGACACGCGGGCGCATCCGGCCGGTTCGACCGGCTGAAAGAGGTCGCACTGTCTTACGGCTTCGCGCTGAAGGTTTCCGGCAGCGCGTAAGCCGCACCCCCTAGGCGGCGCGCCGAAATCTGTGCGAGAGTGCCGCCCATGCTGCTTGCGAGGGAAAAATCCCAACTCCTGATCGTCGACGTCCAGGACAAGCTCCTGAGCGCCATCTCGGGCAAGGACCGCGTGGTCGACCGCTGCGTGAATCTGGTACTTGCCGCCCGCACGCTCGGCATTCCCATCACCTTGTCGGAGCAATACCCGCAAGGGCTGGGCCCGACCCATGATTCCATCCGCGACGCCTTCGCCAATGATGGGCTTATCGTCGACAAGACCGAATTTTCTTGCGTCAAAAACGAGCGTCTGCGCGATCACCTGCACGATCTGCGCCGCGAGGGGCGCACCCAAGTCGTAATCGGTGGCATCGAGGCGCATGTCTGCGTGACCCAGACCGCGATGGATTTGGAGTCCCAAGGTTTCGAAGCCTTCGTGGTTGCCGATGCCGTCGGCTCCCGCTCGAAGGCCAGCCGCAAGCTCGCGCTCGCCCGAATGCAGAAATCCGGCGTCGACATCGTCGATCTCGAAATGGTGCTGTTCGAGTGGATGGAACGTGCCGGCACGCCTGAGTTCAAGCAGCTTCAGGCGCTGATCAAGTAGCCCCTCCCTGAACGCAACCTGCATCTCCGGTTCAGCCTGCGTTCAGGTGAAAAAACGCACTCTCCAAAGCGTCAGATCCCTGTAACTGATGAAGCGAACCTTCCTCGGCACCGGGCGTGGAGTTCAGGGGCTCCACGCCCACCCCCTTCACCAAACGCGAAACGTTTTTCCCGCCGCTTGCTTCGCTTTCGGGGAGGCTTTAGCTTGCCTCATCTTTCCCGTTTCACCCCATTTTTCGCGGAGACCCGAAAGTGGCATTCGAACTCCCACCCCTTCCTTACGCCTACGATGCGCTTCAGCCCTATATGTCGGCTGAAACGCTCGAATATCACCACGACAAGCACCACAAGGCTTACGTGGACAACCTCAACAAGTTGATCAAAGACACTGGTTACGAGGGCAAAGACCTCGAGACCATCGTCAAGGAAAGCTTCGGCAAGGATGCCGGCGTCTTCAACAACGCCGCCCAAGACTTCAACCACATTCAGTTCTGGCCGTGGATGAAGAAGGACGGCGGCGGCAAGAAGATCCCGGGCTCGATCCTCGCACTGATCGACCGCGATCTCGGCGGCTACGACAAGTTCCGCGGCGACTTCATCCAGGCCGGCATGACCCAGTTCGGTTCAGGCTGGTGCTGGCTGACGCTGAATAAGGACGGCAAGCTCGAAGTGACCAAGACGCCGAACGGCGAGAACCCGCTCGTGCAGGGCGGCTGGCCAATCCTTGGTTGCGATGTTTGGGAGCACTCCTATTACATCGACTACCGCAACGCGCGGCCGAAGTATCTCGAAGCCTGGTTCGACCATCTCATCAACTGGGATCATGTCGAGGAGCTTTACGCGCAAGCGCCGACCTCCTAGCGCGCGGACACAAACGATTGCAGCGGGCGTCCTTCGGGGCGCCCGTTTTGCTTACGCGTCAACCTCGCTCATGGCGGCTTCGACCGCTTCGCTCGCTTCCAGCCAACGCGCTTCCGCCTCCTCGATGTCGCGCGTCAACGCACCGCGCTGCTTCATGAGCGCGCTCGCTTCCGTCGGTGCCGCATTCACCAGGTCTGCATCGAGCGCATCGCGCCTCACAGTAAGCGCCTTCATATCCGCTTCGGCCTGCACGACGGCCTTGCGTAAAGCTTTGGTGCGCTCGCGTGCATCCGCCGCCGCCTTACGCTTCTCCTTGCGGTTGACCTTCGGGCCCGGCGCTTTGCCGTTGCCCTTGCCGGACTTGGCAACGCTCAACACGCTATCGCGATAATCGTCCAAGCTACCGTCGAACTCCCGCACCGTGCCGTCGGCTACGAGCAACAAACGGTCGGCGATCAGCCCCAAGAGGTGCCGGTCATGGCTCACGACGATCACGGCGCCGGCGAACGCGGCGAGCGCCTGCACAAGCGCCTCGCGCGCATCAACGTCGAGATGGTTGGTCGGCTCGTCAAGGATGAGAATATGAGGCGCCTGCCGCGTGATGAGCGCCAGTGAGAGCCGCGCTCGCTCACCGCCGGAGAGCTGACGCACCGCGACACTCACCTTGTCACCTGAAAATCCGAACCGTGCGAGTTGGTTCCGCACCTCGCCGGGCTTTGCACCCGGCAGAAGCCGTTCCATGTGCTGAAGCGGCGTGTCGTCAGCCACCAGCTCTTCGATCTGGTGCTGCGCGAAGTAGCCGACGGTGAGCTTGCCGCTTGCCGCAATCCTGCCCGTCATCGGAGCAAGCTGTTTGGCAAGGAGCCGCGCCAGCGTTGTTTTGCCGTTGCCGTTGCGTCCCACCAGCGCAATGCGGTCATCCGGATCGATGCGCAAGTCAAGGCCTGACAGGACCGGCGTGTCGGGTACGTAGCCGACCGACGCATCCTCAAGCAAGAGAAGCGGCGGCTTGGTCTCCTTCGGGCTCGGGAAGTCGAAGACCAAGGAGGCATCGTCCAGCGCTTCCGCAATCGGCTCCATGCGCGACAAGGCCTTCAAACGGCTCTGGGCCTGACGCGCCGTATGCGCCTTGTAGCGCCAGCGCTCCACATAGGCCTGCAGCTTCTTGCGCTTGGCTTCCTGGCTCGCACGCGCCGCCGCCGCTTGCGCTTGCCGCTCGCGGCGTTGCCGCTCGAACTGGTCGTAATTGCCCGCGTAGAGCGTCGCCTTGCCGTGGTCCACATGCAGGATGTAGTCGACGACATGGTTCAGAAGGTCGCGCTCATGGCTCACGACGATGAGGCTGTTACGGTAGGTTTTGAGGAACGACTCCAGCCATAGCGCCGCCTCCAGGTCCAGATGGTTCGAAGGCTCATCCAGCAGCAGCAGGTCTGGCTCGGAGAACAGAAGCGCTGCAAGCGCCACACGCATGCGCCACCCGCCGGAAAACGTCTCCAAGGGCTGATGTTGCGCCTCCTCCGAGAAGCCGAGCCCCGCGAGGATGCGCGCGGCCCGCGCAGGCGCCCCATGAGCATCGATGGCGTTGAGCCGCTCGTGGATCTCGGCGATGCGGTGCGCGTCCATTGCATGCTCGGCTTCCGCCAGAAGCGCGGCCCGCTCCTCCGCCGCCGCAAGAACTGTCTCGAAGGGCGTTGCCGAACCGCCCGGCGCCTCTTGCGCCACATAGCCGATGCGCGTGCCCGACGGCGCCTCGATGCGGCCGCCATCAAGCTCGTACACCCCGGCAATGAGCTTTAGGAGCGACGACTTCCCCGCCCCGTTGCGTCCCACGAGCCCCACACGGGACCGGGGCGGCAGCGCGGCGCTGGCGCGGTCCAAGATAACATGGCCGCCAAGCCGCAAAGAGATGGCATCAAGCGTGAACATGGCGGGCGTGATAGCACAGGACGATGAGAGTCTGCGCGCTTAGCGGCGGCGCGAAATGCCGCCCATGGTATTGCGCTTGATAGCGTCCTCCAGCACCCGCGTTGCCATCGGCACCACGGAGCGCACGACGGATTTTCCGAGCGCCGTCCAGAAACTGTCGCCACGCCGCCCGCCGGACTTCTTACGGGAGGTCTTGGTCTTCTCGTCGGCCGCCTCGGCCTCGGCAAGCTCCTTGGCGCGCTGTTCGGTCCGCTTCTTCAGAATTTCATATGCCGACTTGCGGTCCAGAACCTCGTCATAGACGCCGGCGACAGGGCTATCCTCGATGATGGCTCTGCGTTGCTTCGGGCTCAGCGGGCCCACTTGCGACGATGGCGGCTTGATGAAGGTGTGCTCGACCATGCTGGGCTGGCCCTTTTTGTCGAGGGTCGAGACCAGCGCCTCGCCGATCCCCAGCTCCATGATCGCCGTCTCGGTATCGATGTCCGGATTCTCGCGGAACGTTTCAGCCGCGGCCTTCACTGCTTTCTGCTCCGAAGGCGTGAACGCGCGCAACGCGTGCTGCACGCGGTTGCCGAGCTGCCGCGACACCGTGTCGGGAATATCGCGCGGGTTCTGCGTCACGAAGTAGACGCCGACGCCCTTGGAGCGAATGAGGCGAACCACTTGCTCGACCTTTTCCAAGAGAACCTTGGGCGCATCGCGGAACAACAGATGCGCCTCGTCGAAGAAGAAAACGAGCTTGGGCTTCTTGGGATCGCCGACTTCCGGCAACTCCTCGAACAGCTCCGACAACAGGAACAGGAGGAACGTCGCGTAGAGCCGCGGGCTTTGCATCAGCTTGTCGGCCGCGAGCACGCTGATATAGCCGCGCCCGTCTGAGTCCTTGCGCATCAAGTCCTTCCTGACGTCCAGCGCCGGCTCGCCGAAGAAGTACTCCGCGCCTTGCTGCTCCAGCACAAGAAGTGAGCGCTGGATGGCGCCGATCGAAACCTTGCTGACATTGCCGTATTTCGTGGTGAGGTCCTTCGCGCGACTGGCGAGGTTCTGAAGCAAGGATTGCAGATCCTTCAGATCGAGAAGCGGCAGTTTCTCGTCGTCGGCGATGCGGAAAGCGATATTCAGCACGCCTTCTTGCGCATCGCTGAGATCCATCAGGCGCGACAGAAGAAGCGGCCCCAATTCCGTGACGGTCGTGCGGATGGGGTGTCCCTGCTCACCGAACAGGTCCCAGAAGATCACCGGATGGGCACTGTACGGGACCTCGTATCCGAGCATCGCGGCGCGTTCTTTGATCCAGCCCTTCTCCACGCCCATCTCGGCGACGCCCGAGAGGTCGCCCTTCACGTCGGCGCAAAATACCGGCACGCCTTGGTCCGAAAAGCTCTCCGCAAGCCCTTGCAGGGTCACGGTCTTGCCCGTGCCCGTGGCGCCGGTAATGAGTCCGTGGCGGTTGGCGAGCTTCAGAAGGATGTATTCGGGCTTGTCGCTCTTGCCGATGAAGACGCAATCGTCCGGCAACTCAATAGGAGCAGGATCCGCCACCGCTTCGGCGGCCTTCGGCACGGCTTTCTTTTTGGCGGACTTACGGGCGGTTTTTCGCGGTCTCTTCGCGGCCCTCTTCTTCTTGGCTGCCCGCTTTCCCGGCTTCGTCGTTGCCGTCTCGTCCTCCGTATCGTCGCCCGTCTCCGGCGTCCTGCTCCGCCTCGCCATGACCCTCTCCTCGTCGCATCTTGGTCTGCGGCACTTTAGCGGTAGCCCGAGCCCGACGCCAAGGTGGCCATTGCCCCATTTTCTCTGGTATTCCACCAGGTTTCTCGGCGCCCAAGCTTCGTGCTAGGAAAAATCTAGGATCATTCTAGGGTTAGTGGAAATGGCAGAACTTCCCCTCGCCCGCGACTTCCCGCCCGCCGATGAGGCAGCCTGGAAGGCGCTGGTGGAAAAGGCGCTCAAAGGCGCATCAATCTCTTCGCTTGAATCGAAGAGCTATGACGGCATCGTCATCGAGCCACTCTATGGCCGGGCGAGCGATGCGGACGTCGTGCCTGGCCGCGCGCCGGGCATACCGTGGGAAGTCACGCAACGCATCGAGATCGCCGACGGCAGGACGGCCAATCGGCAGATCCTCGAAGATCTCAATAGTGGCGCCGGCGGTCTTAGCCTCGTGTTCGAAGGCTCGGTCGGCGATTACGGCTTCGCGGTCCCGCCGTCGGAAGGCCTTCTGAAAGAAGCGCTCGACGGCGTGCATTTCGAATGGGGCGTTCCCGTCGAACTTCAGATGGGCCCACTCTGTGAAGACACAGGGCGCATGCTCGCCAATCTCGTGCAGCAGCGCGGACTTGCACCGAGCGACGTCAACATCCGTTTCGGCTTCGACCCCATCGGCGTACTCGCTGTCAATGGCCGGAACAATGTGGTCTGGCCGGACATGGCGAACTTTTTCGCGAACCTGGCAGGGGAGTTGGTCGCGCAAGGCTTCAAGAGCCCACTGGCCGTTGGCGACGGCCGGCCCGTACATGCCGCCGGGGGCACCGAAGCCCAGGAGCTGGCCTTCGCGCTCTCCACCGCACTCGCTTATGTCCGCGCGGCACATGACGGGGGCGTACCGCTCGATGACGCACGCCGTCTCGTCTTCTTCCGACTCGCCGCAGACCAGAACCAGTTCCTCACCACGGCCAAGTTCCGCAGCATTCGGAAATTGTGGTCGCGCGTCGAAGAGGCATGCGGGCTGGAGCCCGAGCCTGCTTTTGTTAGCGCCGAGACTGCCTGGCGCATGATGACCAAGCGCGATCCGCAAGGAAACATCGTGCGCGGCACGATTGCCGCGCTCGCTGCCGCAGTTGGCGGCGCGAACGCAATCTCTATCATGCCGTTCAGCGCGGCCGTCGGACTGCCTGACGCGTTCGCCCGCCGGGTTGCCCGCAACACGCAGACCATCCTTCTCGAAGAGTCGAACCTTTATCGCGTCGCAGATCCCTCCGCCGGATCGGGCGCCATGGAGTCGCTGACCGGCGAACTCTGCCAGGAAGCGTGGAAACTGTTCCAAGCGATCGAGAACGAAGGCGGCCCCGCCGAGGCTCTGCGGTCCGGACTCATTCAGAGCGCCGTCGCCAAGGCGCGCGCCGCGCGTGAAGCGGCCATGGCGCGCCGCAAGGACGCTCTCATTGGTACCAGCGATTTTCCTGATCTTGGCGAGGACGCAGTTGCCGTTCTCGACGGCGCAAAGTCTGCGCCGCGCGACACCAACGGCGAGCAGACGGCCGAGCCTTTGAGGCCGGCACGCGCCGCGGAGTCCTTCGAGGCCTTGCGCGACCGAAGCGATACCTATCTCGCCGCGCATAACGCGCGGCCTAAGATTTATCTGGCTTGCTTGGGGCGCCCGGCCGACTTCAACGCGCGCGCAAGTTTCGCCAAAAGCCTGTTCGAAGCAGGCGGCATCGAGGCCGTCGCACCTGAAGCCGCGCAGAGCCTGGACGAAATGCTACAGGACTTCGAAACGTCCGGCGCGAAGCTCGTCTGTCTTTGCTCCTCGGACAAGGTCTATGCGAGCGAGGGCGCGCTGGCAGCCCGTGCGCTCAAGGACATCGGCGCGCAACACATCTATCTGGCGGGCAAGCCCGGCGAGCTTGAGACCGCGCTTAAGGCGGCCGGCATCGAGAGCTTTGTCTCGGCGGGGGCCGACGCACTTTCGACGCTGCGCGGCGCATATGAGAATTTGGGGGCTTGAGTGGCTGGGATTCCGAAATTCACCGAGATCGACTTCCAGGACCCGCGCGAGCCGGCGCTCGAGCCAGGCGCCGAGGCCTGGGAGACGCCGGAAGGGATTGCCGTCAGGCCGGTCTACGGGCGTGAGGACCTCAAGGGCCTCGACTTCCTCGATGGGCTTCCCGGCGTGGCGCCATACTTACGCGGCCCCTACCCCACCATGTATGTGCAGCGTCCTTGGACGGTGCGCCAATATTCCGGCTTCTCGACGGCCGAGGACTCCAACGCCTTCTATCGCCGCAACCTCGCCGCCGGTCAGCAGGGCGTCTCCATCGCTTTCGATCTCGCCACCCATCGTGGCTACGATTCCGACCATCCCCGCGTGACCGGCGATGTCGGCATGGCGGGCGTCGCCATCGACTCCATCTACGACATGCGCACCCTGTTCGACGGTATCCCGCTCGATCAGGTCTCTGTGTCCATGACCATGAACGGCGCGGTGCTTCCGGTGCTCGCGCTCTTTATCGTCGCCGGCGAAGAGCAAGGTGTCGCCCATAAGGACCTCTCGGGCACCATTCAGAACGACATCCTCAAAGAGTTCATGGTGCGGAACACCTACATCTATCCGCCCGAGCCTTCGATGCGCATCGTCTCCGATATCATCGGCTACACGTCGAAGGAGATGCCGCGCTTCAACTCGATCTCGATCTCCGGCTATCACATGCAAGAAGCCGGCGCGACGGCGGACCTTGAGCTCGCTTACACACTTGCCGACGGCATCGAATATGTGCGCGCGGCAATCG
Source organism: Hyphomicrobiaceae bacterium UBA4460 (assembly GCA_002390155.1). Next base: position 2,721 of record DGOS01000026.1, on the reverse strand, counting down.
CCTCAGGGCTCGACGTCGATACCTTCGCGCCCCGGCTCTCCTTCTTCTGGGCCATCGGCATGAACTTCTACATGGAGATCGCCAAGATGCGCGCCGCGCGTCTGCTCTGGGCGAAACTCATGATGGATGAGTTCGCGCCGAAGAATCCCAAGTCGCTGGCGCTGCGCACGCACTGCCAGACAAGCGGCTGGAGTCTCACGGCGCAGGACGTCTACAACAACGTGATCCGCACCTGTGTGGAGGCCATGGCGGCGACGCAAGGCCATACGCAGTCGCTGCACACCAATGCGCTTGACGAGGCGCTGGCTCTGCCCACGGACTTCTCAGCGCGGATCGCCCGTAACACCCAGCTCATGCTGCAAAAGGAAAGCGGCACCACGCGCATCATCGACCCGTGGGGCGGCAGCTATTACGTGGAGCGGCTGACCTACGATCTCGCGGCCAGAGCGATGCAGCACATCGAAGAGGTCGAAAAATTCGGCGGCATGGCCAAGGCTATCGAGGCCGGCATCCCCAAGCGCATGATCGAGCAGGCGGCGACCGCCACGCAAGGCCGCATCGATTCCGGCCGGCAGACCATCGTCGGCGTGAACAAGTACCGCGCCGAAAAGGACGCGGACATCGCCATTCTCAAAGTGGACAATCGTGCCGTGCGACGTCAGCAGCTGGAGAAGCTGGAGCGTCTGCGGGGCGAGCGGGACGAAGCGGCCGTACGCGAAGCCCTTGACGCGCTCACGCAATACGCCGAGACAGGCACGGGAAACCTTCTGGAGGGCGCCGTGGCGGCGGCCCGCGTCAAGGCCACCGTCGGCGAGATCTCCGACGCGCTGGAGAAGATCTATGGCCGCCATCGCGCCAACGTTTCGGCAATCACCGGCGTCTATAAATCCGAGATGGGTCGCAGCAAGGACGGAAACATGGCCCGCGTTGCAGAACTGATCGACGTTTTCGAGACCGAGCATGGCCGCAGGCCCCGCATCCTGGTCGCCAAGATGGGCCAGGACGGGCACGATCGCGGCCAGAAGGTCATCGCCTCGGCCTTCGCCGATCTTGGCTTCGACGTCGACATCGGACCTCTGTTCCAAACGCCGGAAGAGGCCGCGCGCCAGGCAGTCGAAAACGACGTGCACATTCTCGGCGTATCGTCGCTGGCAGCCGGCCACCTGACGCTGGTGCCGGCATTGCGCGAGGCGTTGGAAGCGCAAGGGCGCGGCGACATCGTGATCGTGCTGGGCGGCGTGATCCCGCCTCAGGACTATCCAGAACTCTATGAAGCCGGTGCCAAGGCCATTTTCGGTCCGGGCACGCCCATCGCCGATGCTGCCATTGATATCCTCGCCAAGCTCGGCATCGATGCCGCCAAGGCCGACGCCGCGGAGTGACGCGACGATCGCAGCTTGCGCTTCGGCCCGTTAGCCCCTACCCCCGCATGTCATGAGCGGCAAGAAAAGCACTCAAACCGTCAAGGACCTCTCCAAGGCCATCCGCGCGGGCGACCGCGTGGCCCTGGGGCGCGCCATCACCCTGATCGAAAGCGCGCGGCCCGAGGACCAGGCCCGTGCGCGCGATCTTCTGAAGACGCTGTTGCCTGACACGGGCAAGGCGATCCGCGTCGGTATCAGCGGCGTACCCGGCGCCGGCAAGTCGACCCTCATCGACCAGCTCGGCGTCAACCTGATTAGCCAAGGCCACAAGGTGGCTGTGCTTGCGGTGGACCCCACGTCCTCGCGCACCGGCGGCTCCATTCTCGGCGACAAGACCCGCATGGAAAAGCTGGCGGCCGATCCCAACGCCTTCATCCGGCCCTCACCGACCGGCGGCACCCTGGGTGGCGTGGCGCGGCGCACCCGAGAGGCCATGCTGTTGTGCGAGGCGGCCGGTTTCGACGTCATCATCGTGGAGACGNNGCTCGCCTCCGAGGACGATGCCTATATCCGCCCCTCGCCCGCCGGCGCGAGCCTCGGCGGGGTGACCAAGACCATGCGCGAGACCATCTCCATTGCCGAAGCAGCAGGTTTCGACGTCGTCCTGGTCGAAACGGTGGGCGTCGGCCAATCCGAAACCGCCGTATCCAACATGGTGGACGTCTACGTCGTCGTTGCCATTCCAGGCGCGGGCGATGAGCTGCAAGGCATCAAGCGGGGCCTCCTTGAACTGGCCGACATCATCGCCGTCAACAAGGCCGACAACGACAATATCGAACGCGCCAACCGCGCCNNCCACCGAGTACCGTGCGGCTCTGCATATCCTCGCCGCGAGCAGCGCGGCATGGCAGCCCGCAGTGCTGACACTTTCCGCCCGCGACAACACCGGCCTCGACGCGCTGTGGGACAAGATCGGCGAATGCCACAGCACGTTGTCGGAAGCGGGCATTCTCGATGAGCGCCGCGCCGAGCAGGCCACGGCCTGGATGCGCGAGATCTTTGAACAGCGTCTGCTGGCCGCTTTTAAGGGCGGCCGCCGCGCGGCGCGGCAATACCAGGACATTGAGGAGCAGGTGCGCAACGGCACGCTGACCCCGACAGAAGGGGCCGNNGAAAGAGCAAGAGTAACCACGCTCACGCGAATTTCCTTCCCTCGCGCCCAAGCCCCTAGTAAGCCATTGATATGGCACCGCGCGTCCTCCTCACGGGCTTCGGTCCCTTTCCCGGCGTCGACGAGAACCCCTCGGGCTGGCTCGCCGAAACGCTTACCGCACGGACACCGGAAGGCGGTTTGGAC
>DGOS01000116.1 GCA_002390155.1 Hyphomicrobiaceae bacterium UBA4460 | reverse complement strand
AACACGTGCTGCTGCATCCGCTGTCGGGCGTGCTGTCGGCCTACGGCATGGGACTCGCAAGCTTGCGGGCGGCGCGCACGCACGCGGTGCTGACGCCGTTCGAGGCGGACGGGCTCCTGAGACTTGCCGAAATCAGCGCGCCCCTTGAGGCGGACGCGCGCGACGAGCTGGTGCGTCAAGGCGTGGACGCCAGCGACGTCACCGTCACGGCGCAAGCACATCTGCGCTACGAAGGCACGGACAGTTCCCTCCCCGTTCCCGTGGGCAAACTCACGGGCATGCGCGCGCTGTTCGAAACCGCGCATCAACAGCGCTTCGGCTTTATCAGCCCCGAGAAAGACATCGAGATCGAGGCGGTGGAAGTGGAAGCGGTGGGCGGCGGCGCGCTGATCGAAGAGCACGACGTTGCGTCTTCGGATAGCACATCCGCGCCGAAGCCGAGCGAGCATGCCGACATGTTCACCCACGGGCAATGGCGGAAGGTCCCGGTCTACCGGCGCGAGACGCTTGCGCGCAGCATGCGTGTGGCCGGGCCCGCACTCATCATCGAACCGCATCAGACGGTTGCGATCGAGCCGGCATGGCGCGCGGACGTCACGGCAAAGAACCATCTCCTCCTGACACACGCCGCCGAGGGGACCGAAGCCAAGGTCGGCAAGAAGGCCGACCCCGTGATGCTCGAAGTGTTCAACAACCTCTTCGTGTCGGTGGCCGAGCAGATGGGCTACGCGCTTCAGAACACGGCGCGGTCGGTCAACATCAAGGAACGGCTCGACTTCTCCTGCGCCATCTTCGACGACGAGGGGCATCTCATCGCCAACGCGCCGCACATCCCTGTGCATCTCGGGTCCATGGATCGAAGCGTGGAGACGATCCAGCGGGAGGTGGGCCGCGCCTTGAAGCCGGGTGACGTGTGGATGCTGAACGCGCCCTATAACGGCGGCACGCATCTGCCCGACATCACCGTGGTGACGCCGGTCTTCGCCGAGAATGATACCGAGCTTTTGTTCTTCGTTGCCGCGCGCGGCCATCACGCCGACATCGGCGGCATTGCGCCGGGCTCCATGAGCCCCAAGGCGACATCAATTCACGAGGAAGGCATCTATATCGATCCCTTCAAGCTGGTCGAGCATGGCCGCTTTCGCGAGGACGCCACGTGTGCGCTCCTCACCGAGGGGCCCTACCCCGTGCGCAACCTGGCGCAGAACATCGCCGACCTGAAAGCGCAGGTCGCCGCAAACGAAAAAGGTGTCATCGAGCTGCGCAAGATGGTGCGCCATTACGAGCTCGACACGGTCAAGGCTTACATGGGCCATGTGCAGGACAACGCCGCGGACGCGGTGCGCGCAGTCATCGGCAAGCTGAAGGCCGCGCGTTTCGAGGTGGAGACCGATCAGGGCAGCGTGATCAAGGTCACCATCGGCATCGACAGGAAAGCCAAAACAGCGACGGTCGATTTCACCGGCACGAGCGCGCAAGGCACGACCACGTTCAACGCGCCGGAGCCCATCACGCGGGCTTGCGTGCTCTATGTCTTCCGCACGCTGGTGGACGAAGACATCCCGCTGAACGCGGGCTGCTTACGCCACATCAAGATCGTGGTGCCGAAGGACTCACTCTTGAAGCCGAACTATCCCGCGCCTGTCGCGGGCGGCAATGTCGAAACCAGCCAGACCATCGTGAACTGTCTCTACGGTGCGCTCGGCGCACTGGGCTCCGCGCAAGGCACGATGAACAACCTCACTTTCGGCAATGCGCGCTTCCAGTATTACGAGACAATCTGCTCCGGTGCGCCGGCCGGCCCGGGCTTCGACGGCGCCTCTGCCGTACAGACGCACATGACCAATTCACGGCTGACCGACCCCGAAGTGCTGGAGCTGCGGTACCCCGTGCTACTGGAGCGCTTCGAGATCGCGCGTGGCTCGGGCGGTAAAGGCGAATGGTGCGCAGGCGACGGAACACGTCGCGTCATCCGCTTTCTGGAGGAGATGGACTGCGCGATCCTGTCGGGCTTCCGCAACGTGCGTCCCTTCGGAACGAAGGGCGGCGCGGCGGGACAGATAGGTGAGAACTGGGTGCGGCGCGCGGGAGGTCACTTGGAACGCCTCAAGGGCGCCGACCAGACGGTCATCGCTGCCGGCGAAGCGGTCATCATCAAGACACCCACCGGCGGCGGCTACGGGACGCTCGCGTCTAAAGGCCGTCGATCTCGGTGATACTCATCACAATCGGGGCATGATGGTGCGCCGTGTGCGCCGGGATGGGCGTGCCGCGCACTTGCACGTCCTTGCCCACGAACTCGTCGAGCCCCGCGTGAAGCGCGTCAACGGAGAAGACGTGGATGGTCGCAACGTCATCGACATTGTCCATGTCGTCTTCGCCGGTAAGGCAGGTTGGCGCGGGCAATGTGAGGATGAAGGCCTGCTCGGGACGTCCCGCCGCATCCTCGAACTGACCGAGCGAGAGCCGCCCTTCGGCGATCGCGCCATCGGCATTGGACCGCATGCAGGAGGCCGCCTGCGCGCTCGGTACCGCGAGCATCACGACGAGGGTTAGCAGCAGGCCGGCAATTCTCATCAATCGGCCCCCAATTGTTCAGGCTAGAAGCTCACCGTCCCCTTCTTGGCGTGGTACACGGTGACGTTCTTGTCTGCCTCGATCACGCCGGACGTCGTGTAGGAGTGCGGCGCAAATTGTACCGTCGCGCGGCATTCGTCGCTTTGGGTCGCGCCGCAATCGGCCAGGGTCTTCATCGCGGACTCAGGCTCGATCACGTCGATATCCACGTAGACGCCGGCGTCCGTGGTGCACTCATAGCCGATGACATCGCCGGCGCGCCCGCCCTTCACGCAAAAGCCGACCAGTTCGACCTGTTCACCGAGGAACTTCTGAGGGTCCTTGGACAGCTCCTTCAAGTCGGTGGGCTCGGCGGACGCCACGGGCGCGGCGAAGACCAGCGCGGAAATCATACAAGCGGCGGAAAAGTTCACGCGATGCATTTGTCTCAACCTTCGTTTGTTGCTGGCCCCGGGAGGGGCTTGTCGGCCCGCATCCTACAGAGCGACTCACGGAAGGAAAGCCTGTCTTTCGCGCAAAGATTAAGGGCGCGGGATCGAAATCCCGCGCCCCTTGGAAAGCGTGGCCTCACGGCCGGCTCGTTCGCAGGGGGAGAGCGCTAGACCGCTTTCGGCGTGCCGCTGGGGCGCTGCTCGGCCATGAACTGGTCGAACTCGGCCTTGTCCTTCGCGTGACGCAGGCGCTTCAGGAAGGATTGAAACTCCTTCGCTTCGTCCTCCAGCCGCCTCAGGGTCTCTTCGCGGTACTCGTCGAAGGCATGGTTGCCGGTCGTGGAGAAGCCGCCACCGCTGCCAAACCGGCGGGCCTCATCGGTGAAATACTGCCGCCAATCAGTCTTATTTCCGCATCCCATTCGTCCACTCCAGATGAGATAGGCCAAAACGCCAAGGCCAATAGGCCACCACACGATGAAACCGAGGATCGTTGCCGCGATCCAAGCCGGCTTCCCGTAGTCGTCTAAGGTCGCAACTAGGTGCATCAGGTCCTTCCTTACGTGTGAATGTTATTCACATTTACATTATGTTGGGATGGTTGGCAAGTTGGTCAAGGGAACGCCGCAAATCCCCCTCAGATATGGGGTTGAAACAGCCGCCCGCGTAGGGGCAAACAAAGAAAATTTAACCCCCTGGAGAGATGCTTGGCCGTCAATTCGCTGAAAATTGCAGGCGTGTGTGGGTCTTCGAGGGCGTTTCAATGAGTTTTGCGTATCGCCGATTGGTCGGTCTTTGGGTGGTTGCCGCTTTGGTGGCCGGGGTGGCTTTTGGGGGGCCCGTGCTGGCCCGCGCGCTGAAAGACCATAAACCGCACAAGGGCGTGACCCGCGCCCACACCATGCCGATCCAGGGGATCGACGTCTCCTACTGGCAGGGCGACATCGACTGGCGCAAGGTGCGCGAGGCCGGCATCCAGTTCGCCTTTATCAAGGCGACCGAGGGCGGCGACCATCTGGATCCTAAGTTCCTCCAGAATTGGCACGCTGCGAAGCGCGCAGGCGTTGCCCGCGGCGCCTACCACTTCATCTATTGGTGCCGCCTCGCATCCGAACAGGCCGATTGGTTCGTGCGCAACGTGCCGCGCGACCCGGATGCGCTGCCGCCCGTGCTCGACCTGGAGTGGCACACCCACTCCAAGACCTGCCCGAAGAAGATCTCGCGCAAGCTGGCGCTGAAGAAGACCAAGATCATCCTGGAGGCCATGGAGCGGCACACGGGCAAGCGCCCGATCATCTACACCGACCCGGCCTTCCACAAAGACGTTCTGAAGGGCGAGCTCAAGAGCTACCATTATTGGCTGCGTTCGGTGGCCGCCGAGCCTCACAAGATTTACGGCGACCGGAGCTGGGCGTTCTGGCAGTTCACCACCACAGGCAGCGTGCCGGGGATCGACGGGCACGTCGACCGCAATATCTACAACGGCTCGCCGAGCGATTGGGACCGCGTGCTGAGATGGCTCGAGGCGAGCCGCTAGCTCTCAAGCGTCGACCCGTCCTCCTCGCTTTCGGAGAGAACGCCGAGTCCTTTCAAGTAGATGAGCAGCCCGCTCTCAAGGACCTCTTCGGAGGTCATGGGGACTTTGCGCGCCGCCCTGCCCTCTTGGGCAAACAGCGAGGCGACGCCATGCGCCATGGTCCAGATGTGCAGGCTGACCAGCTTGATCGGCGGCCGTTCGTCTTCCGGCAGCTGACGGCATAGCGCCTCGGCGGCCTTTTGGAGAACGTCGAAGGCTTGCTCGGCGGCGGGGATGTTCTCGCCTTCGGTGCCCGGCGCCAAGCCGCTCTCGAACATCACCGTGTAGCTGGCCGGCTCTTCGCGGGCGAAGGCGAGATAAGCGCGGCCCAAATTTTCGAACGCGGACAGCGGCGTCGGAATGCCGTTGTTCCATGCCGCGTCGAGCCGCGCGGCGAAGCGCTCGAAGCCGCTGCGGGCGACCTCGGCAAGGAGCGCATCGCGATCACGGAAATGGCGATAGGGCGCGGCGGGGCTGACCCCGGCCAGCCGCGCGGCCTCGGTCAGGCTGAAGCCGAATGCGCCATGCTCTTCGATGAGCTTGCGCGCCGCCTCCAGCAGCACCTCTTTCAGGTTGCCGTGATGATATGAGCCTGAACGCCGCCAGCCGCGGCCTGAGTGAGTCATGTAAACGGCTTTTACATCAAAGGCCTGGCGGCGGCTAGCGCCTGTCGAAAGGAGTTGGGTACGGCCGCTCGCGCGCGGGCAAGGCCCTTAGGCGTCGTGATAGGTTTTTCCCGTGAATCGCCTGTCAGGCGTTGTTCGAACCCGCACGAGCAGACCCGATGAAAGAACGAACGGCCGGAAGCCGACGCAAACGCGTCCCGAAGAAGACGGCCGCGAAAAACGCCGCCGTCGTTCCGTCTGGCCAGCATTGCTCCCGCCATCGCCGGCATTCTCACCACCATTGTGTTCTTCGCATTCGGAGACACATTCCTGGCGGACCTGAGCAATCACCTGCGCACGGTCGTGCTGTTCGCCTTCCTCTTCGGCGTGATGACCCACGCCGACGCGGTTGCCGAATATCTCGGCGAGCCCTACGGCACCTTGATCCTGACCCTTTCGGTCATCGTCATCGAAGTTGCGCTGCTGGCTTCGATCATGATCCACGGCGAAAACAATCCGACGCTCGCCCGCGATGCGATGTTCGCCACCTTGATGATTGTGCTGAACGGCATGGTCGGCATAGCGCTTCTCATCGGTGCGCTGCGCTATTGGGAGCAAGATTACAATTTGGCGGGCGCGCGCTCCTTCCTCGTCGTCATCACCGCGCTTTCCGTCTTCGCGCTCATCCTGCCCAACTATACGAAGGCACCGCCGGACCCGATCAACGCGCCCGGCAAAGCATGGATGTTCCTCGCCGTCACGCTGCTGTTCTACGGCGTGTTCCTCGCTATTCAGACGCTACGGCACCGCGCCTTCTTCGACGAGCCCGCCGAAGCTGTGGCAGCGAGCCCCAAGCGTGGAGACAGGAAGGCGGCGACCGGGTCGCTCGCGTACCACGTGGCCATGCTGATCCTGTCGCTTCTACCCGTGGTGCTGCTCGCCGAATATCTCGCGGTCATCGTCGATTACGGCATCGAGGATCTCGACCTGCCCGACGAGCTTGGCGGCATCTTGATCGCCATTCTGGTCTTGGCGCCGGAAGCCCTCACGGCGTTTCATGCCGCACTCGCCAATCGCCTTCAGCGGGCGGTGAATGTCTGCCTGGGCTCCGCCCTGTCGACGATCGGCCTCACGATCCCTGCCGTATTGCTGATCGGCATGGTCACCGGGCGCGACGTGCATCTGGGGCTGACCGGGACCGAGACGGTGCTGCTGGTCCTCACCCTTTTCATCAGCGGCCACACATTCGGCGGCGGGCGCACCAACGTGCTGCAAGGCGTCGTCCACCTGCTTCTGTTCTTCGTCTATATCCTTTTGATCTTCAGCCCTTGAGCGGACGGACGGGCAGCGGACGTCCCGGAATTCCTGCTATTCCATTCATATGCGGAATTTCGCTACACTCGCGCCGAAATTACCAAGGGAGTGTCGTCATATGCAGCGTCGTGGCATTGGATTTGCCGACCATCTGCCCTCTCGGCTGATCGCCGGCATCGCCGCGATCGCTGTCGCTGGCGTGGCCAGCCTGGCCGTCGGGCAAAGCGCCAAAAAAGGCCCTTGCACCGACGACGCCATGATCGTCTTCGATGCGTCCGGCTCCATGTCCGGAAACCAAACTCTGGGTATCCCGAATTCACGCCCGCGCATAGATGAGGTGCGTTCAGCACTGGGCCACGTCCTACCGAGTGCCACGCGGTTCCGCCGCGTCGGCCTCGTGACGTACGGTCCAGGTCCCTACAATCAGTGCAACGTCACCCTCAACCTCAAGCCAACCATCGACGCCGCCAAGCCCATCATGCGCGTGGTGAACCGGTTGATCCCGGCCGGCAAGACGCCGCTGACCGAGGGCTTTGAGCAAGCGGCCGAAGCGCTCGACTTCCGCAATAAGCCGGGCGTCATTGTCCTGGTGACCGACGGCGAGGAAACCTGCGGGCGCTCACCTTGCGAGCTGGCCAAGCTGCTCCACCAAGAAGCGTACCAGCTCACCATCCACGTCATCGCGTTCCGCTATTCCGGATTCTCCTGGACCGGCGGCAACAACTTCATGGATCTGATGTGCGTCGCCGACGAAAACAACGGCCTGTACATCAAGGCCAACGACGAGGGCGAGCTCATCGACGCTCTGGAAAAGACATTGGATTGCCCGATGGTCTCCCAGGCTCCGCTCAGGCAAATTCGCTAGTCTTTCGTCGCACTCAGCACGCGACGGTCCGATAGATTGCCCAAAGGGGACGATGCCTTATGGCGCTGATCCGTGCGGTGTTGTCGGGGTTGCGCGCGCTCGCGGTTTTCTGCGTGAGCACGGCACATGCCGAAGACATAGGTTCAACAAAAAACCTCGGCCCAGCCGAAGACGCCGGCGTGCTCGCGCGCTGTTGGACCTCCGAGGCGCTCGCCGGGTCGAAAGCTGAGCTCAAGGCTCCGCCGTCCGCCACGCGGTTCGATCTGAAAGCGCTGAGGACGGAAGCTCTGCCCGATCCGGAGCCGGTATCGGAGGAATTGCGCGGCTCGATCCGCAGCGTCGATCTGCCGGACGGCGAGAAGCTAATCGCGCTTACCTTCGACTTGTGCGAAAGCGGCGGCCGCCGCGCCGGATATGATTACCGCGTGGTCGATCTCCTGCGGAAGGAGGGCATCAAAGCAACCTTCTTCGCCGGCGGAAAGTGGCTGGAGAGCCATCCTGAGCGCGCCCAGCAATTGATTGCCGACCCCAATTTCGAAATTGGCGGCCATGGTCTTCGCCATCGAGACTTTACGAAGGCGAGCAAAGCAACGCTGAGCGACGAGGTCCGTCTGACCGAGGCCGCCTATGCCCGGGCGAAAAGCGCTCTCAAAGCCCGCGCCTGCGCCACGGACCCCGCGCCCGACATTCAGACACGCATGACCTTGATGCGGTTTCCTTACGGGCGGTGCAATGCCAAGGCGCTGACCGCGGTGGCCGAGGCGGGGCAACTCGCGGTCCAATGGGACATCGTGACGGGCGATCCCGATCCGCGCATCTCGGCCAAGACCATGGCCAATACGATTCTCACGAAGGCCCATCCGGGCGCCATCGTCGTGGCGCACGCGAACGGACGCGGTCGGAGAACCGCAGAAGCTCTCGCGCTCGCCCTGCCGAAGCTCAAGAGCCAAGGCTACGAGTTCGTCACGGTCGGCGAATTGCTCGCCGCAGGAAAACCCGTCATCGCGGAAACGTGCTATCTCAGTCGTCCAGGAGACAATCGAGCTCGCGTGGCGCGCGCCAAACGGCGCAAGACAAAGAATGGATCACTCTCCACTTTCCGGCAGCGCTGATCTTTCGGTTGGACGGCTTCGCCCACCTTCGGAACAAGACTGCGCCAGGCTCGCTGAGGCCATTGTCGCGATGCCGCCGTGGTCGCAGATGGGCTACTCCGCCGAGGCGATGACGCGCTTTCTCGCCGCTCGCGACGATGGCGCCCGCCGCTATGTCATCGACGTCGACGGCGCGCCCGCCGGCGCCGTCTCGATCCGCTACCCCTGGCTCCTTGGGCCGTATGTCGAGTTGCTGGCCATCCTGCCCGCATCCCAAGGGCGCGGCTTGGGGGCGGCCGTCCTCAATTGGCTCGCGCAGGAGGCAAGCCGCTTAGAGGCCCGGAATCTCTGGGTGTGTGCTTCGCGCGGCAACGCGTCGGCCTTACGCTTTTACCAGCGTCACGGATTTGAGGAGACCGCCGCGCTGCCGGACCTCGTCGCCGACGGGTTCGAGGATATCCTGCTGCGCCGTACGCTTTTCCACAGCTTTTCCTGACCGCCTTAGGCGCCACGTTCCGCGCTCAAACGGACCCGCCCCATTCGTGGCGGAAATCCGGGATTTGGAAAAAAATTTCGGTTTGGGACGAACCAAAAAGGCCCAATCAACGTTGTTTGCATCAGCTTGCAGCTCTTCACGATTGTGCGGCGCAGCAAGAAAACACCTTGGCACGACTTGAGGGGACCCAGTAAAATCCGACAGTTCGGCAACGGGCACCCCCCAATCGGAAAGGAGAGCTTCCGATGGAACTCACAGCCAAACTGACCGCCGTGATGGCGATCGTATCTTTCGGTTTCCTCGCCGCCGTCATCCTAGGGATGATCTAAGAGCGAGGCTTTCGGCCCCTTAGGGCCGCCACCGACAGTTCAATGAAGCGTGGCGCCTCCGGCGAACCTAATCGCCTGGGCGGTCTCGGACGTCGGCGTTGTCTTACGCGGCGGCGTCTGCGGCCCGCTTGGGATCGTAGCTGAGGATGGGCCCGAGCCAACGCTCGGCCTCCTCGACGGTCCAGCCCTTTCGCGCGGCGTAATCGGCGACTTGATCGCGGCCGATCTTGCCGATGCCGAAATAACGGCTCTCGGGGTGGGAGAAATAGAGACCCGACACGGCGGCCGCGGGCCACATGGCGCAAGACTCCGTGAGCTTCACGCCGATCTTGTTCTCCGCATCGAGCAGCGTGAACAGCGTGCGCTTCTCGGTGTGGTCGGGCTGGGCCGGATAGCCGGGCGCCGGACGGATGCCGGCATAATTCTCGGCGATGAGCTGCTCGTTCGAGAGCGTCTCGTCCGGCGCGTAACCCCACAGTTCGCGGCGCACCTTCTCATGTAGCGCCTCGGCAAAAGCTTCCGCCAGCCGGTCGGCGAGCGACTTGACCAGGATCTTCGAGTAATCGTCATTGGCGCGTTCGAAGCGCCGCGCCACGTCCTCCTCGCCGATACCGGCGGTGACTGCGAAGCCACCAACATAGTCGGCGATCCCCGTCTCTTTCGGTGCGACGAAGTCGGCGAGCGCGAGATTGGGCTTTGATCCATCGCGCCGCATTTGCTGGCGGAGCGTGTGGAGCGTGGCGAGCGGGATCTTCCGTGTCTCGTCGGCGAAGAGCGCGATGTCGTCGCCCACCGTATTGGCGGGCCAAAAACCGACTACGGCGTTCGCCGTCAGCCATTTCTCGTCAATGATCTGCTTCAGCATGGCTTGCGCATCGTCGAACAGGTGACGCGCGGCCTCGCCGTATTTGTCGTCGTCGAGAATGCGCGGGTAAGTCCCTTTGAGCTCCCAGGCATGGAAGAACGGCGTCCAGTCGATATAGGGTGCGAGTTCGGCGAGATCGTAGGNNTCTCGATGACACGCGCACCGAAATGACCGGGCTTGGGCGGGGTGTAGCCGCTCCAATCCAGCTTGAGCGCGTTGGCGCGGGCTTGCGCCAGCGAGGCGCGCGACTTCTCCGCTTGTCCGCGCGCATACGACTCGGCCATCTGCTTATATTCGGTGCGCACCTTGTCGATCTGCTCCGGGCGCCGCTCCTCGGACATGAGTCCCGAAACCACGCCGACGGCGCGGCTTGCGTCCGTCACGTAAATGGCTTGGCTGCGCTGATAGTTCGGGCTGATCTTGACT
>DGOS01000027.1 GCA_002390155.1 Hyphomicrobiaceae bacterium UBA4460 | reverse complement strand
GATGAAGATGCAGCGGAGGTCGTTGACATTGGTCATGGTCGGGCCGGTCTCGAGCAGATCGCCGACGCCCTTGAAGAACGTGTAGGGGTCGTTGTTAGCGAGCATGGCCTTGGCGCTGATGCCCGCAGCCTCCGCGCGCTTCAGCGTGTCCGGATAGATCAGCGCCCCGGCATTGTCCTCCGAGCCGTCCACGCCGTCGGTATCGCCGGCGAGAGCGTAGATGTTTGGGAACCCGTCGAGCGCGATCGCCAAGGACAACAAGAATTCGGTATTGGGACCGCCCTTGCCGTTGCCTTTGAGCGTGATGGTCGTCTCGCCGCCGGAGATGAGCACGCATGGCGGCTCCTGCGGCTGGCCGCGCATTGCGCATTGGCGCGCGATGCCCGCATGCACCAGCCCCACGTCCCGTGACTCTCCTTCGATGGAATCGCCCAAGATCACCGGGGTGACGCCCGATGCGCCCGCGACCGCGGCGGCGGCTTCCAGTGAAGCTTGCGGCGTCGCGATCATCACGTTCTGCACGCGCTCGAAACACGGATCTCCGGGCTTCGGCGTTTCTTCGATCGTCTCCAGGACGCGGCTCACGGCGTCCGGCAGGTCGATGCCGTATTTCTCGATAATGCCGCGCGCATCCGCGTTGGTGGAGGGGTCGGGTACGGTCGGCCCCGAAGCGATGATAGAGGCATCATCGCCCGGCACGTCGGAGATCATCAGCGAAACGATCTGCGCCGGGTAGGCGGCGCGGGCGAGACGCCCGCCCTTGATGGCCGAGAGGTGCTTGCGCACCGTGTTCATCTCCGAGATGGTCGCGCCGCTTGCGAGCAGCGCCTTGTTCACCGCCTGCTTGTCCTCCAGCGAAATCCCTTCGGCGGGCATGGCCAGCAGCGCCGAGCCGCCGCCGGAGATGAGGCACAACACGAGATCGTCCTCGGTCAGCCCCTGCACCAACTCGTAGATGCGTTTCGCGGCCTCGCGCCCAGCAGCGTCGGGCACGGGGTGGGCGGCTTCCACCACTTCCAGCCGTTCGGTGGGCAGGCGATAGCCGTAGCGCGTGACCACGAGCCCTTCGAGCGGGCCGTCCCAGGAATCTTCGAGCGCCTTGGCCATGGCGCCGGAGGCCTTGCCGGCTCCGATGATAATGGTGCGGCCCTTGGGCCGGCGCGGCAGGTGCGCCGGAACGCAGAGCTGGGGCAGGGCGGCCTCGACGCCGGCCTGGAACATGGCTTTGAGAAGCTCTTCTGGCGTCATGTTTNNNGGCGAAACTGCACAGACGATTGCCACAAGGCAAGCGAATGAATACGGTGCGCCTTCGTTTCGCGAGAAATCGCGTGGGCCAAAGTACGGATAAGCTGGGGGCAAACGATCATGCCAGAGGGCTCGAACGAACAACACAAGAAGCCGAAGTCCGATATCGAGATCAGTCAGGGCGCGGTCATGCGGCCGATCCTGGATGTCGCGAAGGACAAGCTTGGTATCGATGCGGAAGACTTGGTGCCCTACGGCCACTACAAGGCGAAGGTCTCCCTCGACTACATCGATAGCCTCAAGGACAAGCCAGACGGCAAGCTGATCCTGGTGACGGCGATCACGCCTACCCCTGCGGGCGAGGGCAAGACCACGACCACGGTCGGTCTGGGCGATGCCCTGAACATCATCGGCAAAAAGGCGATGATCTGCGTGCGCGAGCCGAGCCTCGGGCCTTGTTTCGGCATGAAGGGCGGCGCGGCCGGCGGCGGCTACGCGCAAGTGGTGCCCATGGAGGATATCAACCTCCACTTCACCGGCGACTTCCATGCGATCGGCGCGGCGAACAACCTGCTCGCGGCCATGATCGACAATCATATCTATTGGGGCAACAAGCTCGACATCGACCAGCGCCGCGTCACGTGGCGCCGCGGCATCGACATGAACGACCGGGCCTTGCGCTCCATCGTCACCTCGCTCGGCGGAGTCGCCAACGGTTTTCCGCGTGAGGCGGGCTTCGACATCACCGTGGCCTCCGAGGTCATGGCGATCTTTTGCCTGGCCAAGGACTTGGCGGACCTACAGCGTCGGCTCGGCCAGATCCAGATCGGCCAGACGCGCGATAGGAAGCCCGTCGTGGCCAAGGAAATCTCGGCGGCCGGCGCCATGGCGGCGCTCCTCAAGGACGCCATCGCGCCGAACCTGGTGCAGACGCTGGAAAACAACCCCGCTTTCATCCATGGCGGGCCGTTCGCCAATATCGCCCANNGGCTGCAACTCGGTGATCGCTACCAAGGCCGCGCTCAAGCTGTCCGACTACGTGGTGACGGAAGCGGGCTTCGGCGCCGATCTCGGCGCGGAGAAGTTCTTCGACATCAAGTGCCGCAAGGCGGGGCTAAAGCCCGACTGCGTGGTGATCGTTGCCACCATTCGCGCGCTCAAGATGCATGGCGGTGTGGCCAAGGACGACCTCAAGAAAGAGAATCTCGAGGCGCTGGAGAAGGGCTTCGCCAATCTGGAGAAGCACATCGAGAATGTGCGCAAGTTCCATGTGCCGGTGGTGGTCGCGGTCAATCGCTTCTCCTCCGACACCGACGACGAGATCAAGCTGCTGAAGCGCCTCTGTGGCACGGCGAGCGCCGAATGCGTCATGGCCGATCACTGGGCGTTGGGCGGCAAGGGCGCGGTCGAGCTAGCGGAGACCGTGGTCAACACCATCGACACCAAGCCGGCGGACTTCCAGCCGCTCTATCCCGACGACATGTCACTGTTGGACAAGACGCGGACCATCGCCCAGGAGATCTACGGGGCGGAGGACATCACCGCGCCGAAGGCCGTGCGCGACAAGTTCGCCGAGCTGGAGAAGCAGGGCTTCGGCAAGTTCCCGATCTGCGTGGCCAAGACCCAGTACAGCTTCACCACGAACCCGGAGGCCAAGGGCGTTCCGCTCGGCCATACCATCCCGGTCCGGGAGGTCAGGCTCTCGGCCGGGGCCGAGTTCGTCGTGGTGATCTGCGGGGACATAATGACCATGCCGGGCCTGCCGCGGGTGCCTGCGGCGAACAATATCGAGCTTGCGGCGGATGGCCGCATAAGCGGGTTGTTCTAGGGGCGCAAGGCGGCTTCCCTGCAAGCAAAAGGGTTGCCAGGGCGGTCACTGGACGCTACCACCTTGCCGCAGGCGCGAGGCACGCGGGCCGTCCAGGCCCCGGTTCGCCCAGAATCCCTAGGAGAGGAAACCATGGCTGGAGCCAGGCGGCCGGGCCGTAACTTTCTATTTGTGCCGGGACCAACCAATGTTCCTGAGCGAATCCTTCGGGCGATGCACGTTCCGATGGAGGATCACAGGTCGTCCGACTTTCCGAAACTGACGCTGCCGCTCTACGAGGACCTGAAGAAAGTCTTCCAGACCAAGGACGGCAGGGCGGTGATCTTCCCCTCCAGCGGGACCGGTGCCTGGGAATCGGCGCTGACCAATACTTGCTCGCCCGGCGACAAGATGCTGGCGCCGCGCTTCGGCCAGTTCAGCCATTTGTGGATCGACCTCGCCCGCCGCCATGGGCTCGAGGTCATCGTCCAGGAGGAGACCTGGGGCACGGGCGCCGATCCTGAAAAGATCGAAGAGGCGCTGCGCGCCGACAAAAACCATGAGATCAAGGGCGTCATGGTGGTCCACAACGAGACCGCCACCGGCGTCACCTCCGACATCGCCGCGGTACGCCGCGCCATCGATGCCGCCAAACACCCCGCGCTGCTCTATGTGGATGGCGTCAGCTCTATCGGCAGCGTCGATTTCCGCTTCGATGAGTGGGGCGTGGACCTCGCTATTACTGGCTCGCAGAAGGGCATGATGCTGCCCGCAGGCCTCGGCATTGTCTGCGCGAGCCCGAAGGCGCTTGAGCGGATGGACGGCGCGGCCTGCACCAAAGCCTATTTCGACTTCGCCGATCACTTCCGCACCAATCCGGACGGGTACTTCCCTTACACGCCGGCGCTGCCGCTGCTCTATGGCTTGCGCGAGTCGT
Organism: Hyphomicrobiaceae bacterium UBA4460; assembly: GCA_002390155.1. Next base: position 1,375 of record DGOS01000027.1, on the reverse strand, counting down.
TGGCCATCATGTTCGAGGAAGGCCTGGAGAACGTGTTCGCGCGGCACCGCTATCTGGCGAACGGCACGCGTGCGGCCGTCGAGGCGTGGGGGTTGTCGCTCTGCGCCAAAGACCCCAAATGGTACTCCGATACGGTGAGCGCGATCATGGTGCCGGAAGGTGTCAACGGCGCCGACGTCATCGACCGCGCCTATCGCGGCTACAATCTGGCGCTCGGCGCCGGCCTGACGGAGATGGCGGGCAAGCTGTTCCGCATCGGCCATCTCGGCGATCTCAACGAACTCATGCTGCTCGGCGCCATTTCCGGCGCAGAGATGTCCATGCGCGATGTCGGCATCGATGTCGTGCCCGGCTCGGGTGTTGCCGCGGCCCAGGAATATTTCCGGAGCGCGCAAGGCATGGGCGAGACCCGTCTCGCGGCTGAGTAGACGGTTTTGATGCGAAGGCCGCGCATGCTGCCTTCGATAGAGGTGCGTTGACCGCGCCTGGCGCAAAACCTTGCACCGGGCCGGATTTCTTTTCTGGTGGGGCGCGCCCCGCAGCCCTTAAATGAGTCAAAGGGGGGAGTTCAGTGGAACACGCGATTGTCTTCCTCGATCGGGAGTCGGTCGGCGCCAATGTGCGCGAGGCCAGCTTTCCGCATAACTACACCGAGCACCAGTCGACCTGGACGCCCGAGGATATTGTCGAGCGCCTCAAGGACGCGTCCATCGCCATCATCAATAAAGTGCCGATGCGCGAGGACGTGCTGAAGCAGCTGCCGAAGCTGAAGCTGATCGCCGTCGCCGCGACCGGCACGGATGTGGTCGACAAGGCTTACTGCAAGGCGAACGGCATCACCGTCGTCAATATCCGCAACTACGCTTTCAATACCGTGCCGGAGCATGTCATCGCGCTGATGTTCGCGCTGCGCCGCAATCTAATGGCCTACATCGAGGATACGCGGAACGGTCGCTGGGCGGAGGTCGATCAGTTCTGTTTCTTCGACCATCCGATCCGCGACATCGCCGGCTCTACCATGGGCATTGTCGGCTACGGCGCCATCGGCAAGGCCGTTGCCAAGCGCGCCGAGTGCCTGGGCATGAAGATCCTTCCCTACGACGTGTTCCCGCAAGACGGGCTCGTCGACCTGGAGACGGTGCTGAAAGAAAGTGACGTCATCACGCTGCATTGTCCGCTCACGCCCGAGACCAAGAACATGATCGGCGAGAAAGAGCTGAAGATGATGAAGCCGACGTCGATCCTCATCAACACGGCGCGCGGCGGTCTCGTAGACGAGGCGGCGCTTGCCAAGGCGCTTCAGGACGGCACCATCGCCGGCGCCGGCTTCGACGTGCTCACCAAGGAGCCGCCGAAAGAAGGCAACGTCCTGCTT
>DGOS01000100.1 GCA_002390155.1 Hyphomicrobiaceae bacterium UBA4460 | reverse complement strand
TGACGGCACTCTGGCGGTGCTCGGTAAACCGCAGAAAATGCCACCAAAGCCCAGAAGCTGAATACACCTCGAAGGGCTACTTCGACAATCAGATGCATACCGGACGCGTTGGCGTAACGCGGTATTTCAATGGGGGGACTGATCAGTTCTTCTTGCCGTAGCACTTCTTCTTGAAGAAGCCGCGGTTCATATAGCGTGGGTTGCGCATGAAGGGCGGCGCGGTGGTGACGCACTTTTGCCCGCCACTCTGCTTTTGGGTGGTCTTGGTGACCTGCTGAGGCTTTTGCTTCTGCTTCGCCAAGGCCGGTCCGGCCGTTGCGATCGCCAAGGCCGCAATCAGCAGGCCGGGCAGCGCATTGCCAATTCTCATCATGCTCCCCTCGCAACGCCTCGTTTCAACCGCGCGCAGCATGACATACGGGGCCAAACCGGCGCCAGCCCGATCCCCGGCCTTGCGTCAGACCGGCGGCACCATAATATGGCCGCGCTGGCGGCATGGACTGCCGGCCTCAAAGTTCGCTGCGGCGGGGTGGCACGAAATAGCATGGTGAGAGTTCTCTTCTTGGCCCTCGGGCTTCTGATCGTCGCGTCGGCAGGCCTTCAGGCGCAAACCCAATCGCTGAGACCAACGCCAAACGCCTGCACAGCCGGCAGCCAGAGCGTGCGCGTCTGCAACAACGACTTCCAGTCTTGTAACGACGTCTGCGTCGCCAGGGCGCTGGATCCCAGCACCGAGATCGTCGGCTGCACCACAGCCTGCTGCTACAAATTCAATGTGTGCTTGCGGATGCGCGGATGCGGCCCGCGCGCCATCAACTGCGACTAAGCGCGACGGCTCAGCCGCCCGCTTGCGCCGACACCTCGTCGAGCTGCGCCTTGAGCTCGTCCGGCGGCAGATACTGGATAAGGGATTTCTGCGTGCCCTCGATTTCGTAGCGGAGTTTCAGCAGCAATCCGCCATAGGACTCGAAATAATCCTCTACGGTGATGCCGTCCTCGCCGTCCATCGCCTCGGGCGGGAACGGAAATACCAGCCGGAAGGTCGCACCTGCCGGCACGGTCGCCTCTGAGGCGACCTGAAACGCTTGCGGCGCGGCATCGCCTTCGCCAGCCGGCGCGGCGGTCGTATCAACCTTGAGTGAGAGCTTGAGATCTGGCCGTTTCACATCCGGCTTCAACACAGCCTCCACGCCGGTCAGCGGTTGATCGGACAGGTTCACCGCGCCCACGGACAGGCCGTTGATGCGGAACGCTGCCGGTGTCCCCGAAAGCGTGAACACGGCCCGTTCGGGCAAGGGGCGCTCGGACTCCAGGAACGCCCAGGCGATACCGGACCCGGCCTCTTCTTCGGCCACGGCTTCCGCCGGTTCCGTCGCGGCCGTCGTCGCCGTTCCGGCGCCGGCCCGCAACAACAGCCCGCCGCCGAGCAAAAGCCCGCCACAGATCAGCAACACTGCGCCCGCGATGATCATCATCCGACTGAGACCGACATCCCTTGTTCGTATCCGCGCCCGGGCATCAGCCCCCCAGGCTTTTGCTTGCACAGCCGACGAGGCTGCCAAGGACCGCATTTGCGCCCCGGTTGCGCCCGCACGCGCGCCGGCCCCTTGCGCCCAAGACGACAGTGACGACGACACCGACGAGAGCGACGATAGCGCGTTTTTCGCCGCCACCCGAGACGCGAGCGCCGCAGGAGCAACCACGGCCATGCGGGGCTCGTTGGGTGAGACCCCCTCGACCCAGAACCCTTCATAGAACGGTCCGTAGATTTCCGCAGCCTCTTCGGCGGCTGCCGGCTCCTCTATTGGCGACGAACCCGGGTCGTTAGCCACACGGCTGGTAATCTCGGCGCCTTCTGCCTGCGGGCCGTGAGCCTGAGTGCGCTTGGGCGTTTTCGCCGCGGCCCTCGCCATCATGATTTCGGCTCGCGACGCACCGGCCCGCGCATAGCGCTCCGCCTGGCGTCCCAGCTTGGCCATGCCGATGTAAAGTGCGGGCGTCACCGCCGCAGCTCTGGCCACTGTCCACTTGAAGCTGTTGGCGAGACCCTTCTTACCGGCAGCTTGGGCTGCCGAAGCCTTCTTGCCGGCAACCGCAAACCCGCTTGAGGCCGCGCGGCCCGTGGCATCCGCGAGCGCCAGACTTTGGGCGGAGGCGGCTGACAATCCGCTGCCCAGCGACCGGCCGGCGGCGCGCGATGCAGCCCCGGCCTTTGACGCCGCCAATGACGACCCCGCCGCCAGCGCCGCGCGCCCGGCCTGCGCCGACGCGCGCGCTTTGTCACCGGTCCACGCCGCACCCGCCGAGAGCCGCGCTCCGGAATGGCGTGCTGCCACACCGAGCTTAGCGAGCATCCACGTGGCCCCGGCCTGGATCTGGCGGGCGGCATAGGTCGTGCCGCGTGCAATCTGTCTCGCCGCAAAGCTGAGTCCCGCGGCGATCTTCTGGGCGGCATAAGTGGCACCGCGTGCGATCTGCCTCGCGGTAAAGCTGAGGCCCGCAGCGATCTGGCGAGCGACATAAGTCGTGCCGCGCGCAATCATCCTTGCGGTAAAGCCGAGACCGGCGGCGATCTGCCGGGCGGCATAGGTAGCGCCGCGGGCAATCAGCCGGCCGACATAAGCGATCCCGGCCCAGATATTGGCAAGGACGAATACGAACCAAGAGCGCAAGAACAACACGCCGGCCCAGACCGCGTGCCGCACAGCCTGAAACGCACGCTGCCGCACGATGCGGCGCCGGCGGCGCAGCCGCTGTTTGCGCGCGGCCGCAAGACGATGATCCCGCTGACGCTGCAACCAGCGCTCATGCCGNNTGCCGGTCGCGCTCCACGGCCGCGCTTTGCGTCCGCAGCCAACGCTGGTGGTCGGTGAGATCGGAATTGGCGGTGGTGAGAAATTCCCCGGACTTCGCCGCGGTATCCTTGGCGGCGGCAACAGTCGCTTCGAACGCCGCCGACTCTTCCGACTCGGCGTCGTCTGCGCGCGTTGACCAGGCCCGTTTCTTACGCATTGCAACGGCCATGCCGTGAGGCTCCGCCAAAGACGGGATCCGCCGCGAGCCTCGTAACGGCGAAACGGCTCAACGTGGAACTCGCCAGGGGGCGACAACGCCAAAGTTTGAGAAGCTCCCCGCCCCCGATTCTGGAGCTTCGCTACAAGGAGGCCACTCAAGACCTCTATCGGCCACCAAATGAAGGCGAGGCGGAACGGCCGATTGCCGGTTCCCCCGCCTGCGCTAGCTTATCCGGCAAACGGACCGCGGCCAACGGCCAAACCTTGAGGGCAAACACTTTTGGGGTGGGTGGCCCCCGTCACAGATTGTCGAGACCCCCGAGAACCCGGTCGAAATCACGGGCCTTCTGGTAGTCGATATCCGACTGCCGCGCTCTCTGCGCGGTCCGGTCCGCGCGGCACGCCTCATAGGCCTCGGTATCCGGCTCGTTGTCGGCCCGGCAGGCCGTATCGTCCTCCGCATCCTGGGCGACCTGCTGTGCCACGCGTCCGGACTGGACCTCCTCACGGCTGGCACAGGCAGAAAGACCAACAGGCAGCAAAACGGCCAATATCAAGGCGATTCTGATCATGGCGACGTAGCTGCGCCTCAATGATGGCGGGGTCATGATCGAGGATCGATCACCGGGCCTCCCGCCTTGAGACCGCCCTCCTTGCTGCATAAATCCTTCCCAAGGGGAGTGAAGACGTTTCATCCGGTGTTTTCGAAGAGGACGCGCGCCCGTGACCGAACTGATCCGCCCCCTCGCCTCCGCACTGAGCCTTAGCGCACTGAGCCTTGGTGCGCTTCTTGTCCTTCTCGCCCCGTCTGCCGTCGCCGTCGCCGACGCGCCAAAGACCGAACAATCGGACGAAGCCGACAAGACCCCGACCTTGCGCCTGCCGCCGGCGGCGATCACCTACCATACCGCCACGCTCGACAGAGAACAGGTCTCCTATAGCGCGGTCGCCGGCGCCATCAAGCCTCGCGACGATCGCGGCAAACCCACGGCGGAAATCTTCTACGTCGCCTACAACCGGGAGCCGGAACAGACCTCCCGGCCGATTACGTTCGTCTTCAACGGAGGACCGGGCGCGGCCTCGGCCTATCTTCACCTTGGCGCCATCGGACCGAAAGTCGTCGAGACGTCCGCCGTCGGCGAACTCATCGGTCCACCGCCGCGCCTCATCGGCAATGACGCAAGCTGGATCGACTTCACCGACCTCGTCTTCGTCGACCCCGTCGGCACGGGCTATAGCCGCGCCACCGGCAGCAAGACTGACAGCGACTTTTGGGGCGTGAAGCAAGACACCGACTCGCTCGCCGCGTTCATCCGGCTTTACCTCACACAAGCCGGGCGCACCGACTCGCCCGTCTTCTTGACCGGCGAAAGCTATGGTGCCTTCCGTGCCGCCACGATCACGCGCAAGCTTCAGAAGACAACAGGCATCTCGCCGAGCGGTCTTGTGCTGGTCTCGCCGGCGCTCGAGTTCGCGCTGATCTACGGCGAGGACTTCGACCCGATTCCCTGGGCGCTGGCGCTCCCCTCTTACACGGCCGTCAAGCTTGAGAACGAAGGCGTTGCGACGCGTGGGGAACTGCGCGATGCCCTGAAGGACGTCGAACGCTATGCGCTCACCGATTATCTCGTGGCGCTCGCGTCCGGCACCGAACAAGGTGGCCGGATAGCATCGGCGCGCGTGGCCGAGCTGACCGGCATCTCCCGCGCCGAAGTCGAGAAGCGCTTTGCCCGCATCCCCCTCTCGTTCTTCATCAAGGAGTTCGACCGCGACGGCGGCCAACTCTTGAGCCGCTATGACGGCAGCGTGAGCGGACCCGACCCGCACCCGTCCAGCCCGTGGCCGCGCGGACCCGACCCCGTTCTCGACGTGACCAAGCCCCTTTGGACCACGGCGTTCGTGACCTATGCGCAAGAGGAGCTCGCCTTCAAGACGGAGCAGCCATACGAGCTCCTCAACGGCAAGGTGCGCGGGAAGTGGGACTTCGGCACGAGCCCGACCCGTCAAGGCTATGCCGGCGTGCTTGACGACATTCAGCGCGCTCGCGCCGCCAACCGCGGGCTCGAAGTGCTGATCGCCACCGGTTATACGGACCTGATCACGCCGTATATGACGGCCACCTATCTGGTCAAACAATTGCCGCCGCTCACCGGCGCAAGCCCGATCACGATCGAGGATTATGCGGGGGGACACATGCTGTATCTGCGTGCCGACACGCGGCGGGCCTTGAAGGACGATGTGGAGGCCATGTACCGGCGGGCCCTTCCGGTGCCGAGCGAAGGCTGACAGACGGCAAGCGGATGAACCGTCACCACCGATGGGCTACACTTGCGATTCTAACCTTAGGAGATGTGAGGACCGGCGATGCCAATTCGACGCTTCGCTCTCGCCACCTTTGTCCTGATCGCCCTCGTTTTGCCGGGGCACGCCGAGGACAAGGCCGAGACGCCAGATGCACCGCAAGAGTCACCCTGGAAGGAGTTCCACTTCACCGAACGTGGCTTCGTGGCGTCCTTTCCCGTGGCCGAGAAGCCTAAGGCCGCAAGCACGCCGGTCGCGGGGCAAAACCCGCTGCTCCAACACACCTATCAAGCCAATCTCGCCCGGGACACCGTCTACAGCATCGTGGTGTTCGAATACCCTGAAGGCCGGGCGCCGAACCCGCCTAGGCCCGATTACTTCATCAAGGTCGTTGAGGCTTACGCCAAGGGCAGCGATACAAAAGTCCGCAAGAAGGCGTCCCGGACTTTCGATGGTCGCCCGGGCTATGAGGCGGTGGCCGAAGATGGGCGCGGCAAGCGCAACCACCTGATCGATCTGGTGGCCAATGGCGACCGGATCTACATGATCGTCTCCGCCGGCCCGAAGGGACACAGCCGAAGCGGCGATGCAGAGCGCTTTCGCGATGGCTTCCGTTTGCTGGGGGGCCCACCACCACAAGACTCCAAGCCCGACAGCGAGTAACGGCGTCTAAGCAGCACGTGTGCGCAGGTTGTCGACGAGGCGGCGCACGTTTTCCGACGGCGCGCGCGTGAACAGGCTCACGACGATCGTAACGAGAAAGCCGGCGGGCACTGCGAACAATCCGGCGAATACGGCGCGCACGCCGAACCAATTGGTGATCGGACGCACCGATTCATCCCACGCCGCGAGCACCGCGGCTTTGGCTGCATCGTCGGCGGCCAGATAATAGTCGTTGCGCAACCTCTCGTAAGCGGCGACCTGCGCATCGCTCGCATCGGAGAAGAAGCTCGACGACTCGTAGAAGGCGAACGGAATCGTGTGCGGCCCGACCATGTAGTAGAGGCACACCAAGGTGCCTGCGACCATGCCGGCAAGCGCGGCGTCGGCCGTCGCACGCTTCCACCACACACCAAGCACCAGCACGGGAAGAAGCGTGCTGGCCGCGAGCGAAAGCATGGCACTTGCGCCCGTCAAGCTCTCCTGCGGGAAGGCGATGGCCGAAAGGCCGGCGAGCCCCGTCACCACGATCACGCAGATGCGCGCCACGAAAACTTGGCGCCGCACCGACGCCGTCGGGTTCAGGCTCTTAAAATAGATGTCATAGGAGAGGACGTTCCCGACCGAAAGCGCGAGCGCGCCGCCTGCTGCAAGGAGCGTCGCAAGCGCGGCCACCGTCAAGACGCCCTCGGCGATCATGGAAAGCGCGTCCCCGGCGCGCACCGCGGCCGCCTCGTACAGCGCACCGAGTGCGGGCGCACCGAGCAGGAGCAGTCCGGCGAAGGGCAGCGCGAGCAAAAACGAACCCCGCGCCTCAGATGGCGTCGGGGTCGTAAAGCCCCGCATCAGGACAGCCGGCAAAGCCGCAATACCGGCCGCGAGGCAAAAGACCAGCGCCACACGGTTCATGCCGCCGTTTTGCCCGCTATCTTGCGCAAAGACGTTGAGCCCGGCACCCGGCACGACCTCATCGGCAAGAAGGCGCTCCACGGCGAACAGCGTTCCCGTCTGCCACAAGGCCACCACGATCGCCGCCAGCGCTGCGGCAAGCAGCACGACATATTGCGCGATCTGCGACACGCTCAACGACCGCATGCCGCCGATCAAGATGCAGACGAAGATCATCGCCACGCCGCCACCGATACCAATCGGAACAGGCAGCGAAAACACGGCGGTGCTGAGCATTCCGAACGCCATCAGCACGACGGCAAGTGCCGGAAACCCGCAGACGATGACGGCAAGCACGGCCAAGGGACGCACCTTGTCCCCTCCGAAGCGCTCGGCGAGAAAATCGGGCAGCGTATAGCCGCCGAACTGCCGCAAATACGGTGCGAGCAAAAGCCCTCCGACGAGGAGGCCGAGTCCTACGCCGAGGAGCACGGCACCGAGCCCCTTCCAGCCGGGGCCGACCGCTCCGCCCGCGCCGACGAAGACGAGCAGCGCCATCAACGACACCGCAATGGCCAAACCGTTGAACAATGCCGGCATCAGCCGGCCCGCGACATAGAAGTCCGACACGGGACGAACGACGCGCACGAGACCCGCCCTGCCGAAGATCAGCATCGCCATCAGGACGGAAAGCTGGGTACTTAACGTGGCCGCCTCCTACTTGCGCACCGTCTTGCGCGGTTTGGGCAAGACCTCACACAGGAGCTTGCCGAACTGTACGAACTCATCCTTGCGCGGCGACGTCTTGCGCCAAGCTAAGCCGATCTCTCGCTTAGGCCCCGGCGGCGGGAATCGCAACAAGCGAATGTCACCGCCACGATGAACTTCGGCCGAGACCGCCATCTCGGGCAACAGCGTGATGCCGTAGCCGTTCGCCACCATCTGCACGATGGTCGCCAGGCTCGATGCGCCGAAGCTCTCGCGTGCCTCGCGCGTCATCATGTGGCAGTAGGACAGCGTTTGATCGCGCAAGCAATGCCCCTCTTCCAAGAGCAGCAGCCGCTCGCCCGCGAGCATGTCCGCCGTGGCGCGGCGCAAGCGCGCTTTTCGATCTGTCGCCTTAGTCGCCAGGATGAAGGCGTCGTCGAACAAGCGATGCGTCTCCACTTCTGGATCGTCGATCGGCAGGGCGATGAGAATAACGTCGAGATTGCCGCTCACAAGCTCATGCACCAGAGTTTCGGTCACTGTCTCGCGCAGTTGCAAGGAGAGCATCGGAAACCGCTTCTGCAACGCGGGCAAAGCCGCCGGCAAGAGATAGGGCGCGATTGACGGAATGGCGCCAAGCTTGAGCACGCCGGACAGCACACCCTCCTGCCCCTTGGCGTAATCGACGAGATCGCGCACCGACGCCAGGATCGCCCGCGCGCGGGCAGCGACCTCCTCCCCCTTCTCGGTGAACTCGACACCCGATTTGCGGCGTTCCACGAGGCTGAGCTTCAGCTCGTCCTCTAGCTCCTTGATCTGCATGCTCAGCGCCGGCTGGCTGACGGCGCAAGCCTCCGCCGCATGACCGAAATGATGCGTGTTCGCGAGCGACTCCAGATAACGAAGCTGTCTGAGCGAGACCATGGGCGAAACGACGGCGAGCGATTGGCGATAAGAAGAGCTTATGCGTTCCATTAGGAAATACGATTGGAAATTATCATGGCCCAATCGCATATTCCAATCGCAGAGTTCGGACGGCCCGAACCGCGTTCAGTGTACGGGTCGTACCGGCCATTGCTTGGTTCAAGACTCGCGAAAGGAGCAAGATATGCGTGAGTGGCTCAAGCCGACGATCGAGGAAACGGAATCCGGTATGGAAGTGACGAGCTACCTGCCGGCCGAGCTGGACCGCGCTTAGTCCGGCTTTTCTCATCTCGGAACGAAGCAAANNAATAGCGCCCCTACGGGCTTTGGGCTACGATGAGAAAACGCCAAGATCACCCTCTTCAGGTGTTCTTAATCCAGTATCCAGACAGTGTTCATGAACGAGTCATGAAAAGCTCATACGGCCTCCCCATGTTTTACCATGGTATAAACCGCATCGAAGGCGCCACTTAGAAGCGCCAAAAGCAAACTGTATTCGAGGATTGACGCGCATCAACGACGGCAGCGGCGGCGCCGGCTAGTTTATCCTCGTAACGGCAATGGTTGAGATCGAGGAAGACCCGTGACCAAGATTATGAGCCCCGACGAACTGGAGCAGGAACTGCGCGCCATTGGCGCCTCGCAGTACCACGACAAACACCCCTTCCATAAGATGCTGCATGGCGGCGAATTGAACAAAGGCCAGGTCCAGGCCTGGGCCTTGAACCGCTATTGCTATCAGTCTGCGGTGCCGCGCAAGGACGCCGCGCTGATGAGCCGTTGTCATGATCGCGAGCTACGCCGGGAGTGGCTGCACCGCATCATGGACCATGACGGCTACGAGGACGAAGAAGGCGGCATCGAGCGCTGGCTCGTGCTGACCGACGGCCTCGGACTTGACCGTGACTATGTGATTTCCCGCAAAGGCGCCCTGCCCGAGACAGTGTTCGCCGTCGAGGCTTACGTGAACTTCGTGCGCGACAAGACGCTTGTCGAAGCCGTCGCATCCTCGCTCACCGAGCTGTTCGCGCCGAGCATTCACAAGGCGCGCATCTCCGGCATGCTCGAGAACTACGATTTCATCAGCGACGACGTGATGGCGTATTTCAAGCGCCGCCTCACCCAGGCACCGCGCGATGCCGACTTCGCCCTCGAATATGTGAAGCAGAACGCGCGCACCCCCGAGGCGCAACAGGGCGTGCTCGATGCGCTCCGCTTCAAGACCCATGTGCTGTGGGCGCAGCTCGATGCGCTCCATCTGGCCTATGTCGATCCGGGCATGATCCCGCCGGGCGCTTTCGTTCCGGAACAGGCATGACGAATAAAACGGAAACTCCCGGCCGGCTGATTGTCAGCCGGGAGTCGAAACCGCAAATGCCACCCTACCTGAAGCTTCGCCATGACGCGGGGCGCGGGCGATGGGTGCTTCTGGCGCCGGAGCGGATTCTGACGCCGGATCAAATTGCCGTCGAGGTGCTGCAGCTCTGCGACGGAAAAAGAACCGTGGAGGACATCGCCGCGAAGCTGGCCGAGGAGTATTCCGCCCCCGTCGACGTGATCGCGAAAGACGTCGTGGAGCTGCTCCAAGACCTTGCCGACAAGGGATACATAAAGGCATGACCGAGGATCTTAGGATAGACGGACACATTCAAGGCATCGCCGTCGACGACGAACCGACGACGGGCGTTGTCGGCAACGAAGACGAGGCGGCCGAGCTGTGCGCCCTTGCACCGGTTGGCCTGCTTGCCGAGCTTACGCACCGCTGTCCGCTGCAATGTCCTTATTGCTCTAACCCCGTCGAACTCGAAGGCGCCAAGAACGAACTCACCACCGAGGAGTGGTGCTCCGTCATGCGCCAGGCGGGCGAGATGGGCATCCTCCAAGTGCATCTGTCCGGCGGCGAGCCGTGCGCGCGCAAGGACCTGGAGGAGATCGTCAAGGCGGCCTCCGAAGCCGGGCTCTACACGAACCTCATCACTGCCGGCGTCACCTTAAAGCGCGACCGGCTCGAAACCCTGCAGAAGCTTGGCCTCGATCATGTCCAGGTCTCGTTCCAGGACGTCGACCCGGCAGGCGCGGATAAGATTGGCGCCTATCCGAACGCCCTGCAGAAGAAACTGGACGTCGCCCGTTGGGTGACGGAACTCGGCATGCCGTTGACGGTCAACGCGCCGATCCACCGCCACAACATTCATAACGTGCCGCGCTATATCGACATGTCCGTCGAACTGGGCGCTCAGCGTTTAGAGGTGGCCCATGCGCAGTATTACGGTTGGGCCTTCCTCAACCGCGCTGCGCTCATTCCCACCTACGAAGACACAGTGGCCTCCATTGAATATGTCGAGGCCGCGCGCGAGCGCCTGAAAGGCGTGCTCACCATCGATATGGTCGTGCCCGACTACTACGCCAAGCGGCCGAAGCCCTGCATGGGCGGCTGGGGTAAGGGCTTTATGAACATTACGCCGGCGGGCAAGGTGCTGCCCTGCCACGCCGCGGAGAGCATCCCGGAGCTGGAGTTCGACAATGCGCGCGACAGGAAGCTTGTCGACATCTGGATGAACGGCGATGCGTTCAACGCCTTCCGCGGCACCGAGTGGATGAAGGAGCCGTGCCGCTCCTGCGCGTTCAAAGAGGTCGACTATGGCGGCTGTCGCTGCCAGGCCATGGCCATCACCAAGGACCCGCGGAACACCGATCCGGCTTGCGCGCTGTCGCCCTATCACGCCGAGATGGTGAAGCTCGCCAAGGATGAGGCCGCCAAGCCTGCGACCGAGTTCATCTACCGTAATCCGCGCAACGCCGCTGAGGCCGGAAAGGCAGCCGACGAGCCCCTCGTTCCCGCCGAGTAGACGTCACAAACTCAGAGCGATTTTCAGAAGGCGCCCCCATCGCGGGGCGCTTTTTGTTTCAGGAGATCGGCCCCTTAGGCGCCGAGCCGCGCATCAGCCGGTGCTGCTTGACCGGGCCCGCCCGACAACAGGCGATAAGCGTGCGCGAAGGCGAGCGTCGCGATCGGCATGGCGACGAGAAGCCCAACCCCAAGGGCCAAAATCCCGGCCATGAGAATGAGGAACAACAGGCAGATAAACCCGAGCAGCGGCCAGCGATTACCGGCCGTGATGCGCATGCTTTCCTTCATCGCCTCGATGGGGCCAAGCCCACGGTCGATCACGATAAAGGTCGAGAACATGAACAGCAGCATGGCGATGATCCCGGGCACGATGAACAAGGCAAGGCCGATGACGATGGCCAGCGTTGTCAGGACCGAAGCACCGAGGAACTTCAAGAACGGTTGCGGGTGCCACAGCATGGAGAACTCTGCCGTATCGGGGTTGTCGTGCGCGGCCAGATAAAATGCCGTCACGCCCATGCTGATGAGCGTACCGAGACCGTAGTTGACGATGGAGCCGAGGACGGTGGGCTCTTCCGCGCCGCCGCCCATTGCGCCGTCGACAGCCGAACTGATCCCGCCGGCAAGCATGTACACGATTGCGATGATAAAGCTCGCGCCCACGAAGAACCACGGGCGTCTCTTGAATGCCTCCCATCCATAGCGGATGGCATCTCCGGGCGAGAACTGCATGGGCGGACGATAGCAGTCCCCTCACGATTCGGGGAGCAACAACGGATTTCGCCCACAGGCGCGCACAAAACTCCGAACCTCAAGGGCGATGGCATTTCCCTTTGGCAATTATTCCTGCCGAAGTTTCCGCCTTGCAATGCCCATTTTCTTGTCGGTACCATGCCGGCCAACACTCGGCTGGCCCTCTGGAACCCGCCGGCGAGGGCCAAACTCGGGTTCGGATTCACCGCTTAACCGGCGCCAACGGTCTCGTCATGCAGATCATCTGGGCTTCGAAGCCCCTCCCCCGCCTCGTGCTGACCGCCGCGCTCATTTTCAGCGGCACGATGTGCGTGCCCGCCTGGGCCGGTCACCCCTCGAAAGAGCGCGAGGGCGGCGTCAGCCTCCAAATGCCTCAGTCACCCGAGATGATGCCGGTCGAGATCGGCTACATCCGTGAGGACACTGGTCGGCCGCGGCCGGCCTCACGCCTGGATGCGGAGCCCGACGATGCCGGGATTGCCGGCGCCAAGATGGGCATCGGAGAGAACAATGCAGGCGGCCGCTTCATGGGCCATTTCTATGCGCTCGATGTCGAGGAGGCGTCATCGCCGGAAGACGCGCTCGCTGCGATCAAGAAACTCCACGACAGCAAGCACAACTACATCATCGTGGACGCGTCCGCGCCAACGCTGCTCAAGCTCGCCGACTGGGCAAAGGACAAGGACATTCTGCTGTTCAACGTCCGGGCAACCGACGTCTCGCTCAGGCAGGAAGGTTGCCGCGCCAACGTCATGCATATCGTGCCGGACCGCTACATGCTGGCCGACGCCCTGGCGCAGTATCTCGTCAAGATGAACTGGAAGGATTGGCTCGTCGTCCACGGCTCGACCGCTGCCGACCGCGCCAACACCGACGCCGTCAAGCGGGCGGCGAAACGGTTCGGCGCGAACATCGTGGACGTTCGGGAATATGTGGATGTTTCGGGCGGACGCCGCGACGGCGTGGGCCCTATCCCGCCGGCAAAGCCGCGCATGGAAGCCAGCGCCGACGACTCGGTTATCCCGGCCACCGGCTATGACGTCATTATGGTGGCGGACGAGGACCAGCAGTTCGGTCCGCTCATGCCCTATCGTGGCGGCGGACAGCCGCGCATCGTGGCCGGCACGACCGGCCTCTTCGCCACGACGTGGAGTCCCGGACACGAAAAATGGGGCGCCACCCAAGCGAACAATAATTTTGAGAAAGATTTCGATCGGATCATGCTGCCGATCGACCACCAGGCCTATGTCGCGGCGCGCACGATTGGCGAGGCTGTGACCCGAAAGCCCGAGAATGACTTTGCAACCGTGTCGGCCTTCATCCACGGGCCCGACCTGCAGCTCGCGCCCTTCAAGGGCATCAAGCAGCAATTCCGCCCCTGGGACGGTCAGTTCCGCCAGCCGATACTGATCGCCACCGAGAAGGTCCCGGTCTCCGTCTCTCCGCAGCGCGGTTTCCCGCACGCGAGCCATCCGGAAATCGAAGTCGATACGCTCGGCATCGACGAGCCGGAGAGCATCTGCAAGATGTAGGCTGACGCCTAGCGGCCTGCCGGCGGCGTGCCGGCGGCGGCGGCAAGCTGCCCTTCCCGGTCCAGAACCGGGACATCGTAGTCCTGCAGGATCGCG
>DGOS01000098.1:2973-4235 GCA_002390155.1 Hyphomicrobiaceae bacterium UBA4460 | reverse complement strand
GGCGGTGCCTCAGTGAGCTACGACAAGACGCCGGCCGGCTCGGTGTCGTCCGATGGCGCCGTGGGCGGCATTATCGGCGGCTATAGCTGGCAGCACGGTCCCTTCGTCGTGGGCATCGAAGGCGATTTTCTCGCTTCCGATGTGAGCGGCAGCCGCAGATTTGGCGGCGGTCTCAACAAGGTGAGCCCCGGGTTCGACTCGGTCGCCGATCTGCGTTTGCGTGCGGGCTATACGGTTCTGCCCAACCTGCTCCTGTTCGGAACCTTCGGCGGCTCCTGGGCCGACGCGGATCTTCCCATCAGTGGTCCCGGCGGTGCCTTCCGCGAAGCGACGTTCTTCGGTTGGAGCGTCGGCGGTGGAGCGGAGTATGCGTTCGACCAGAACTGGAGCGGGCGCTTCGACTATCAGTTTACTGACTTCGACGCCGAGACAGTCTCCTATCCCGGTGGCAAGGCGACCTTCGATCCGGATTCGGACACGTTCCGCGGCTCGGTGATTTATCGCTTCTAAGGGACCGTTACGGTAACCCGGCGCAACGGACACAAGCGCTTCTGATTGAAGTTCGAGCCGCACGCACTTGGCTGAAGGTCCGTGCCGAAACAGATGCGCACGTCGAACAGTTTTCCACGTCGGCACGTCACCGCGATCATGTCTGGCTCGAGCCAGTCGTTGATTGCGATGAATTCGCTTTCGATCTTCTCCGGCGACAGAAAACGCTGCGTCTTCGGGTCGTCGAAGATCGCGGGAATATGCACCTTGTCACGGGCAATGCGGGCGGCGGCGAAATAGTCGGCCGGGCTCAGGCCGGAGCAGGTTCCGTGCGTCCTGTACTCGTGGATGATCATGCCCTTACTTGGCATGACGCCCAGCATCTCGTTGATCACGGCTGATGGCACCCAAGGGCGCTGGCCGGTGTAGCAATCTTCCGGCCAGCCCTTTGCGTATTGCGGCCAGAAGCCGTGGAGCACGAAGTCGTCCGGCTGTTTCGCATCGCATTGCTGATCGCCGCGGGGACCGCCTTCCATGAGGCAATGCGTTGGCGACCAGCTCAACACCAGCGCGTAATAGTCGATATTGCCGGGCTCGGCGTGACGATAGGCGTGAGGCCTGTCGTCATAGGCGACCCCGGCCGACGCGCAGAGCAATGTGGCGGCGACAGCGGCAGCGCCGACACCCATGATGCACCCGTCAAAGCGAGACATCGTGATCCCCCAATTGCGCAAGGATGCGCGCCCAGCTTCGCGCGCCCTTCTCGAAGCTCG
>DGOS01000098.1:1967-2887 GCA_002390155.1 Hyphomicrobiaceae bacterium UBA4460 | reverse complement strand
TCCATGCCGAGCCGCGTGCGGAACGACTCGACGATGGGAATAGAGGCGCCGCAGCCGACGACCACGGGCGGTTTGCCCCATTCGTCTTGCAGCGCGGCGGCCGTGGCGCGGAACGCGGGCGCTGCCGTGTCGAAGCCGACCGCGGGCGAGCCGCCTTCGCCGCCGAAGGAAACGCGCGCGTCGCCCGGGAGGCGTTCCGCGATGAAGCGATGGAGCCCGTCGATGATCTTGGCAGGGTCTTGATTCGGCACCAGGCGAAACGAAAGCTTCGCGCTGGCTTGTGCGGGGATCACCGTCTTGGTGCCCGGTCCCGTATAGCCGCCGATCATGCCGTTGACCTCGACCGTCGGCCGCGACCAGAGCTGCTCTAGCACGTTTCTGTCCGTTTCCCCCGCAGGCTCGCTCAGACCAATTTCGCCGAGGAACGCGGACGTGTCGAAGCCAAGCGCCCCCCAGGCGTCGCGCTGCTTGCCCGAGGGTTCGTGCACATCGTCGTAGAAGCCGGGAATGGTCACGCGCCCCTGTGCGTCATGTAAGTCGGCGATGAGTTCGGCGAGGACGCGAATGGGGTTGCGGGCCGGACCGCCGTAAATGCCTGAATGCAGATCGCGCGATGGACCGCTGACGGTGATTTCCGAAAAGGCAAGCCCGCGCAGGAAGGCGGTGATCGCGGGCGTCTCCGGGTCCCATTGGCCCGTATCGCAGACAAGGGCGATATCGGCCTGCAGTTCATCGCCATGGGCTGCAAGAAAGGGCGCGAGGCTGGGACTCCCCGACTCCTCCTCGCCTTCGAACAGCACCGTCACGTCGACGGGGAGCGCGCCGTCCACGGCCATCCAGGCGCGGCAGGCCTCAAGGAAGGTCATCACCTGGCCTTTGTCGTCGGACGCGCCGCGCGCCACGATCACTTGCCCATGCTG
>DGOS01000098.1:731-1943 GCA_002390155.1 Hyphomicrobiaceae bacterium UBA4460 | reverse complement strand
AGAACGTGAGGGCGAGCGCCGCCGTCCGGATGGCGCCAATGCGCGACGACCATCGGCTTGCCGTCAGTCGGTTCGACGCGCGCCTCGAAGCCGATGTCGCACAAGCTCTTGGCGCACCAGTCGGCCGCATAAAGACAGGCTTCGTGACAGGCGGGGTCGGTGGAGATGCTGGGAATCGCCAAAAAGTCGAACAGCCGCTCCAGTGCGGCCGCGCGTCCCTCGGTGAGACGGTCGAGCACGCTGCGAAGTTGGTCTGAGGCGCGGGTTCGGTCCACCGTCATAAGCTAACGTGTCTCGAGGCAAGGTGTCTTGGTCTGCCGTTCAGCGGCGCGCGACCAAAAAAATCCCGCTGACGATAGCGGCGTCGAATGATGCCACTATCGCAGCGGGGAACTCTCGAACTGTGCAGATAGATTATTCGCCCATTTGTACGTTGATCGCCTGGGGGCCTTTGCCGCGGCGATCCGGCTCTGTTTCAAATGAGACCTTTGCCCCCTCGTCGAGTGCCGGAAGCCCCGACTGCTGCAACGCGGAGATGTGTAGAAACACATCCTTGCCGCCATCGTCCGGCGTGATAAAGCCGAACCCTCTCGAATGATTGAAGAATTTGACCGTACCGGTCTGACGCATGGGAAGCTCCTTTCCCGCTCCAATTGGTCCGCGCGCAGGCGCGGAAAATCAGGCAAGTCTAAGAAACGGGAAAAGAAACCACGTCGCAGGAGCGTACGCGGCCAGTCTCCACCCTGTTCGCAGTCTGCCCTGAAAGCGCCTCACTCTAGGGGCGTCAGGCAGTTCTGCGCAAGGCCCATTGCGCGCTCACGTAAGTGAAACGGGTGTTTAGTTGGGGTAGGGCGCAGTGTTCGGCGCGCCGTCGAGCGTATAGCCGCCAGGCGAATAATTGAACCCGGGGTAATCGTAAGACGGCTCTGGCATTCGGGGTTCGCCCCAGACGTCGCTAAGGGTCCAAGACGTGCCCCCGATGGCCGGGCCGCGATGGGGCTTCTTGAACAGGCCTTGGTTGGACCCGCGCTGCGACTGCTGTTGCTGCGCCACAGCGGTATCGAACGCCACGAAGGTCAAAGACGCGACGATCAGGAATGCCGCGTAGGGGAGAATCGTCCGAAGGGCGGGGCGGGTCAGCATGGGCGTCATGGCTCCGTTGGATAGGGCGGATCTAAGCCCCTGCGAATCTTAGCATTTCATCGGTCACGA
>DGOS01000098.1:0-658 GCA_002390155.1 Hyphomicrobiaceae bacterium UBA4460 | reverse complement strand
ATAGACATTAAGTTTTGCGGGCGGAAAACAGAGACGCCGGGCGCAAAGGCCCGGCGTCTCGCGGCTCTGGATCTCGCACGATATGGAGAAACACAAGTTATTTCAATGGAATAGTGTTCCAGAAGGCCTATTTGATCCGCTTCATGCGGACTTTGGCGGTCCCTGAGTTGATCATGCCGATCTGAGCGGCTGCCGCCTTCGACAGGTCGATGATTCGGCCGCCGGTGAACGGGCCGCGGTCGTTGATCCGCACGACCACCGATCGGCCGTTGCGGAGATTTTCCACCAGCACTTTCGAGCCGAATGGCAGCGACCGATGTGCCGCCGTCAGTGCATTCGGGTTCATCCGCTCGCCGCTGGCCGTTTTGGAGGTCAGCGCGTACCAGGAGGCACTTCCGACCTGGTCCGCCATCGCGGCACTCACAGTCACCATCAAGGCGGCCCCCAAAAGACCCGCGGCAATCGACTTCGCTCGCACTTTGACCATGCGTATTGGCTCCTTTGTTCCAATTCTTGGGAGGTTTTTTGCTTGAGAGCCGGTGACAATCGCGCCGGCAGCACTTTTTGTGCAGCGCATCAATCTATGGAACAAAAGGGCAAAAGATCGGCTCGCCCACGGCCTTAGAGAGGCCATTTCGGGGCCGGTCGTGACCGTTTC
>DGOS01000048.1 GCA_002390155.1 Hyphomicrobiaceae bacterium UBA4460 | reverse complement strand
GGCTTCCGGCATGAGGGTCTATGTGGAGAGTCCGAAGGCGCTTGCGCCCCTGGCCAAACAGGTTGGGGCGCAAGGGGGCGGGGGCGCGTTCCGCCTCGTGCTGCGCCTCGACGAACTCGCCAAGGAGGTGGAGTTCGAACTGCCCCGGGGTGTCGACACCACGCCGCGTCAGCGCAGCGAGCTCAAAATGGTGGAGGGCGTGGTCTCGATCAGCGCCCTGTAGCCGTTGCGGCGCTTGGCTTTTCAACCATTTCCGACCATATCACGGCCTCGGTCTCGACTCGCGCCTCGGGCCTTGCCAAGCGCCGGTCTCACCCCTATAACGCGCACCATCTCACACGCGGGGATTAGCGTCACGAAGGCCCCATAGCCTTCACGCTCGTTCCGGTGACCGGTGTCCGGCCGGTCTCTTCGCCCCGCGGCGGCATAACCGGAAAAAGGAGTTCAGCAGTCCCATGGCACTGCCCGATATTACTATGCGCCAGCTCCTGGAGGCTGGCGTTCACTTTGGTCACCAGACCCATCGCTGGAACCCAAAGATGGCGCCGTTCATTTACGGCTCCCGCAACAACATCCACATCATCGATCTGACCCAGACGGTGCCGCTTCTGCATCAGGCACTGCTCACGGTGTCCGATGTCGTGGCCAAGGGTGGCCGCGTGCTCTTCGTCGGCACCAAGCGCCAAGCCTCCGAACCGATCGCTGACGCGGCCCGCTCGTCCGCGCAGTACTTCATCAATCACCGTTGGCTCGGCGGCACGCTGACCAACTGGCGGACCATTTCCAATTCCATCAAGCGGCTCAAGTCGCTGGAGGAGCTTTTTGAAGGCGAACACCACGGCCTGACGAAGAAGGAGCTGCTTCAGCTCACCCGTGAGAAGGACAAGCTCGAGCGGTCCCTTGGTGGCATCAAGGACATGGGTGCACCGCCCGACCTGATGTTCGTGATCGACACCAACAAGGAGTCAATCGCCATCGCCGAGGCCCGCAAGCTCAAAATGCCTGTGGTGGCCATCGTCGATTCCAACTGCGATCCCGACGGCATCACGTTTCCCATTCCGGGCAACGACGATGCCGGACGCGCCATCACGCTCTATTGCGATCTGATTTCGCGCGCCGCCATTGATGGCATCGAGCGGGCCCAAGGCTCCGCCGGAATGGATGTGGGCGCCGCCGAAGAGCCCCTGGCCGAACCTGGTCTCGAAGGCGAAGACGCACCCAAGGCCGACGCCAAGCCGGAGCCGAAAAAGGCGGAAAAGAAACCCGCCAAAGCCAAGGCGCCTGCGAGGCGCAAGCCTGCCGCAAAGAAGAAGGCTGAGACGTCCGACGCCGAGACGCCGGACTCCGAGGCCAAGGACTCTGGAGCCAAAGACTCTGGAGCCAAGGAAGAAGCGTAACGTGAAGACGCCGGTGCAACACCCTGGCGCAACAATGAGGAACGTATGGCGACGATAACTGCAGCCCTGGTCAAGGAGCTCCGCGACAAGACCGGCGCGGGCATGATGGATTGTAAGGCCGCATTGAACGAGAATGACGGCGACATGGAAGCCGCGATCGATTGGCTGCGGGCGAAGGGCCTTGCCAAGGCGGCCAAAAAGGCCGGCCGAGTTGCCGCCGAAGGGCTTATTGGGCTCGCCGGCGACGACAAGGAAGCAGCCGTCGTGGAGGTCAATTCAGAGACCGACTTCGTGGCGCGCAATCCGTCGTTCCAGGAATTGGTGCAGACCATCGCCGCCGCCGGTCCCAAGGCCAAAGGCGACTTGGCGGCACTCGGCGCCGCGTCTTACGGCAAGACCAAGACGAACGTCGCAGAAACCCTGAAGGAGATGGTGGGCTCCATCGGTGAGAACATGACGCTCCGCCGGACGGCGTACCTCTCGGCCAAGGACGGCGTGGTCGCGAACTATATGCACAACCAGGCCGCACCGGGCCTCGGCAAGATCGGCGTCATCGTGGCGCTCGAATCTACCGGTGACGCCGATGCGCTCAAGGCAATCGGCAAGCAGGTGGCCATGCATATTGCAGCCGCCAGCCCGCAGGCCGTGGACACCGACAGTCTCGATCCGGAGGTCGTCGAACGGGAGCGCGCCGTGCTGACCGAGCAGGCCAAGGAATCGGGCAAGCCGCCCGAGGTCGTGGACAAGATGGTCGAGGGCCGTTTGCGCAAGTTCTACCAAGACGTCGTCCTGCTTCAGCAGGCATTCGTCCACGATCCGGATAACACCGTCGCCAAGGCCCTCGAGGCTGCGGGCAAGGAGGCCGGGGCCCCCATCAAAATCACCGGGTTCTACCGGTTCGCGCTCGGCGAGGGGATCGACAAGGGCGAGAGCGATTTCGCCGCAGAGGTTGCCGCGGCTGCATCGGGCTCCTAGGGTCGGCGACAATCTCGGGATGGATTCGGGTCTGAGACTTGACCTGAGGTCACCGCATCGCCACGGGAGTTCGCGCTGATGGACAAATCGCCTTCGCCGTCCAAACTCCGTTACGGACGCGTTCTCTTGAAGCTGTCGGGCGAAGCGCTCGCGGGCGACAAGGGCTATGGCATCGATCTTGACGTGGTCGAGCCGATTGCCAGGGACATCGCCGAAGCGGCCGACATGGGCGCCGAGATCTGCCTCGTCGTGGGCGGCGGCAATATCTATCGCGGATTGATGGCGGCCGAGAGCGGCATGGACCGCGCCCGCGCCGACTATATGGGCATGCTGGCGACGGTGATGAACGCTCTCGCCCTTCAGACCGCTATCGAACGGGTAGGCCCAACAGCACGGGTGCTCTCGGCGATCCCAATGCCTACGGTGTGCGAGCCATACATTCGCGACAAGGCCCTCGACCATCTGGAGAAGGGCCGGGTGGTAATCTTTGCCGGCGGCACGGGAAATCCCTTCTTCACCACGGACACCGCCGCGGCTCTGCGGGCCGCCGAAATGGAATGCCGAGCCCTCTATAAGGCCACCAAGGTGGATGGGGTCTACAGCGCCGACCCGGTCAAGGTCCCGGATGCAAAACGCTATGTCCGCTTAAGTTACGACGATGTGCTAAACCAGGATCTGAAGATCATGGATGGCGCCGCGATCGCCCTTGCCCGGGACAACCGGATTCCCGTAATCGTGTTTTCAATCAAGAGCCAAGGCAGCTTGGCTCTTGAGTTGCAAGGGCAGGGCGCCTCGACCACCATAGACGATGGAAGGGGCGCCTAATGGACGCTCGGAAAACGCCAACAGGGCTCAAGCCCCCACGCCGCGCCCAACCGGAACCGGCGTAAGGGGCGGGGCAGGAAGGCAACGAATGTCTAGCTTCGACTTGGACGAGATCGAACGACGCATGCGTGGTGCGCTCAACGTTCTCAAACAGGAATTTGGCGGTCTGCGTACAGGCCGCGCCAGCGCAAGCCTGCTCGACCCCATCATGGTGTCGGCCTACGGCAACCCCATGCCGTTGAACCAAGTGGCGACGGTCAATGTGCCGGAGCCGCGCATGATCACGGTGCAGGTCTGGGACAAGAGCCAGATCAATGCGGTCGACAAGGCGATCCGGGAGTCGGACCTCGGTCTCAACCCCGTCGTCGAGGGGCAGCTCCTGCGCCTGCCGATCCCCGAGCTCAACCAGGAGCGCCGTCAGGAACTCGTCAAAGTTGCCCATAAATATGCCGAACAGGCACGCGTCGCCGTGCGCAATGTCCGGCGCGACGGCATGGAACACCTCAAAAAGGCCGAGAAAGATGGTGACATGGGCAAAGACGAACACCATACCCTCGGAACGAAGGTTCAGGATTTGACCGATAAGGTGGTCAAAGAGATCGACGAGGCCCTGGCCACCAAGGAAGCCGAAATCACGCAGGTCTGAGGCCATGCGCGCGATTCCCTTTCAAGAGACGCTTTGGAGACGCCGACCGTGACACTTGCGATGGACAACAAATGGGGTGACGCCGATCGGCCGGTTGCGCACCATGTCGCCATCATCATGGACGGCAATGGCCGGTGGGCCGCCGAGCGCGGTCTGCCGCGTGTCGAGGGTCACCGCCAAGGCGTCGAGAGCGTCCGGCGTACCGTCGAGGCGGCCATGGAGCAGGGC
Organism: Hyphomicrobiaceae bacterium UBA4460; assembly: GCA_002390155.1. The sequence goes on along the minus strand of DGOS01000048.1, from coordinate 18,408 downwards.
ATCACCCACCTGACCCTGTTCAGCTTCTCCTCGGAGAACTGGTCGCGCCCCAAGCAAGAGATCAACGACCTGTTCGGGCTTCTTCGGCGCTTTGTCCGCCGCGACCTCGCCGAACTGCATAAGAACGGCGTCAAGATCCGTGTCATCGGCGCGCGCACCAACCTCGACGACGACATCCTGCGCATGCTCAACGATGCCGTCGAACTCACCAAGGACAACACCGCGCTCAACCTGACCATCGCCTTCAACTACGGGTCGCGCGATGAGATCGCCCGCGCCGCGCAACGCATTGCCGAGGACGCTAAGGAAGGCCGCGTCGCACCGGAGGACGTGACCGAGGAGCGCTTCGCCGACTATCTCGATACGGCCGGCCTGCCAGATCCCGACCTTCTGATCCGCACCAGCGGCGAGTTGCGCTTGTCCAACTTCCTATTGTGGCAATTGGCCTACGCCGAATTCGTCTTCGTCGACGTCTTCTGGCCCGACTTCACCAAGGAAGTGTTCGAAGAGGCCGTTGCCGAGTACCAGCGTCGCAGCCGCCGCTTCGGTGGAACCTCGGCGAGATCGACCGCGTGACGCCAACCCAAACGCCTTCCGACAAGCACCCGAAAGACTCCGCACCGCAACCCATGCCTGAGCTCTTGCGCCGGATCATCTCGGCCTTGGTGCTGGGGGCCATTGCGCTTGCAGCCGTCATCGCCAGCCCGTGGAGCTTTCTTGTTCTCGTGATCGTTGCCGGCGGACTCCTGGCCTGGGAGTGGGGCAGCCTTACCCGCGGCAGCGGCTTCGACGGTACCGCCCTGGTGCACGCCATCGCGGTCATCGCGATCGCGGTTCTCGTTGCCTTCAGTCGCCCGGATCTGGCGATCCTTATTCTTGGCCTGGCGAGCGTTGCGCTATTCTTTGCCGCCCCTGACCGGCGAAGCGGTGCCTGGGCTTTGGCCGGGCTGCTCTATGTGGCACTCCCGGTTTGGAGCCTGATCTGGCTGCGCAGCGACCCCAATTACGGCCTTGTCGCCATCCTCTTTCTCCTGGCCATAGCCTGGACCACGGACACGGCCTCCTATTTTGGCGGCCGCAGCATCGGCGGCCCGAAATTGGCGCCCCGCATCTCGCCGAAGAAAACATGGGCCGGCTTCTTCACCGGCGTTCTGACAGCGGCGGCCGTCGGCTATGCTATTGCGCTGTATCTCGGCGGCACGTCTCCATGGATTTTGGCGCTGGTGGGCGCCGGTCTCGCGCTCGCCTGCCAGCTGGGAGACCTGCTAGAAAGTGCCGTGAAGCGGCATTTCGGTGTGAAGGACATGAGCCAACTCATTCCGGGTCATGGCGGACTCTTCGACCGGATCGACAGCCTCCTCCTGGCGGCGGTCGTGGCGGGCCTCATCGCCTTGCGCAATCCGGCCGCGCCCGGTGCCGGCCTTCTCATCTGGTAAGGACGCGTCCTGTTACCGGCACAGACATCCTCAAGCCCCGAGCCCACGCAAAACGCCGCACGGCCAAAGCGGATCACCGTGCTCGGCGCCACCGGCTCGATCGGCGAAAGCACGCTCGACCTCGTCGGCCGCGATCCGGACGCCTATGAGGTGATCGCGCTAACGGGCTGCAAGAACGCGACCCGCCTTGCCGAGCTCGCCATCAAGCATCGCGCTAAGCTCGCCGTCGTCGCCGACCCCGATTGCTACGCGGACTTGCAGGAGGCGCTGGTGGGCTCAGGGATCGCCGCGGCGAGCGGCGAGAAGGCGTTGCTCGAAGCGGCAAGCCGTCCGGCTGACTGGATCATGGCCGCGATCGTCGGCGCGGCGGGACTGAAACCGACATTGCGCGCGGTAAAGCAAGGCACGGCCACGGCACTTGCCAACAAGGAATGCCTCGTCTCGGCCGGGGCCTTGTTTATGGACGAGGTGGCGCGCCACGACACGACGCTGCTTCCAGTCGATTCCGAACACTCAGCGGCGCTGCAAGCGATGACGGGCACGCCGCCGGAGAGCATTGACCGCGTCTGTCTCACCGCCTCGGGCGGACCGTTCCGCACGTGGGACTTGCAACAGATGGCCGACGCGGAACCCGCGCAAGCCTTGAAGCATCCCAATTGGTCCATGGGCGCCAAGGTCACCATCGATTCCGCGACGCTCATGAACAAGGGGCTGGAGCTCTTGGAGGCCCATCACCTTTTCGCGCTCGCACCCAAAAAACTCGACGTGCTGGTCCACCCGCAGTCCATTGTCCACTGCCTCGTCTATATGCGCGACGGCGCGGTCCTGGCGCAGATGAGTTGCCCGGATATGCGCACGCCAATCGCCTACAGCCTGGCGTGGCCGAACCGCATGAACGTTCCGGACATGCGCCTCGACCTCGCGAAGGTCGGCACGCTGACCTTTGAGAGCCCCGATCCGGAGAAATTCCCGGCCTTGCGTCTCGCCAAGGAAGTTCTCGCCGCGGGCGGCAGCGCCGGAACGGTGCTCAACGCAGCCAATGAAGTGGCCGTTGAGGCCTTTCTCGACAATCGCCTCGGCTTCCTGGCCATCGCCGGGTTGGTGGAAACCACGCTCGCCGGCAGTCCGGACCTAATCGCCCTTAGCCCGCAGACCGTTGGCGAAATTCTTGAGATCGACGAGGAGGCCCGCCGGCGCGCACGGGTCTCCCTCCCACGGATTGCATAAGCCTGACCTGCGGGCTAAGAACGGACAAATTATTGAGGTAACTGGCACTTATGGACACGATAAATCTGCTTTCCGGCTTTGGCAGCTCCTTCCTCAGCTACCTCATTCCATTTCTCTTCATCCTGACCCTGGTGGTCTTCATCCACGAGCTCGGCCACTTTCTTGTGGCCCGTTGGTGCGGTGTCGGCGTCAAGGCGTTCTCCATCGGCTTTGGGCCGGAGATCTTCGGGTTCTACGACCGGCACGGCACACGTTGGCGGGTGGCATGGATACCCCTCGGCGGCTACGTGAAGTTCGTCGACGACGAGAACGCCGCAAGCGCAGGCCAGACGTCGTTGGACGAACTGTCGCCGGAAGATCGCGCGAAGAGCTTTCAAGGCAAACCGCTCGTCCAGCGCGCCGCCATCGTCGCCGCCGGACCAATCGCCAATTTCATCCTGGCGATTGTGATCTTCACGTTCATGTTCAGCGTCTATGGCGAGCGCATCACCGCGCCGAAAGTGGACGCCGTCTCACCGAACAGCGCGGCGGAGCGGGCAGGCTTCAAACCCGGTGACGAGGTCGTCAGCATCGACGGCGATGAGATCGACAACTTCGCCACGATGCAGCGCCTTGTCTCCATGAGCCCCGATCAGGATCTTCGCTTCGTGGTCGACCGGGGCGGCGCCAAGGTCGAGCTCACTGCGACGCCGGAGCGCAAAGAGATCACCGACCGATTCGGCAACACGCTGAAGATCGGGCTGCTCGGCATCCAGCGCAGCGCATCGCCGGACGATTGGTCCTGGGAGCGGCACGACCCGGCCACGGCCTTGGTCATGGCGGTTCAGGAGTGCTACTTCGTCATTTCCCGGTCCCTGGGCTACCTCTACGACGTCATCATGGGACGGGAAGACGCCGACCAGCTCGGCGGACCCATACGGATCGCCCAAATATCGGGGCAGGTGGCCACGGCGGGATTTGTTGCGCTCCTGAACCTCGCGGCCATCATTTCCGTCAGTATTGGTCTAATAAACCTGTTCCCAATACCAATGCTCGATGGTGGACATCTTCTGTTTTACGGCATCGAGGCTCTCAGAGGAAAACCGCTCAGTGAGTCCACACAAGAGATCGGTTTCCGTATTGGCCTAGCATTCGTTCTCATGCTAATGATCTTCGCGACCTGGAACGACTTGATTCACTTGAAGTTTTTGTGATCTCAGGTTGTAGAGGCGCACGCTTAGCGGGGACCCCGAGGTCCCCGTATGGTTAACGGGCGACACCAAAAATCGGCCACAAACAAATGGCCAGTTGCGGTCTCAAGGCATTTGCCGCCAAGGCTTTTTGCCAACGGGGTCGGCTTGAGGGGAAGACACCAGTAATGGTGCGGTGGACGTTGGAACGAGGGCTGCTCGCGGCCCTCCTCGTGCTGAGTAGCGTCCCGCTTTCGCTGGGCGTCAGCGCCTGTTTTGGCGACCTCTATGCGTCCGCCCAAGGCGCCGTCATCCGATCCATCGTTGTTGAAGGCAACCGGCGCGTAGAGCCGGAGACGGTCCGGTCCTACCTGACGTTCTCATCGGGCGACGCGTACGATCCCGGCGAGGTCAATCAATCCCTCAAGACGCTGTTCGCTACCGGCCTGTTCCAGGACGTCCGCATTCGTCGCAGCGGCTCGACCATCATTGTCATCGTCGTTGAAAACCCGATCGTCAGCCGTGTTGCTTTCGAAGGGAACGAGGACATTGACGACGAGACGCTCACTCCTGAAGTCCAGCTCAAACCACGCGCCGTCTATACGCGAGCCCGAGTCCAGGCGGATGTGCAGCGCATCCTGATTGTTTATCGGCGCAAGGGCCATTACTCGGCACAGGTCGAACCCAAAATCATCCATCTCGACAGTAACCGCATCGACGTTGTATTCGAGATCAATGAGGGCCAGACGACCAAGGTCCGCGCCATCAACTTCATCGGCAACTACGCCTTCAGCGAATCGCAGTTGCGCCATGTCATCTCGACAAAGCGCACCACTTTGCTGAGCTTTCTGAAGAGCGACAATATCTACGATCCCGACAGGCTCAACCTCGACCGCGAATTGCTTCGCCAATTCTACCTCAAGAACGGTTATGCCGACGCGCGCATCACCTCCGCGACGGCCGACCTCGATCGCGACGGACGGGGCTTCTTCCTCACCTTCACCATCGAGGAGGGCGAGCGCTACCAATTCGGCTACATCGATATCGAAAGCGCTTTGCCGTCGCTGAATGTCGATGGCTTGCACGGTGCAATCCTCACCAGACCGGGACGCCGCTACAACGCCCAGAAGGTTGAGAAGACGGTTGAAGCCTTGACCATCAAGGTCTCCGAGCAGGGCTATGCATTTGGACAGGTCCGCCCGCGCTTCGAGCGCGATCAGGCCACCCACATGATGAACATCGTTTACGTCATCGACGAGGGGCCACGGGTCTACATTGAACGCATCAACATCGTGGGCAATTACCGCACGGAAGATAGGGTCATCCGGCGGCAGTTCCGTCTCGCCGAAGGCGACGCCTATAACCGCTTGCTCGTCGAGGCAGCGCGTAAACGTCTGCGATCAATGGGCTTTTTTAAGACCATCGAGGTTGAAACGGAGCCAGGCAGCGCCGCCGACCGCGTCATCCTTCAGGTGGTGGTGGTGGAACAGCCGACGGGCGAGTTCTCCTTCGGCGCCGGCTATTCGACGACCGAGGGCGTCATCGGCGACGTCAGCGTCACCGAACGCAACCTTATGGGTAAAGGCCAATATGTCCGGCTCGGATTCTCGGGCAGCTTTGAGCGCGCCCAGGTCGACTTCAGCTTTACCGAGCCGCACTTCCTCGATCGCAATATGGCGGCCGGTTTCGACCTCTTCCACAAAGAGGTCGACCTGCGCGACGTGGCTTCATTCCGGCAGCGCGACACTGGCGCCAATCTTCGCGTCGGCTTTCCGATTGCCGACGACACCCAGCTTGGTCTGCGTTACCGGCTGCAGCGCGAGGAGATTTTCGACGCGACCTCCAACGCCTCGCTCGCGGTCAAGGATGCAGCGAGCGACGGTCCTGTCTGGGTCTCCAGCCTCGGCTATACCGTTGCCTTTGACACACGGAACCTGCCACAGCAGCCAACAAGCGGCATGTTCGCATCGCTCTCTCAGGATTTTGCCGGACTTGGTGGCGACGTGAACTACAACCGGTTCGTCGGCGATGTCCGTGGGTATTATCCCGTCACCAACAAGATTACTTTGGTTGGCCGCGCGCAGGGCGGCGCAATCAATGGCTGGGGCGAGAATGAGCTCCGCCTGACGGACCTCTTCTTCAAGGGCGGCGAAACAATCCGCGGTTTCGACAGAGCCGGTTACGGCCCGCGTGATGCGTGCGAGAGCCCAACAACAGGCGCGCGCGTGCCGAATTGTAGCCGCGACGCTCTAGGCGGCCAGTACTTCTGGTCCACCACGGCCGAACTCCGTTTCCCGTTCCCGCTGATCCCGGACAGCCTTGGAATGCAGGGTGCCATCTTCGTCGATGCAGGTTCGCTCTGGAACACCAGCCCGCGCGCCGTGGATGCGGTGACGGACGAGGGCAGCTTCATCCTCGACACGGCCGATGTCCGTCTTTCGACCGGCTTCAGCGTTATTTGGCAGTCCCCCCTTGGGCCGCTCCGCGCCGACATCGCCGAGGCGCTTCTCAAGGCCGATTTCGACGAAACTGAACTTTTCCGCTTCGGCGCCTCAACGAACTTCTAAAAGACGCCAGTTCGGTTTATGGCTACGCGCCATGGTTCAACGCGCTTAGCCACTCGCGGGAGATTTGATGAAACACCCGGGTTTTTTCGAGCGGGCCGGTCCGTTCTCCTTGCGCACCGTCGCCGACGCCACCGGCTCCGAGATCGGCGGATCCGCCGATCCCAATCTCAAGCTCAAGAACGTCCTGCCCCTGGATGATGCAGGCGAGGGCGACCTGTCCTTCACGGACAATCCGAAATATCTGCCTCTGCTGGCCGAGACCGCGGCAAGTGCGTGCATCGTAGCCCCGAAATACGTTCGCAGGGTCCCGAAGGAAACCGCCAGCCTCGTCATGGCCGACCCTTATCGGGGCTTCGCCAAAGCACTGACGCTGTTCTATCCGGACTCACTGAGGTCGAAGACGGCAAGCGCCTGGCTCAAAGACACAGCCGCCACGGATCGCCTGTGCCACATCCATCCGAGTGCGGTGCTCGAGCCGGACGTCGTCATCGAACCAGGCGCCATTGTCGGGCCGGAAGCGCATATCGGCCGCGGCACCACGATCGCGGCCAGTGCCGTCATTGGTTATCGGGTCCATATTGGCCGGGACTGCTATGTCGGGCCCAACGCGTCCGTGACCCACGCGCTCATCGGCAATCGGGTCGGCCTCCACGCAGGCGTTGCCGTCGGCCAGGACGGTTTCGGATTTGCCATGGGAAAGCAGGGGCACGCCAAAGTGCCTCAGATCGGCCGGGTGGTGATCCAGGACGACGTCGAAATTGGCGCAAATTCAACCGTCGATCGCGGCGCGCTGCGGGACACCATAATCGGCGAAGGCACGAAAATTGATAATCTCGTGCAAATCGGGCACAACGTCGTCATTGGAAGACACTGTATTATCGTGGCCCAAACAGGTATCTCGGGCAGTTCCGAGCTCGGCGATCTCGTTGCTCTTGGCGGCCAAGTTGGCGTCATCGGCCACGTCAAGATCGGTGCTGGCGCCCAAATCGCCGCAACCAGCAATGTTCGGGGCGATGTGCCCGCCGGTGCACGTTGGGGCGGCACGCCCGCCAAGCCAGTGAGGCTCTGGTTCCGGGAGCTGACCGTCCTGCGGCAGCTCGCTGAGAACAAGGACGTGAAGGTCAACGAAGGCGAAGGCGGGGAGGGCGGAACGTCATGAGTCCCCATCAAAGGAGCCGGTCCGAATGAACGAGAGCGGGGTAACACCGGAGCAGGATCGGCTGGAAACAGCCGACATCATGAAGCTGCTGCCGCATCGCTATCCATTCTTATTGGTCGATCGCATCATCGACATGGATGGCGACCGGTCGGCGACCGGCATCAAGAACGTCACGGCGAATGAACCCTATTTCCAGGGCCATTTCCCTGGCAATCCGGTCATGCCCGGCGTGCTCCTTATTGAAGGCATGGCGCAAACTGCAGGCGCGCTATGCATGCGCTTCCTCGACGAGTTCGAAGAACCGCCACTCGTTTACTTCATGGCCATCGACAAAGCGCGCTTCCGCCGCCCTGTCGTTCCTGGAGACACCGTTCATTATCTCGTTCAGAAGATGCGTAATCGTGGCCGCGTTTGGCGCTTCCGCGCCCGGGCTGTCGTCGACGGCAACACCGTTGCCGAGGCTGAGGTCAGCGCTGTGATCATCGATTCGATCGATGCCGAGACCTAGCCGGAAAAATACATGACCAATATCCACGCGACCGCGCAGGTCGAGCCGAGCGCCAAACTTGGCGCCGATGTTAAGATTGGGCCGTTCTGCTCAATTGGACCCGACGTTGAACTTGGCGACGGCGTGATCGTTCACTCTCACGTCGCCATTGACGGCAAGACGACGATCGGTTCGAGCTGCAAGATCTTTCCCTTCGCCTCGATCGGACAGGCGCCCCAAGACATTAAATACGACGATGAGCCGAGCACCGTAACCATAGGGCCCAACACGCTCGTTCGCGAACATGTCACGATCCATCGCGGAACGCCGACCGGCCACATGGCGACCCAGATCGGCGCCAATTGCTTCCTCATGATCGGCGCACACATCGCCCATGACTGCAACATCGGCGACAACGTCACGCTAGTAAACGGCGTCACCTTGGGCGGTCACGTTTCGATAGGCGACAACGCGATCATTGGCGGGCTATCGGCGGTACACCAATTCGTCCGCATCGGCTCCTATGCCTTCGTTGGCGGTATGTCGGGTATTGCCGCCGACCTCATTCCCTATGGCATGGCAGTCGGCAATCGCGCCAATCTCAACGGGTTGAATATCGTCGGACTGAAGCGCAAACGCTTTCCGCGCGAGCAGATCCATGAGCTGCGCCAGGCCTACCGGATGCTGTTCTCGGCAGAAGGCACGCTGAGGGAACGACTCGATGACGTGGACGCGCTGTTCTCCAAGAACCCGCTTGTCGCCCAAATCATCACGTTTATGAAAAGCGATACCGACCGGTCTTTTTGCGTACCCAACAATGTCGCAACGCAGAGCCGCTAAAAATACAACGCCGTCCGCTCCGCGAGCCGCCAAGATTACCGGCCCGCTCGGCATTGTTGCAGGACGAGGGCGGTTCCCTGCGGTCATCGCCGAGGCGATGACCGCGCACGATATCCCGCTGCACATTATTGGTCTCCGTGGAGAGGCTTCCGAAGCCATCGAGCGTTTTCCCCACACCTGGATCAGTTGGGGCCAGGTTGGCAAACTCTTCGGCGCACTAAAGGACCACGGATGTACCGACATCGTCATTATCGGCGGCGTCAACCGGCCTGACTTCGACAAACTGCGGATCGACTTTGGCGCAGTCAAAACACTTCCGTTCCTGCTGAGCCTCGCCAAGGGCGGCGACGACCATGTGCTGTCGCGCATCGTTCGCTTCTTCGAAGACAAAGGCTATCGCGTCCATGGCGCCGGCGAGGTTCTCCCTGATCTTCTCGCGCCTGTCGGAACGCTGACGGCAAAGGCCCCGTCGGCCGGCGACCAGGCGGACATTGCCGCCGCGCTGAAAGTGGTTCGAGCATTGGGACGACTTGACATTGGCCAGGCCGCTGTCGTGTCACGCGGGCACGTCTTAGCCGTTGAGGCGGCGGAGGGCACCGACGCCATGCTCCGGCGCTGCGCTGAAATTCGCAGGCTAGGCCGCACCCACGGAACACGACAGGGCGTGCTCGTCAAGGCGCCGAAACCCGGGCAGGAGGAGCGCATCGACATGCCGACCATCGGCGCCGAAACCATACGCCGCGCGGCCGCCGCAGGGCTTGCCGGCGTTGCCGTTGCAGCCGGGCGCGTCCTAATGGCCGAACGGGACGATGCGATTGCCGCAGCAAACGCGGACAAACTCTTTCTTGTCGGTGAACACTGGGACGACGCGGACGACTAAGCCTGGCTCGCGCCTCTAGCGGTCCGCCATCGGCACGTAAGCCCGCTCCGTCGCGCCGGTATAAAGCTGCCGCGGCCGGCCAATCCGCTGCAGGGGATCTTCGATCATCTCCATCCACTGCGCAATCCAGCCCACGGTCCGGGCAATGGCGAACAGCACCGTAAACATGTCGGTCGGGAAGCCGAGCGCCTTCAGCGTAATGCCGGAATAGAAGTCGATATTCGGATAGAGCTTCTTCTGGATGAAGTAGTCGTCTTCAAGCGCGATCTTTTCCAGCTCAAGCGCCACTTTGAGGATCGGGTCGTCCTTGTGGCCAACCGCCTCGAGAACCTCGTGGCAGGTCTTCTGCATGATCTTCGCCCGCGGATCGTAGTTCTTATAGACCCGGTGTCCGAAGCCCATGAGGCGGAAGGGATCGGCCTTGTCCTTCGCGCGCGCGATGAATTCCGGAATGCGGTCCACCGAACCGATCTCCTGAAGCATGGTCAGGGCCGCCTCGTTGGCGCCGCCATGGGCCGGGCCCCACAGACACGCAATGCCTGCGGAAATACAGGCGAACGGGTTCGCGCCTGATGACCCTGCCAACCGCACGGTCGACGTCGAGGCGTTCTGCTCGTGATCGGCGTGCAGAATGAAGATCCGCCGCATGGCGCGAGTCAGTACAGGATCGACCTGGTACTCCTCACACGGAACGGCAAAGCACATCCGCAAGAAGTTGGTCGAGTAATCAAGGTCGTTCTTCGGATACACGAAGGGCTGGCCGACGGAGTATTTGTAGGCCATCGCGGCGATGGTCGGCATCTTGGCGATCATGCGAACGCTCGCCATGTCCCGTTGGCGCGCGTCCCGAATGTCGATGGAGTCGTGATAGAACGCCGAGAGTGCCCCAATCACGCCGACCATGATTGCCATGGGATGCGCGTCACGCCGGAACCCGGTGTAGAACCGGTTCATCTGCTCGTGCACCATGGTGTGCCGAGTGATCCGCTGCTTGAACACCGCGTACTGTTCTTTCTTCGGCAATTCGCCGTAGAGCAGCAGATAGGCTGTTTCCAGGAAGGTGCAGTGCTCGGCCAGCTGATCGATGGGGTAACCCCGATACAGCAATATGCCCTGGTCACCATCGATATAGGTGATCTTCGACTCGCAGCTTGCCGTCGACGTAAAGCCCGGGTCGTAGGTGAAGCAGCCGGTGTCCTGGTAAAGCGACGCGATATCGATCACGTCGGGCCCGAGCGTACCCTTCCGCACCGGCAGGTCATGCTGCGCATCGCCCAGTTTGAGGGAAGCCTCGTCCGTTTTGGCGGGCGGGAAGTCCTCTGCGACACTCATCTCAAAACCTCCTGGCCCCTTTGGGGGCAATCGGACCAAACGTGCGTACGACATATCACTTCAGGCACGGTTCTTGGGTCCTTGGAAACAGATTTTTGCGCTGCGAATAATCGCGGGGATTCTACCGCAGTGCAACACAGGCGCCTGCCCAAATGTTAAGCACTATGGCCGTTGGCTGACTGGTCAGAAAGGCGCGCAAGCGCTTCGTCCCGGCCCAAAACCGCCAGAACATCGAAGATTCCAGGGGAGGTTGCACGGCCGGTCAGCGCGGCGCGCAAAGGTTGAGCCACCTTTCCAAGCTTCCGGTCCGTCGCCTCTGCAAAGTCACGCACGCAACCTTCCAGCGCCTCAACGGTCCACGGCTCGACCTTCTCCAGCTCTTGCAACAGCGCGGCAAGCGTTTCCCGCCCCGTATCGTCGAGCTGCTTCTTTGCCTTGTCATCCAGCGTCAGAGGACGGGTGACAAAGAGGTAGTCGGCACTGTCGAGAAGCTCGACCAGCGTTTTGGCGCGTTCCTTCAAGCCCGGCATGGCTTGTTCCAGCTTCGCCCAACCGCTTTCACCGATGCGGGCCGCAATCGCATCACCGTCGGGCAGCACAGGCACCAACGCTTTGAGCTGCGCAACGATCTCGCTGTCCGCCATCGTGCGCAGATAATGACCGTTGAGATTTTCGAGCTTGGCGAAATCGAAGCGCGCAGCCGACCGGCCGATCGCATCGAGGTCGAACCATTCGATCATCTCGTCCGTCGAGATGATCTCATCGTCGCCGTGACTCCATCCGAGGCGCACAAGATAGTTGCGCAAGGCCTCCGGCACGTAGCCCATCTCCCGATACGCTTCGATCCCAAGCGCGCCGTGCCGCTTTGATAGTTTCGCGCCGTCCGGTCCGTGGATCAGCGGCACATGTGCGTAAACCGGCGTCTCCCAACCAAGCGCACCGAAGATCTGCGCCTGACGCGCGGCATTGGTCAGGTGATCGTCGCCCCGGATAGCATGGGTCACGCCCATATCATGGTCGTCGACGATCACAGACAGCATATAGGTGGGCGAGCCGTCACTCCGCACCAGTACGAGATCATCGAGATCCTTGTTGGCGAAACTGACCTCGCCTTGGACCTCGTCCTTTATGAGTGTCGTGCCTTCGCTCGGTGCTTTGAAACGGATCGCGGGCAAGATCCCTTCAGGCGCGTCCTTCGGATCGCGGTGACGCCACAAGCCGTTATAGCCGGGCGCACGGCCTTCTTCGTGCGCCGCCTCGCGCATCGCTTGAAGTTCCTCAGGGCTGGCATAGCAACGATAGGCCTTGTCTTCGGCCAGCAAGCGCTCGGCGATCTCACGATGACGCTCGGCGCGGGAGAACTGATAGACCGGCTCCCCGTCCCAATCGAGCTCCAGCCAGCGCAAGCCGTCCAGAATCGCGAGGATCGCGCCTTCCGTGGAGCGCGCCCGGTCGGTGTCCTCGATCCGAAGCAGCATCTTGCCGCCTTTCGCCTTGGCATAGAGCCAGTTGAACAGGGCCGTGCGGGCGCCGCCAATATGCAGGTAGCCGGTGGGGGACGGCGCAAAGCGCGTGATGACTGTCTCGCTCATAGATCGATCTGGAAGGTCTCAAAGCTGGTGGGGACAAGGTTGGGCGTGGTGTAGCATAGGGCTTAGGTGCGGGTAAGCGGGTGTTTGGGGCGGGGGTCCCATGCCGGTCCAGGAGAACGACGCCGAGAGCGGGGGCGGCCGCACAACATCGCCCGGACGTTCTGATCGAGAGGGAAGGGGCCACCGTGGCGCTGCGCTCAGTGGCCGGCGACCTCGTCTTTCCGCCGGCGACCGCCGCGACCTATAGCGTGGAGAACTGGCTCCTGGCGGACGGCGACGACCGGGACGCTAGCGAACTTGCCGAGGATGAAGCCTTCCGCTGCGATCCGCTCGGCTGCATCGGCCGGGTCAAGGGCAAGGTCGTCGCCCTGGTGCGCCATCCCGGCGCGCTGGAAGAGGACTGCCGCATCGCCGACATCCTCGTCGCGCCGTTCACCGTGTCGAAGACCTGCCGCGCCGCGCGGGTTCTCGTCGACCGGCGCGCGCTGAAGCGAGGCGGCGCGCATGCGCTTTTCATAGACGGGCTCTCAATCCGCACCGAAACGGTAACCCATGCGCGCAGAAACAGCCCCTGGACGCGGGCTGACACACACGCGAAGACGCGCACGCGGCACGGACTGACGAAATAAGAGGGAAGCGGTCCTAGTAGCGGCGGATGAGCCCGACAAGGCGCCCTTGCACGCGCACCCGATCGGGTCCGAAGATGCGGGTCTCGTAGGACGGGTTGGCGGCCTCGAGCGCGACGGAATCCCCACGGCGGCGTAGACGCTTGAGCGTGGCTTCCTCCTCGTCCACCAGCGCCACGATGATATCGCCGTTGGTGGCGTCCTCGCAGCGGCGCACGATGATGGTGTCGCCTTCCAAGATCCCGGCCTCGATCATGGAGTCACCTTTGACCTCGAGCGCATAGTGCTCGCCCTTGGCCAGCAGCTCCGGCGGCACCTCGATGGTGGCAAGCCGGCTTTGGATGGCCTCGGCGGGGACGCCGGCGGCGATCTTGCCCATGACGGGTACAGCGACGGTCTGTGGCGCCGCCTCGCCCTCGGAGACCTCAGGAACACGCCCCAAGCTGCCTTCGATCACGCTGGGGGAGAAGCCCCCCCGCGCACGAGCCGTGACGCTCTGCGGCACGGAGTCCGGAAGGCGGACGATTTCCATGGCCCGGGCCCGGTGGGGCAGGCGGCGCACGAAGCCGCGCTCCTCCAGGGCCGTGATCAGCCTGTGAATGCCGGATTTCGACTTGAGATCGAGCGCCTCTTTCATCTCGTCGAAGGAGGGCGGCACGCCCGTTTCCTTCAACCGCTCGTGGATGAACATGAGAAGCTCTTTCTGCTTCGGTGTGAGCATCAAATCCCCTTCGAGCGATCAGGAATCGGGCTGTAACGCCTAGAAACGATTCTCGCCCCGCCTGTACAAACCATGAACAGTATAGATGTTCTAGTTGTGTTCCGCAAGCCGCATGGCCACAAAATGTGTTTTGCCAGAAGGTCTGGCGGACATTTGCTCGCGTGATTCGGGTTTCTGGGGCCTTAACTAGTCCGCCAAGGGCCAAACCAGGACCTTTGTGCCTTTGGCCAGGCCAGGGTGGTGCGGGGGCTGCACGATGAGGCAGTCGGCCTTGGACAATGAGGCCATGAGCGACGAATCCTGGGAGGACAGGACGTGAACGTGGCGCGTTCCGTCCTCGGCAAAGCTGGAGGTCGCCCGCAGGTAATGCTCACGGGGACCGTTCCGCGGCAGATCCTCGGCGAGGACCGCGCGATGCGGAACCGCGGTGCGATCCTCGCAGAGAAGATGGCCAATCATCGTCCTCAGGAACACCACCGAACAGATAAAGGCCGAGACCGGGTTTCCTGCAAGACCGAGCACGTGCTGGTCTCCCAGACGTCCATAGAACACCGGCTTGCCGGGCCGCATGGCGACCCCGGCGAAGTCCAGCGCCATCCCGGCGCGGGCGAGAGCCGTCTTCATCAGATCGCGGTCCCCAACGGACGCACCGCCGATGGTCACGAGAATATCGGCGTCGGACCCCCGCGAGATGGCCTCCACCAGCGCGTCCTCATCGTCTGGGGCGATCCCCAGGTCGATCGCTATCCCGCCATAGTCCTCAACGAGCGCGGCAACGCCATAGCTCACCGAGGCCACGATCTGATCGGGGCCCGTTGCGTCTCCGGGCGACACGATCTCATCGCCCGTCGATAAGATGGCGACCTTCGGCTGCCGGCGTACGAGCACGTCCGCGTAGTTCATCGCCGCCGCCAGCATCAACGCCCGCGCCCCAAGGCGGGTGCCGTCCTCTAGAAGCTTATCGCCTTCCATGAAGTCCTGACCGCGCGGGCGGATATGACGGCCGGCCGTCGCGGCATTCACGACAACGCGGGCGCCGTCCGCCTCCGTGTCCTCCTGGATAACGATGGTATCGGCGCCTATCGGAACGGGCGCGCCGGTGAAGATGCGGACGGCCTGGCCCGGTCCGACAACGCCGTCAAACCGCGCGCCCGCGGCGGATTCGCCAATCAGCGCCAGCGTCGCGGGCAGGGTGGCCACATCGGCGGCGCGCACCGCATAGCCGTCCATGGCCGAGGCATCGAACGGGGGCTGTGTCTGCTTCGCGCCCAAGGTGGTCGCCAACACGCGACCATGGGCGTCCGAGATTGGAACCCGCTCGACGCCGAGCCGATCAAGACCTGAATCGATCCGCCCAAACGCCTCGGTTACGGAGATGAGGGCCATCGCCGGTCAGGGCGCGCGATAGAAGCCGGAGCGGCCGCCGGTCTTTTCGATCAAGCGGATGCCGGAGAAGCTCATGGCGCGGTCCACCGCCTTGCACATGTCGTAGAGCGTGAGGCAGGCCACCGAGATCGCCGTCAAAGCCTCCATCTCCACACCCGTCTTGCCGTCGACTTTCGCGGTCGCCTCGACGCGGAGGCCGCAGGGTTCGCGCGAGGGCGTAAAATCTATGGTGACCTGGGTGAGGGACAGCGGATGGCACAGCGGAATGAGATCGGCGGTCTTCTTGGCGCCTGTGATCCCTGCGATGCGTGCCGTGGCTAGCACGTCGCCTTTGGGGGCGGTGCCGTCGAGGATCATGTCAAGCGTCGCAGGGCTCATCGACACGAAGCCTTCGGCAATAGCGGTACGCGTCGTGACGGTCTTCTCCGAGACGTCGACCATGCGCGCCTCGCCCTTGTCGTTTAGGTGGGACAGCCGCGCGCTCATGATGCCGCCTTGGCGGTGTCATCCGCGCCCGAGAGCAGGGCCCGCGTGGCAGCCGCCACGTCAGCCTGCCGCATCAAGCTCTCGCCGACCAAGAAGGCGTGCACACCACTTGCCGCAAGGCGCGTCACATCCGCATGGGTGAAGATTCCGCTCTCCGCGACAACAAGACGATCGGAAGGGACGCGAGGCGCGAGCTGTTCCGTCGTCGCAAGCGTCGTGTCGAAGGTTTTCAGATTGCGATTGTTGATGCCGATGAGCGGCGTCTTAAGCTTTAGCGCCCGGTCGAGTTCGGCATCGTCATGCACCTCGGCGAGGACGTCCATGCCGAGCCCGTGCGCGGCGACTTCCAAGTCGCGCGCGAGCCCATCGTCGACCGCCGCCATGATGATGAGAATGCAGTCAGCCCCAAGCACGCGCGCTTCGAACACCTGATACGGATCGATCATGAAATCCTTGCGCAAGACGGGGAGGCCGCACGCCGCGCGCGCCATGGTGAGATATTCCGGATGCCCCTCGAAGGAGGGCGTATCGGTCAGCACGGACAAGCACGCAGCGCCGCCCGCCTCGTAGGCGACGGCGAGGGTGGGCGGATCGAAATCGGCGCGGATCAATCCCTTTGACGGGCTCGCCTTCTTGATCTCTGCAATCAGCCCGAAGGCGCCATGATCGATGCGGTCCCGCAAGGCGCGTTCGAAGCCGCGAACCGGCGCGGCAGCTTCAGCCTCCGCGCGCACGGCACTCTCAGGCCGTGTTTTCTTTGCTGCTTCAATCTCTTCGCGCTTATAGCTAAGTATTTTGTCTAGCACGTGGGCCATGGCTCAGACCTTATCATGGCTCAGTTTAACCAGCGCCTCTAAGACGTTCATGGCCCGGCCACTATCGATGGCGTCCGCGGCAAGCGCCACACCATCCTGCAAAGTCTTGGCTTTGCCGGCAACGAGGAGCGCGGCGGCGGCATTCAACAGCACGATGTCGCGCAACGGACCTTGATTGCCTTGCAGCGCGGCCCGGATATGCGCGGCGTTCTCCACGGCATCACCGCCGACGAGATCCTCCGGCTTCGCGTCCGGTAGGCCGGCATTACGGGGCGAAATCTTGAACGTCGAGACCTTGCCGTGATCCAGAGCCGCCACATGGCTGACATCCGTGGTGGTCAGTTCGTCAAGCCCATCGGCGCCGTGCACCACCCAAGCGCGCTCGACACCAAGCATGTTCAGGACGTTCGCAACGGGCTCTACCCATTTTTCATGGAAGACGCCGACGACCTGGTACTTGGTGGCCGCCGGGTTCGCCAACGGCCCGAGCAAATTAAAGATCGTCCGCACGCCAAGCTCGCCGCGCACCTTGGCGACGTGGCGCATGGCCGCATGATGGGCAGGGGCAAACATGAAACCCAGCCCGCACTCCGAGATGCAGCGTTCGATGACTTCGGGCGCGCATTCGAGATTGACACCAAGGGCCGCGAGCACATCGGCCGAGCCCGAGCGCGAAGAGATCGACCGATTGCCGTGCTTGGCCACAGGCACGCCCGCGCCCGCAACGACAAAGGCCGTGCAGGTCGAGATGTTATGCGTGCCTTTGGCGTCCCCGCCGGTCCCGCATGTGTCGATGGCGCCCTCGGGCGCCTCGACCGACAGCGCCTTGCTCCGGAGCACGCGCGCGGCACCGGTGATCTCGTCGACCGTTTCGCCGCGAACCTGCATACCCATCAGCAGCGCCCCGATCTGCGCGTCGGTCGCGCCCCCGGACATGATGAGCTCGAAGGCCTCGGCGGCCTCCCGCTGTGTCAGGGCATCGCCCGCCACCACCTTCTTGAGGGCTGCGCGCAAATCTTGAGGCTCGCCGGCGCGATCCGGCGCGGGATTAGAGGGCACCGACCGCTTCTCTCTTTGGGTTTCCGCGCTGACGCCGTTCGACGCGCGCGAGATCGAGGAAGTTGGCGAGCAATTGATGGCCGTGCTCCGAGGCAATGCTTTCGGGATGGAACTGCACGCCATGCACGGGATAGCGCTTGTGCTGCACGCCCATGATGATGCCGTCTGGCGTCTCCGCGGTGATCTCCAGATCCTCCGGCAGCGTGTCGCGCTCCAGGATGAGCGAATGATAGCGCGTCGCGGAGAACTCCTGCGGTAGTCCGGCAAACACGCCCTTGTCCGTATGGCGCACCTTGGACAGCTTACCGTGCATGAGATACGGCGCACGGATCACGCGGCCGCCATAGACTTGACCGATGGCCTGATGACCGAGGCAAACGCCGAGGATCGGCACTACGGGGGCGGCGCGCTGGATCAGCTCCAGGCAGATGCCGGCCCGGTCCGGATCGCAAGGTCCCGGCGACAGCACGATGGCCTCGGGCCCTTCCGCCAGCACCTCGTCCACGGTCACTTTGTCGTTCCGGTAGACCTGCGTGCTCGCGCCCAATTCCCCAAGGAAATGAACGAGGTTGTAGGTGAAGCTGTCGTAGTTATCGATCAGGGTCAGCATGGCTTGGTGTTACGCC
>DGOS01000095.1 GCA_002390155.1 Hyphomicrobiaceae bacterium UBA4460 | reverse complement strand
TTTCCGGCGAACGGCCTTCCGTGCGACCTTGCGGCGAGCCGTTGTCTTACGTGCAGTCGTCCGGCGTTTGGCGGCGGTCTTACGCGCCGTCGTCTTCCTGGCGACTTTCCGCTTCGCGGTCTTGCGCTTGGCGGGCTTCTTCTTCGCTGCTGCCATCTTACGATCCCCTCCTATCGGGTTTCTGGCTGAATCAAGACTCTCTAACTACAACCGCTCGTCGACCCGCACGTGTCGCACTTGAGACACGTGCCGTTGCGGACGAGGGTAAAGTTACCGCATTCTCCACACGCTTCCCCTTCATAACCCTTAACGCGGGCTTCGGCGACCAGAACTGACGAGCCGCGCTCGGCGAGTGATTCGACGGCGAGAGCAACATGCTCGACCGTCTCCAATGAAGAGGGGTCGTTAGGTGCGGCGGCAAGGCTTGCGGTGTCCGGGAGTGCGTCATCGTCGGCATCTGCCTGATACGCACGCGCTTGGGCACCGCTGCCTTGCGCATTACTCGGCGTGAGGAACGCACGCTCACCGAGGCGACCACGAGTGAAGCCTGGTGAGACGAGGGCCTCCGGGAGACGCGAGCCTTCGCCTGCATCGCCGGAACCGAGGGTTGTGCTGCCGATCTCACTTGGATCGACATGGGCGAGCTCGTACCTGCCAAGATAAGAAACTGCGAGCTCTCTGAACAAATAGTCGAGGATCGAGGTGGCGTTCTTGATGGCTTCGTTCCCGCGCACGGGACCAGCTGGCTCGAAGCGCGTGAAGGTGAAGGCATCGACAAACTCTTCCAGCGGCACGCCGTACTGCAAGCCGACGGACACCGCGATCGCAAAGTTGTTCATGAGCGAGCGGAAAGCAGCGCCTTCCTTGTGCATATCGATAAAGATCTCGCCCAACCGACCATCGGCATACTCGCCAGTTCTTAAATAGACCTTATGACCGCCGACCACGGCTTTTTGGGTATATCCCTTGCGCCGGTGGGGCAGGCGCTCCCGATCGGCGGCTTCGCGGGCGCGTTCGACGATCCGCTCCACGATGCGTTCGGTGACCACGGCGGCGCGCTGCACGGCCGGCTGATCGGAGGCGACCGCCGTCAGCAGCTCGTCTTGCTCGTCTTCGTCGTCGGCCAGGAGTTGCGCGTTGAGCGGTTGGGACAGCTTGGAGCCGTCGCGATAAAGCGCGTTCGCCTTCAGGGCCAAGCGCCAGGACAGGAGATAAGCCTCCTTGCAGTCCTCGACGCTCGCATCGGTCGGCATGTTGATGGTCTTGGAGATGGCGCCCGAGATGAAGGGCTGTGCCGCCGCCATCATGCGGATGTGGCTTTCCACCGACAAGAAGCGGGTGCCCTTGCGGCCGCAGGGGCTCGCGCAGTCGAACACCGGCAAGTGCTCCGCGTTGAGCCCCGGCGCGCCTTCGAGCGTCATGGCCCCGCAGGCATACTCGTTGGCGGCATCGATATCGGCCTTCGAGAAGCCGATTTCCGCCAGAAGATCGAAATCGGCTTGGTCCAGCCGGTCCGCGGCAAGGCCGAGGTCCTCGGTGCAGAACGCCTCGCCAAGGGTCCATTTGTTGAAGACGAACTTGATGTCGAAGGCCGAGGCGACCGTTTCTTCGATCGTTTTGATCTTCTCCGGCGAGAAGCCCTTTTCGGCAAGCGTCTCGTGATTGACGCCCGGCGCGCCGGCAAGCGTGCCGCGCCCGACCGCATAGTCGATGATCTCCTTGATCTCATCTTCGCCGTAGCCGAGTCCGCTCAAGGCCTCCGGCACCATGCGGTTGATGATCTTGAAGTAGCCGCCGCCGGCGAGCTTCTTGAACTTCACCAAGGCGAAGTCGGGCTCAATGCCGGTGGTGTCGCAATCCATCACCAGGCCGATCGTGCCGGTCGGCGCGATCACCGTGGCTTGCGCGTTGCGATAGCCGTAGTCGCGGCCGAGCTCGAGCGCCTGGTCCCAGGCGCGCATGGCGTGGGCCAAGAGCCGCGGGTCGGGACAGGCCGCATGGTCGAGCGGCACCGGCGGGGTCGAGAGGGCTTCATAGCCTTCTCTTTCGCCGCGCGAGGCCCGCGCATGATTGCGGATGACCTTCAGCATCTGCTCGCGGTTATCTTCGTAGCCAGGGAAGGGGCCAAGCTCGCGGGCCATTTCCGCGCTGGTGGCATAAGAGACGCCGGTCATGATCGCGGTCAGCGCACCGCCCAGCGCCCGGCCTTCGTCGGAGTCGTAAGGAATGCCGGAGGCCATCAGCAGGCCGCCAATATTAGCGTAGCCGAGCCCAAGCGTGCGGTATTCATAAGAGAGCTGGGCTATCTGGCGCGAGGGGAACTGCGCCATGGTCACGGCGATCTCCAGCACGATCGTCCAGAGCCGGATGGCGTGCTCATAGCCCTCGACGTCGATGCTGCCGTCCTCTGCGCGGAACCCCATCAAATTGAGGGAGGCGAGATTGCAGGCCGTATCGTCCAGGAACATGTATTCCGAGCAGGGGTTCGAGGCCCGGATATCGCCCGCTGCCGGGCAGGTGTGCCAGTCGTTGATCGTGGTGTGGAACTGGATGCCCGGATCGGCGCACGACCAAGCGGCGTAGCCGACCTGCTCCCACAGCTCGCGGGCCTTCAGCCTTTTGCCGACCTCGCCGTTCTTGCGGAAGATGAGATCCCAGTCGCCGTCCGTCTCGACCGCGTTCAGAAACTCGTCCGTCACGCGTACCGAATTGTTGGAATTCTGCCCCGAGACCGTCCGATAGGCTTCCGAGTCCCAATCCGTGTCGTATGTCGGAAAGTCGACCGAGGTGTAGCCTTGGCGCGCGAACTGGATCATGCGCCGGACCATGTTGTCCGGCACCTTGGCCTTCCGCGCCGCCTTGACCTCGCGCTTCAGCGCCGGGTTCAGCGTGGGATCGAAACAGTCGTCGCCGTCGCCGTCGCAATTGGCGCAAGCCCGCAGGATGGCGTTGAGCCGCTCGGACAGCACCTTGGAGCCGGTGACGAGCGCGGCCACCTTCTGCTCCTCGACGACCTTCCAATTGATGTAGTCCTCGATGTCCGGATGATCGATGTCCACCACGACCATCTTGGCCGCGCGGCGCGTGGTGCCGCCCGACTTGATGGCGCCGGCAGCCCGGTCGCCGATCCGCAAGAAGCTCATCAGGCCGGAGGACTTGCCGCCGCCCGAAAGTGGCTCCATCTCGCCGCGCAGCCGGGAGAAGTTGGAGCCCGTACCGGAGCCGTATTTGAAGAGGCGCGCCTCGCGCACCCATAGATCCATAATGCCGTTCTCGTTGACGAGATCGTCCTCGATCGACTGGATGAAACAGGCGTGGGGCTGGGGGTGCTCGTAGGCGGACTCGGAGGCCGTCAGCTGGCCGGTGGCGAAGTCCACATAATAATGCCCCTGGCTCGGGCCATCGATGCCATAGGCCCAATGCAGACCGGTATTGAACCATTGCGGGCTGTTGGGCGCGCCCATCTGCATGGCGAGCATGTAGCGCATCTCGTCATAGAAGGCGGAGGCATCGTCCTCGGAGCTGAAATAGCCGGCCTTCCAGCCCCAATAGGTCCAGGTGCCCGCCAGCCGGTCGAAGACCTGCCGGGCGTCGGTCTCGCTGCCGAAGCGGTCGTCTTCCGGTAGGGCCTGGAGCGCCTCGGTGTCGGGTTCGGACCGCCACAGCCAAGAGGGGACGGAATTCTCCTCCACGCGCTTCAGCTTGGCCGGCACGCCGGCTTTGCGGAAATACTTCTGGGCCAGGATGTCGGCCGCCACCTGGCTCCATTTGTCGGGGACGGAGAAGCGCTCTAAGGCAAAGACGACCGAGCCATCCGGATTCTTGATCTCGCTCCGGCTCTCCCGAAACGCGATTCCGGCATAAGGCGACTGTCCTGGCTCAGTAAAACGTCTTTGAATCCGCATATTAGCTCTTCCCCCTAGTAAATTTCGGCCCCTAGATCGTTCGTTCTTCGAACCTCAAAAACTGCTCCGATTCTCGCGAGCCGGCAACAAGATGTATGGCAGGGAGTCCTTACTGCATACTAAACCCTGTGGGCGAGCATAGGAATAGTATGTGGATAGGCGCTGGATGACCTGCAATGGCGGCGAGCCAAACCCTTGGAAATCGGCCATTTTTTTGGTGAGCGACAGGCCTGTGGCGCTTTTCCGCGTCCGATCGCGTCGCAAGGGCCGCGATAGAGGCGACGGACGGGGTGGAGGGGGGCTGAGATCCGCATCCACCGTTCATGGGAAATTTACAAGATAATCAGTAGGTTCGGCACGGTAACGGCTTCCGTGAGGATCTAAATTGGCTTCAACGCTGCATCACCGCGCTTATCGGCGCGACATTGAGCAATTGGCTGTGGCGGTTGTCGACAATCGCCGGCCCATGCGCGCCATGATGCGCGCGATGCTCGCCGCCATCGGCGTGGGCCGGGTCGAG
>DGOS01000076.1 GCA_002390155.1 Hyphomicrobiaceae bacterium UBA4460 | reverse complement strand
GTGGCGAGTCTCGCCTTGCCAAGAAGGTGCGCGTCCCTATAATCGCGCGCTTTCCGCGAACAGGCCATGCGCCGGACCTTCCCATGAGCGAAAGCATGAGCGATGCGAACCCCGCCGTCGGCATCATTATGGGAAGCCGCTCGGACTGGCCCACGCTAAAAGCGACCGCGGACGTCCTCGACAAACTACACGTGCCCTACGAGACCAAGGTGGTCTCCGCCCACCGCACGCCAAACCGGCTTTACGAGTACGCCTCGACTGCACGCGAGCGGGGGCTGAAAGTCATCATCGCGGGCGCTGGCGGCGCGGCGCATCTGCCCGGCATGGCCGCATCCATGACGGAGCTTCCCGTGCTCGGCGTGCCCGTGGAGAGCAAGGCGCTGAAGGGTCTCGACAGTCTTCTGTCCATCGCCCAGATGCCGGCCGGCGTACCCGTTGGCACGCTTGCCATTGGCAAGGCTGGGGCCACCAATGCCGGGCTCCTCGCGGCCGGCATTCTCGCGCTCGGTGATGAGCGCCTCGCCGCCCGGCTCGCCGCCTGGCGCGCGGAACAAACCGCAGGCGTGCACGAGGCTGTCGAAGATAATGCCTGAACCGCTACCGCCGGGCAGCACGATCGGCATTCTCGGCGGCGGCCAGCTCGGCCGCATGCTCTCTGTCGCTGCCAGCCGGCTCGGCCTCAAAACACAAATCTACAATGACACGCCGGACGCACCCGCCTTCGACGTCGCGGCGGCGTCCACCGTCGGCGCCTACGAAGACGCGAGCCTGTTGTCCGGCTTTGCGAAGCGTGTCGACGTCGTCACTTGCGAGTTCGAGAACGTGCCGGCCGAAGCACTCCACGTGGCCGGGGAGATTGCCCCCGTGTTTCCGCCGGCCAAGGCCTTTTCGGTTGCGCAAGACAGACTCGCAGAGAAGGACTTCGTCAGCGGGCTCAGGATTCCGGTTGCGCCTTACGCCGCCGTAGACAATCTCGGCGATCTCAACAAGGCGCTCGCACGGGTGGGCACCCCTGCCCTGCTCAAGACGCGCCGGTTCGGCTATGACGGCAAGGGACAGGTCGCGATCCACACACTGTGCGAGGCCGAAACGGCCTTAGAGAAGATCGGCGCCGCGCCGTCCCTGTTGGAAGGCATCGTGCCGTTCCAGCGCGAGCTCTCGGTGATCGCCGTGCGGGGGCAAGACGGCGAGACGCGCTTCTACGACGTGGTCGAGAACGTGCACCAGGGCGGCATACTCGCCACGAGCCGGGTCCCCGCCAGCATTTCCGATTCGGTCGTGTTCGAGGCGCGGAAGATCGCCGGCACCATCGCCGAGGCTCTCAACTATGTGGGCGTGCTGTGCGTGGAGATGTTCCAGCGCGAGGGCGAAGAGCCCGGACTTATCGTCAATGAGTTCGCCCCGCGCGTGCACAATTCCGGGCACTGGACCATCGATGCCTGCCGCGTCAGCCAGTTCGAGAACCATGTGCGGGCCATTTGCGGCTGGCCGCTGGGCGATGTGAGCCGCCACAGCAATGCGGTGATGACAAATCTGATCGGCGACGACGTGGAGGCCTGGCCCGCGCTCGCCGCCGAGCCCGGCTTGGGTCTGCACCTCTACGGCAAGGCGGA
Organism: Hyphomicrobiaceae bacterium UBA4460; assembly: GCA_002390155.1. Next base: position 2,130 of record DGOS01000076.1, on the reverse strand, counting down.
AGCCCGCCCGGGGCGCAAAATGGGCCATGTCACGCGCCTCACGCCCAAAACCTCAGATTAGAGGCCTCGGACTAGAGACCTCGGTCTAGAGAATGGGCCGGAAGACCCTGGCACCAGCCTGGACAACGAAGGGCTCTTTTGCTAGATCAGCCCCTGATGCGGGACTGAGATCGGCTCTGCTCGGGTCGATTTGGGTTCGCTTCAATCCCAAAATGAACGCTAATTCGGAGATTATAGACGCGTGCAAGTCGTCGTCCGCGATAACAATGTCGATCAGGCCCTCCGGGCCCTGAAGAAGAAAATGCAGCGTGAAGGCATCTTCCGCGAGATGAAGCTCCGTAATTATTACGAGAAGCCCTCCGAGAAGCGTGCCCGCGAGAAGGCCGAGGCGATCCGCCGCGCCCGCAAGCTCGCACGCAAGAAGGCGCAACGCGAAGCCGGAACCTCTTCCGGTCGGGGCCGCGGCCGCCGCTAGGCGCTTTTCTTCGCTAAGATCGAAGCTGGTGAAGCCGGGAAGTTCCTTCCCGGCTTTGTTGCGTTTGGCAGGCCGCTCTAGCGGCTCGCGTCCGCAGCCGCCTCGAGCCCGATCGGATGGCCGGCCCGCACTTTGGGCTCCGCCACCACAGGCTCCGGCCGGAGGCCTGCGAGGAAGGCACGCACCTGGCCCCAAGCGCCCATCTCGAACAGATCGTTGTGACCCGCCCGCGGCAGAACCTGAAGCGTCTTCGGCTCACTGGCCGCGTGATAGACACGCCGGGCCTGATAGAGCGGGATCACGCTGTCCCGGCCGCCATGAACGATGAAGAGCGGGATATCGACCTGATCGATCCGATCGATGGTGCGGTATTGATCGGTCATGATGAGTTCAAGCGGCAGGAGCGGCCAAAGCAGCTTGCCGACATCCACCACCGAGGTGAACGGCGCCTCGAGCACCAGCGCCTCGGCCTCGCGCTGAAGGCTGAGCCGCGTGGCCACGGCCGTACCCAATGATTCGCCATAGACGACAATATCGCGCGGCGCGACGCCCAACCCACGCAAGCAGTCATAGGCGCTAACCGCATCCGCGGTGATGCGCTTTTCGGTCGGGTTTCCGCCCGAGCCACCACAACGGCGGTAGTTCAGCATGAACACGCCGTAGCCGTCGGCGCCGATCGCCTTGATCTTGCTGGCGCGATCGGCGGTGTTGCCGCTATTGCCGGTGAAATACAGAAGCGTCGGCTTGCCGGGCTGCGCTTCGCGATACCACGCGATCAGGCGCGTCCCATCGGCAGCCTTGAAGACGATCTCGTCGACGGAGACGAGCCCTGCAGCCTTCGGAGCAATGCGCCGGGGATCGGGCATGTACACGAAGTAGCGATGGAGCAACCGCCCGCCGAGGCAGATGAGCGCAAATATGCCGGCAAGTGAGAGGAACAGGTTCAACATAAGTTAGTCACGGCCTCGCTGCATTTTCTTGTTCTTGGCCAACGCTAGGCTGGCCGGACGGAACGGTGCTTGAACGGCCCGTTCAGCCAAAGTGATCTTCAACGGCGCATACGCGCCGTAGCAAAACTTGCGCCAATCAAAGGAATTTCGGGTGGACCCAACCCCACGAAGCTTAACTGCGAGCTAAGCGGCGCCGATTTCGGCAGCGTCGACGCGGGCAAGCCAAAGCCATGCCGGGACCGACGGGTCGTGCAATCAACCGTCTAAGGGTGGAAGTGAGCCGGAGTTGGGCAAATCTGGGCCCGACTTTGGCGATTCTTCGTTATCTTTTGGACCGTTAACTACGCCGCACGGTTGCCGGCAACCTACAGGGCCTTGGCGATGTCTTCCGTCATCTTCTTGGCGTCGCCGAGCACCATCATGGTGTTGTCGCGGTAGAACACGGGATTGTCGATCCCGGCATAGCCGGACGCCAGCGACCGCTTATTGAACAGCACCGTGCCCGCCTTCCACACCTGCAACACGGGCATGCCGTAGATCGGTGACGAGCTATCTTCTTCCGCGGCTGGATTGACCACGTCATTGGCGCCGATCACATACACCACGTCGGCTTGCGGAAACTCCGAGTTGATGTCCTCAAGCTCAAACACCTCGTCATACGGCACGTTCGCTTCCGCCAGGAGCACGTTCATGTGTCCCGGCATG
>DGOS01000071.1:9663-12822 GCA_002390155.1 Hyphomicrobiaceae bacterium UBA4460 | reverse complement strand
AAGGAAGAGGATTATGCGAGCATGGATCTGTTCGAAGAACTGCTGCGCGATGAAGAAGGGCATATCGACTTCATCGAGACGCAACTCGGTCTTCTCAGCGACATCGGTCCGCAAATGTATGGCCAGCTCAACGCCGACTCAGCCAAGGACGTCGGCGGCGGCGACTAGGTGCGGGGAGCCGGTTAACACATATGACCTTGCCAGAACTTGATGGGCCGCGCCTGCCGCCGGCAGCGGGCGGCAGCGCACAGCAACTCGTGGTGTTTCTCCACGGCTATGGCGCCGACGGCAACGACCTGATCGGCCTGGGGCGGGAGTGGGCAAGCCTCCTGCCGCACGCCGCGTTCGTCTCGCCCAATGCGCCCGAGCCGTGCGCCATGTCGCCAATGGGCCGGCAGTGGTTCGACCTCTCCATGGGCGACATGTCGATCATCGCCGAGGGCGTGAAGAGCGCCGCACCCGCGCTGAATGCCTTTCTCGACGCCGAGCTCGCCAGGCACGACCTGCCGGCTAGCGCCCTCGCCCTTGTCGGGTTCAGCCAGGGCACCATGATGGCCTTGGCTGTCGGGCTTGCCCGCAACGCCCCGCCCAAGGCCATCGTCGGCTATTCAGGCGCGTTGGCGACGCTCGAGGCCTTACCGGCGCCGGGCCAAGGCCCCGCCATCCTCCTGGTGCACGGCGACAGGGACGAAGTGATTCCGGTCGATGCCATGCACATGGCCCGCGAAGCCCTTAGCCAAGCCGGCCACCCCGTGGAGTGGCATGTTTCACAAGGCATCGGACACGGCATTGACGGGGAGGGATTGCGCCTCGGCGGCAACTTCTTGCGTCAGGCCTTCGCTGATGCGGGCGCAACCACGCCATAGGGGCTCGTGAATGGTAAACCACAGCATGTGGGGCCCTTCACATTCATGACACGTCCTTATAGTATCTCGCGCGACAGACGAGCTGGGAACCCCGAGTGCGACGGGCAGTAACGAGGACCTTTTGGCCTTGAACGTCGCAACAGCATCGGCCGCTCCCGGGACCTATCCCGCACTCGTGCTGAATGCCGATTATCGGCCCCTCTCTTACTACCCTCTATCGCTATGGGGTTGGCAGGACGCGGTGAAGGCCGTGTTCCTCGACCGCGTCAACATCGTCTCCGAGTACGAGCACGCCGTACACTCGCCTTCGTTCGAGATGAAGCTGCCCAGCGTTGTCTCGCTGAAGAGTTACGTGCGCCCGGCGCTCTATCCCGCCTTCACCCGGTTTAACGTGTTCCTGCGCGACCGTTTCAGCTGCCAGTATTGCGGTGACAGGCAGGAGCTCACCTTCGATCATCTGATCCCCCGCTCCCGGGGCGGGCTCACAAGGTGGGAGAACGTGGTCACGGCCTGCGCGCCGTGCAATCTCGCCAAAGGCGGTGAGATGCCGACCCGCGCCAAGATGTGGCCGGCGCAGAAGCCCTACCGGCCGACGGTGTTCGAATTGCACCGCAACGGGCGGCTGTTCCCGCCGAACTATCTGCACGAAAGCTGGCTCGACTATCTTTACTGGGATACCGAGCTGGAGCCGTAGGCCGAGTGTCTTATTAGTAGCGCGTCGTCAGGTTCGTCAGCCATTGCGGCGAAGCCTCGACCAAGAACGCTTCCAATTTCTTGTCGGCGCCGGTCGCCACCAGCAGTCCCACCGCGACGAGAAGTGCGCCAAGCAGCATCTTGCCGCCTTTGCCAGCTTCTGCGAGACGCCCACGCCAGCGCTGCATGGCCTCGCGCGAGGCAAAGCCCAACACCATTAGCGGCAACGCCGCGCCAACGCCGAACGCAAGCATGGTGAGCGCCACCTGCCCGAGATGCTCACCCTTGGCAGCAAGGATTGACGCCGCACCAAGCGTCGGACCCACGCACGGCACCCACACCGCGCCAAGCAGCAGCCCCAGTCCGAACTGACCCCACAGGCTCGTGGCGTTGAACCCGCCGAAACGATCGTCGACCCAATTGCCGACGGGACCGGCGGCCACGGCGACTTGCGCTTGTAGGCTCGGCACGAGCAGCACGACCCCGACAGTGATCAGCAGCAACGCCGCGACCCAGCGGAACACATCGGTGTCGAGACCGATGGCAAAGCCGATGGTGGCGACGAACAGGCCGATTGCGGTGAAGGAAACGGCCAGACCGGCGGCAAGCGCGACCGGCCCGAGACGATGCTCGGCCTGCGCCGTGCCCAGCACGATGGGCAGCAACGGCAGTACGCACGGCGACAGGATCGACAAGATGCCGGCGAGAAACGCAAGGCCGAGTGTGCCAATCATCGTCGAACGCCTATCGGAGACGCCTAAAGCGTCTTGTCGAGCAGACCCTCGATGGAGAGTTCACTCGTGGAGCCGACCGAGCGGTCGATCTCCTTGTCGCCCTTGTACACGATCAGCGTGCTCTGGGAGCGTACGTTGAGGGCCCGCAAGTCATCTTTCTGCGCGTCGAAGTCAGCCTTCAACACAAGGAGATCCTTGTACTTAGGATCCTTGGTCAGCTTGACGAGGATCGGGTTCTGGGCCCGGCACGTGGGGCACCACGCCGCGAACACGTCGACCAGGATGGGCTTGCCGTCAGCCTGCGCGGCGGCGAGCGCCTCGGGGCTATACGCCTTCCACTCGGCGGCCGTGGCGGGCACCGAACCGACGAGAATGAGGGCAGCTAGCCCGGCAAAAAGGGCACGAATCTCGGTCATTTTGGACCTCCAAGCAGGAATTCTTCCCTGCCGTGATAGCAGTCCCCGCTTGGGCCGCGCCAATCAAGGCGCTTGAAACTTTCGTGAGCGGAGCGCTTAGGCGCGCCGCGTGGCGCCAAAGAGGGCGACCAGCGCCAGGGCGGCGGAAACTACGGCGTTCCAGCCGGCGAAGGAGAGCCCGAGAAAATGCCAAGGGGCCTCGTCGCAGCGGATCACCGGCGTATCGACAATCCCCTCTTTGCCCCAGAGGAGAGCGAACCCGCCGGCGCAAGTGTCGGGCCCGGGCCACCACTTCCACTCCGCGCCCGCGTGGTAGACGCCGAGCCCCGCATTGATGAGGAAGCCAATGGCGATTAGCACCAGCACCAGCCGGGCGAAGCCGAAGGTCTCGCTCCGCGCGGCGAAGAACGCAATGACCGCTGCCAGCACGCCGAAGTAATAGGCGTAGCG
>DGOS01000071.1:8739-9623 GCA_002390155.1 Hyphomicrobiaceae bacterium UBA4460 | reverse complement strand
GCCGCCAGGATCGTCAGCAACGCGGCGCCGAAGACAATGGCGCTCACCGCCATCATCTGCCCCGCCAGCGTGTCCTTATCGTTTGCCATCATCACATCACGTATTTGATGAGCACGAAGCCGCCGATCAACAGCGCCACGAACACGACCGACAGAATGCCGAAATATTTGTCGATGAAGGATTTGATCGGCGGGCCGAACCAGTAGAGCAGCCCCGCCACGGCAAAGAACCGAATGCCCCGCGCGAGAACGCTGGCGATCATGAACACGAAGAAGTTGAGCTGCGTCACGCCGCTGGCAATGGTGATGACCTTGTAGGGAAAGGGCGTCACCCCGGCGATGAACACGATCCACGCTCCGTAGTCGTTATAGCGCGCGGCGAAGTCCTCGAACTTCTCGCCATACCCATAGAAATTGAGGATCGGCTGCCCGACGGTCTCAAACAGAAAGTAGCCGATGATATAGCCGAAGATGCCACCGAGCACGGACGCCGCGGTGGCGATCCCGGCAAACAGCCAAGCCTTGCGCCGCTCCGCCAGCACCATAGGGATGAGCATGACATCCGGAGGGATCGGGAAAACCGAGCTCTCGATGAATGACACGCCCGCCAACGCCCACGGCGCGTTGCGATGAGCGGCGAGCTCCATCATCTTGTCATAGGCCCGCCTAAACATGGCGCTCTGCTTAGCGGGGTGCCGCCCGCTTGTCCATGCGCCCGCCGCCGAGAGTTGACCGGAAGCGGCACTTCCCCCATGTTCCCCGGCCTGGCCCCAGTGGCGGAATGGTAGACGCGACAGACTCAAAATCTGTTATCCGTAAGGGTGTGCTGGTTCGAGTCCGGCCTGGGGCACCAACTTTTCAGCTAATTTTTGATGCTCACATGCC
>DGOS01000071.1:7200-8708 GCA_002390155.1 Hyphomicrobiaceae bacterium UBA4460 | reverse complement strand
ACAGGACCTCTTGAGCTGCAAAGTGCCGCTTCTCCAGCGCAAACAGCGTGCACTAACGGCGCTTGATGATTAGTCCGTATTGGGACGGACATTGGTCTGTGTACAGATAACCCCGTCAGAACCCCACACGCAGCCTGAAGCTCTCCAGGTCCTGGACATCACAGAAGCCCGCTTCCGCCGTTCCTGGCGCTACTGTGGGGGCGGTTCTGAGTTGAGTGCCCACGCCTTTAGCCCGTTCCGTCTTCTGAGCGTGCCTCTTGTTTCGGAGCGCATACGGCGCGCTCTTCAATCTTCGGCAGGAGCCACTATGTAACGTCACGAAACGCTTATCGGGAACAGGGACACCAACGGTGAGCCTCGACCGCGAGACCGAAGCGCTGCTTTTCTGGGTCGGGTCCTCGACGACGAGGCCGCTATGGCAGCACGACTACGAGCGCGCGCGGGCCGAGTATCGCCGCTCTCTTACCAAGACGGATGTCGCGCCGCCCGACGTCGGCAACACGGCGGACATTACGGTGCCCGGGCCCGAAGGCCCGCTCCGTGTCCGCAAATACGAACCCGCGCGGCCAGGTGTCGCCTCTATTTTGTATTTTCACGGCGGCGGCGGCGTTCTTGGCAGCCTCGACACCCACGACACGCTCTGCCGCATCTTATGTCACGACACCGGGGCGACGGTCTTCTCGGTGGATTACCGCTTGGCGCCGGAGCACCCCTTTCCAGCCGGCGTCTGCGATGCCGTCGCCGCGCTCGAATGGTTGTCGCGCGAGGCGAGAAACATGTCGCTCGACCCCGCACGCATCGCGGTTGCCGGCGACAGTGCCGGTGGCGGCCTTGCCGCCGTGGCCTTGCACGAAACCAAAGGCCGTCTCGAGGCGCGGCCCGCGGCGCAGCTCCTGATTTATCCCGCCCTCGACTTGCGCGCGCGGGGCCCGTCACGCAAAGAGCTGATCCAGCAATTCCCCATTCCGGAAGAGATGATCCACTGGTTCTTCAACCACTATTTCGGAACCGCTTGGCCGATTGCCGATCCGCGCGCCACGCCCGCGCTCTATGAAGACTATTCGGGTCTACCGCCGGCGTTGATCGTGACCGCGGGATACGACCCGTTCCGCGACGAGGGCGCTGAATATGCCGAGCGGCTGGCCGCAGCGGGCGTGCCGGTCGACTATGCGTGCTATCGGGGCACGGTGCACGGCTTCATGAATATGGGCCGGGTGTTGCGCGTCGCCCACCGCACCATGCGGCAGCGCATGGGCACTTGGCTCACAGAGCAGTGGGATAAGGTCGGCGCCTAGTGCTGAAAGACTCACGCGGCCTTCCGCACGCGCCCCGCATTGGGGTGGACCGGCAGCGCCAGGATACCCCGCAGGCCGAAGCGCTTGATCCACTCGGTGCCAACAATGCGGGTCCCATCTTCTGGTGGGACATCCTCACGCCGCTCGTGCTTCTGATCACGCTGCTGATCAGCGCCCGCTAGCGTCAGAGTTCGCGCCAGCTGCTTTCGCGCA
>DGOS01000071.1:0-7138 GCA_002390155.1 Hyphomicrobiaceae bacterium UBA4460 | reverse complement strand
CGGCATCTGTCAGCGGTTCTCTGCGCTGCACGGGAAAGGCGAAGACGCTTTCCGGCAGATCGGCGCGGTCATGAATTTCGCCCTCTTGCGTATGCGGCATCCAAGTGGTCTGCATGGGATCCTCCTTTTACGCTTGTGATTTTGCGGTGTCGTAGTGAATGGCTAGCCAGACAGTGGGCGGGTCTTTTTGCGTCCACGTCACCCGGTGGCGGCAATGGGCGGGAAGCATGATCCAGTCTCCGGCCTGCATCGCGCGGTCCTCCTCCTCGCCCTCGATACGCAAGCGCGCCGCGCCCGCCACGAGGAGCACGTATTCATCCCAGGCCTGATCGTACCATTGATCTTCCGGGGTCACTTGCCCTGTGGAGACAATACGCTCGACCCGCATGCCGGAACTTTCGGCCAGGAGATCGACCGCCTCCTTGGCTTGCGGCCCGCCGGGCAGGCCGTCACCGAGGCTTCCCGCCCGGACCGAAGCGTCGGGCTTAGGGCGCAAGGCGCGTCACCTGGTAGAGCCTCTCGCGCCATTTGCCGCCCTGCTTGACCACAATCGCGGTGATGAACACGTTCTCAGAAATCGGCTTGTCCGCGAATGTCCCTTCAAGCTTCGCGGTCAAAGTGCGCATGGCGCTGCTGGGTCCGAGCAGTGTGACCGTCGGCTCGCTGAGTTCTGTCTGCTTGATCTTGTAGTCGGCCAGCGTGGCGAGCAGCTCGTCGACCGATTGCGGCGTGTCGTAGAAGGGCGTCACCGCCAAATGACCGGGCGTCATCAAGGACTTGATGGTTGCCGCATCTTGCGCCTCGAAGGCCTCGTCCAGCCTGCCCACGACGTCGTCAACCGCTTCGATGGTCGCAACATCGCTGTCTTGGGCGCACGCACCCACGCTGGCACAGATCAGAAGGGAAACCGCGATCAGAAGCCCTCGCATGCTAACGTCCTCCGCCTTACGATCATTTGTCGAGCAGCCATTTCACTCCGTCCGCCGCGATAGCACAACAAGCCAGCGCCAGCATGACCACGCTCTCCATTACGCGCGACCGTCCGATCGCCAAGGGCCGCACAGCCCTGCTGATCATTGACGTGCAGAACGGCACGTGCGGGCCACTCGAGGCCGAGAACCGTCCAGAGCTTTACAAGGCCACGGCGTTGCGCGTGATCCCGAATATCGGCTCGCTCGTCGAGGCGTTCCGCGGCGCTCACCTTGAGGTGATCTACACGGTGATCGAAAGCCTCACGGCGGACGGACGCGACCGCAGCCTCGACTACAAGCTCTCCAATATGGGTTTTGCCAAGGGCTCTCACGAAGCGCAGGTGGTTCCTGAACTCGCGCCGCTGCCGGACGAGATTGTCTTGCCCAAGACATCTTCGTCGGTGTTCAACTCGACAAACCTCGACTACCTTCTGCGCAACATGGGCATCGAGGATGTGTTCGTCACCGGATACCTTACGGATCAATGCATCGATCACGCCGTGAAGGACGGCGCCGACCGCGGCTACTTCATGACCTGCGTACACGATGCCTGCGCATCGGAGACCGAAGCGCGACATGCGGCAGCGCTTCAATGCTTCGCAGGTTATTGCCGCATGCTGTCCACGGAGGAGGTTCTCGACCTCGTTCCGGGGCGTTGATCTAGTTCGGCGTGTTCAGGACTTCGATATCAAAGGGCTTGAGATGCTCGTTGGACCTAAGGAAGTCCGTGAGGTCCGTGGCGTCTGCGACCGTTGCTGACGACCAAAGGTCGGTGGTGCAGGTGCTATCCGTATATCGGTCGGTAACGACCACGTATGGATCCTTGCTCTTGGTCACGGCGCACGCACACGAAGCCTTGGTCGCGTCGTTGGGATCGACAATACATGGCTTGTCGAGGCACCAGGCCCAGGGCCGGTCATTGCTGCACGCGACATAGCTCTTGATGGGGTAGTAGCGCGAGCTGATCTCTTTCCCTTTTGCGGTCTGTGCTTCCTTCGTGCACGGCTTTTGTCCGGCGGAATAACCCGTCTTGACGTCGCAAGCGCAGGATACCGTGTCCGTGCTGCCGTCGGCCGGCTCGCACTTCGCCGTCGTGCACAGCGCATAGGTGCTTTCGCAGACGATGAACGCGCTCTTGGACTCATCGTCGCCGCACCCCGCGAGCGCCAGGGCGCCCAACAGACTCACGAGTGAAAAGATGATCTTCCGCATGACCCTCACCTCCAGCGCCAGCGTAACAGGCTCAGGTCTAACGAAAGACGGACTTAGGCGACACCGTTAGCAGACGGTTATCACCAGCTCCTTCAGTAGACATCCGCGTAGCGTGCGCACAGGGCCTGTGGGTCAAGGTCCGCCACGTATGCCACCTCGGAGCGCTTGTGGCGTAAGTACGCCTCGAAGAAGATCGGCCCGAACCATTCCTTCACGCGATCGCTCGCGTCCATGACATCGAGCGCCTCGCCCAAGGAATGCGGCAACGGCGGCGCCGTCTTCGGCAGTTCAAGCTTGCGCGCGATCCCGTCGGCGCCGGCGAAGATCATCGCACCCAGCGCCATATAGGGACTGGCGGCGGCGTCACACACACGGAATTCCAAATTGAACTGCGCGGCGCGCGCCTGCTCGTCATACGTGGCGAACACAGGGCAAACACGCAAAGCCGCACTGCGATCTTGCATCTTTATGTCGGCTTCGGTCGGCGCCCAACGGTTCGGCGTCAACCGCAGATACGACACCGGCGACGGCGCGGTGATCGCGCAAATGGCCGGCATGTGATGCAGCAGGCCGGCGGCAAAATGCGTTGCCGCGGGGCTCAGATTGTATGGCGCATCCGCGTCGAACGTCACAGGTGCGCCAGCCTCGTCCTGCAGGCTGAAATGAATATGCACGCCGGCTCCGGCACCGTCGGCCACCGGCATTGGCGAGAAGACTGCGCGGTGCCCAAGGCGAAAGGCCGCACCGCGCGCCATCTCCCGCGCGATGACACCTTGGTCCGCCGCGATGAGCGCAAGGACAGGCGAGACAGTCATCTCGTACTGGCGTGGACCATACTCGGCGAGAAAGCTATCGGGTTTGGCGCTCGCCGCGCGGATCGCCGCCATAAGCATTTCGCCGAACACGCCTTGGCGCCGGAAGGCACCTAAGCTGTAGGCATGACCCGGCAAATCTTCGACGCCCGTATAGACAAACTCATGCTCGAAGGCCGCAAGCAGCTGCAAGCCACTCGCCGCCTTCAACGCGACAATAGACCGGCGCAGGAACTCCCGCACGCAACACACCCACGGCGTTCCGTCGGGCTCTCGAATGTCACCGAGGAAGAAGTGCTCCGCCGGTGTATCGTCGCGGAAGTCCACATGCACCTCGGCCGAGGGGTCCGGGACGATCATAAGATCGCCCCCTGTCCCGAACGGGGTGTCGAGGATCGGACCAAAGCAGGTCTGCATCAGATTGGAATGCGTCCAACCGATGCCGGTCTTGCGGCGCGCCGGCAACTCGGCCGCGGGAAACCCCTTGCCGCGAACAAGCCCGGCGATGTCGCACGTTCCAACGAAAATCAGTTCTTCGCGCAGCATGCCCGCTCCTGGCAACGTTTCACTCTCCGCGCAGTCTACGCCCGGAGACGACAAAGGGGTTACCCCGAATATTGCGTGGGCCTAGCCCGCCTCCGCTTGGCCCGCTTTGTCGAGCGCCGCGAACTCTTTGTCCGTGAGGGTGATGCTGGCCGCGGCCACGTTCTGCTCCAGATGCGCGACTTTCGAAGTGCCGGGAATGGGCAGCATGACGCGACTGCGCGCGAGCAACCAGGCGAGCGCGATCTGGCTGGGACTGGCGTCATGCGCGCGCGCCACCGCATCCAGGATCGAGCCTTCGCGCGCCAGCTTGCCGTTCGCCAGCGGATACCAGGGAATGAAGCCGATGCTTTTCGCCTCGCAGTAATCGAGCACGTCCTGGCTCCTTCGATTGACGAGGTTGTAGAGATTCTGCACCGTAGCGACGGGGAACACATCCTGCGCGGCCTCGATGTCTTCGACACTCGCCTCGCTCAAGCCCACATGACGCACGATGCCGTCATCTATCAGCGCGCGGACCGCAGCGAACTGCGCCTCCCGCGGAACCTTCGGATCGACGCGGTGTAACTGCCATAAGGCAATTTGCTCCACGCCCAACTTCTCGCAGCTTCGCAGCGCCTCCGCCCGCAGAAGCTCGGGATCGCCATTGGCAACCCAGAAGCCCGCGCGCGGCCGCTCGAACCCGGCCTTCGTGGCGATGAGCAGCCCGTCATACGGGTACAGCACCTCGCGGATCAGCATCTCCGACACGTCCGGGCCGTAGGAGTTTGCAGTGTCTATGAAGTTCACGCCGAGCGCCGGCAATCGCTCCAGCACGCGCAAGGCCTCGGGCCGGTCCTCCGGCTCGCCCCAGACGCCCGCCCCTGTGATCTGCATAGCGCCGAAGCCCAAGCGGTGGATGTCGATCTCCCCGCCAATTTTGAATGTCCCTGCTTGCCTCGCGTCGAGGTCGTTTATGTCATTCATCGTCTCAACGTCCCTGGAAACCCTATCCCGACCCTATATGGTGGCAGGCTTCCACATTTAAATGGTTCCCGACCGATGCGCCGCTCCGAGGATCCGCAGTTCTTCAACCTGCTTGTAGACAGCCACCGCCGCTTGATCGGGGTGGAGCCGCCCTTTCTCGTCCCAGGCGCGGATGCGCGCTGGCTTTATGCCGAAGCACCTGCGTGCGTGCTGGCGCACAGCACCGATCCCGACCCTCGCTTTATCTACGCCAACAAAACGGCGCAGAAGCTTTTCGAGTATGGCTGGGATGAGTTTATAACGCTGCCCTCGCGGCTGTCGGCGGAAGCCCCTGAGCGCGAGGAACGGCAGCGCCTGCTCGACGCGGTCGACCGAGAAGGATTCGCCGCCGGCCATTCCGGCATTCGCATTGCCAAGTCCGGCCGGCGGTTTTGGATTGAGGGCTACACGTTGTGGCAGTTGCGCGCAGAGGACGCCACGCTTCATGGCGTGGCGGCGTGGTTCTCGCGCTGGCGTGATGCCTGACGGTTAGTTTTTGCGGCGGTTGACTTCAGCTTGACTGACGTAGCCGTCACGGAGCAGCGCCTTGACGCAGGTTTTCGACAGCTTCTTGCCGTTGCGGTCCATGCACGACCGCAAGCCCGACGTCTCTAGTCCGTAGTCGCCGCAAAACTTCTTGTAGTCGGCGCGGCAGTATTGCTGCACGGCCTTGCTGTAGGCCCCCGCCTGCGCCGCCGCAGTGAAGGACAGAACCGCGATTGCGGCAATCAACAGCCTGGAACTCATAGTCTTCATCAGTGGTACCCTTTCAAACCCCGGCACTGCACCCTACCAAACAAACACCACGGTGCAAGACCTGTTCCGGCGTTATGTCATGGATTTCACAACAAAAAGTTGTCGTGTTGGCGTGGCGCAACAGCGCATCGGCAGACGCTTGCAACCAGCCTCGGCCTTCACGGCCTATTCGCTGGGAGGCTCGACGACCTTCCAGGTGCTGTCGGGACCAAAGTCCTCGATCTCGGCCACGACCTCCGCCGTGTCTGGCCCCAGGTCCTTCTCGAACAGGACGCCGTCGTGATTGACCATGAAGGTCATGATGCCGGAATTCCCGTACTCCGCCGGATGGGCAACCAACCCGAACCCGCCGATCATCCGCCCATCGACGACGTAGTCGAAGGCGCCTCCTTTGGCCTCTTCGCCTTGGCGCGTCAGGATCCGGTAGTAATAGCCGTGATAGGGCTTTGGTTCGCCGGTGAACTCGTAGCCTTCATCCGAGGCTTCGGCAAAGAGTGCGCCGAGCGGGCTTTCGCCGTCGTCACTTTGCCAGTAGAGGCCGTCTTTCTCTCCCGGACTGCTCAAGAACCGCTGCGCGTAAGGTGCCGGGCTGCGGCCGTCCACATCGAGCGCCGCGTATTCGTTCTGCGCCACCACGTAGGCGAGGCTCGCTTGCATGGCGGAGAGTTCGTTGCGCCCGATGCGCCGCAGGAGGATCTCTTCAAGGCCAGCGTCTGTATCGAATTCCCACTTGCCTTCGTTCTTGACGAGCGGAATCGGGAAGGGCCAGTCATCGTCGCCCACGACCAAGATGGTCGTCTCGTCTCCCTCCGGCTCCAGGCTGTTCTTCTCCTCGAAGGCCTCGACGAAGATCTCGCCGGCATTCCGGTCGGCAACCTCGTCGCCCGAGCTGATAACGTCCGTGCTATCGGGCCCCAAGATCTTGAGAACTTCCTCGCGGTTGCCGGTCTTCGCCGCCGCAACGAGAGCCTTCGCTGCCGCTTCCGGACTGTCGAAGGAGTCCTGCGCGAATACAGGTGTGCAAACGAGCAGCAGCGCGGCACTTGTGAGGCACCAAGCCAGCCGCGGCACTAGACGCAATCTATGATCCATCGCTTAACCCTCTAAACCTGTCCGCTCGATGTCCTAACGCCGGCGTCCGCCGCCACCCCTGCCGCCACCACGGCCACCGCCTCTGCCGGCGCTCGACCTGCCGCGACTGGCATGGGATCTCGCCTTGCTCCCGCTGCTCTTTTTGAAGGCGTTTCCGGAAGGCTTCCGGGCAGGCGGCTTCCTCGCTGCTGGTTTCTTAGCAGCGGGCTTTCTCGCTGCCTGCTTCTTCATCGCAGGCTTCTTCGCCGCCGGTTTCTTCATGGCAGGCTTCTTCGCTGCGGGCTTCTTCATCGCAGGCTTTTTGGTACCAGCACCAGGTTTCTTGATGTCGGGACGCTTGGCGCCGGCACCAGGCTTCTTTATGCCCGGCTTGGCGCCACCCTCGGGGCGCCGATTGGCAAGGTCGGGCTTCTTCCCATCGGGCCGCTTGATTCCGCCGTCCGACCGTTTGAGAGCGCTCTCCATGTCCCCGACGCTTGGCCGCTTGTTGCCCGTGCCAGGCCGCTTGTCACCGGGACGCTTGCCAGCAAGACCACCGTCACCAGGCCGCTTGTCGCCGGGACGTTTGCCGGCGAGGCCGCCGTCACCAGGACGCTTATCGCCGGGTTTGCGGCCGCGGAAGTCGTCTCGCTTGTTGGCGACGTTGTTCTTATTAAATTTGTTGCTGACGTTCTTGTTGTTGTAGTTCACGCCGCGCCGATGATCGGCGTTGTGCTGCCAATTGGAGACGTTGACGTTGTTCCTATT
>DGOS01000015.1:3146-4631 GCA_002390155.1 Hyphomicrobiaceae bacterium UBA4460 | reverse complement strand
TAGAGCGGCTCGCCCATGCCCATGAGCACGACGTTGGTGATCTTGCGCTCGCTGTTTGGCAGACCCGTCGGGTCGTCCGGGCTCGCGCCGGGCCAATCACCGATGCGATCGCGGGCGAGCATGATCTGACCGATGATCTCGCCGGCGGTAAGGTTGCGCACGAGGGCTTGCGTGCCCGTGTGGCAGAAGGTGCAGTTGAGGGTGCAGCCGACTTGGCTGGAGATGCACAACGTACCGCGGTCTTCCTCGGGGATGTAGACCGTCTCCACTTCCTTGCCGTCGTCGAGGCGCAGCAGCCATTTGCGGGTGCCGTCGACGGAGACCTGCTCGCTGACGATTGCTGGCCTCGCCAAGGTAAAGCGCTCGGCAAGCCTGCCGCGAAGCTCCTTGGCGACATCGGTCATGGTCTCGAAGCCGGCCGCCCCGCGCACATACATCCAGCCCCAAAGTTGGCTCACGCGCATGCGGTGCTGGCGCTCGGGGACGCCGAGTTCGGCGAGCCGCTCGGCCAGAGCAGGACGTGCCAGCCCGATCAACGATTCTCCTGGCGGGGAATCGGTGCTCGCCGGCGTGCGGTCTAGAATCGTCGTCGCGGTCATGGCATGCGGTCTGGTATCGAGATTGGCGCCGCGAACGCGCGGCCTCGCCCTCTCATATCATGGGGCGCATCGAGATTTCCAAGCCCTGCGAAACCGCGCCAGCGCCTTCAGGCCGCTCAGCCTTCGCTGCCGCACTCCTTGACGATGCGTTCGAGGGCAGCCGTCGCGCCACCCAGCGAATAGTTGTCGCTGGTATTGGTGCCGCGCGCGGAGCGGCCCTTTACGGTCATCGCGCTTCCGCCCTTCATGGCCTTGACGAGCTTTGCCTCGTCTTCGGTCTTCTCGAAGAACGCGCCTTCGTCCTTGGTGAAGAGCTCAAACTTCTCGTTGCCGATGGTCACGGTGGCCTTGCCGCCGGGCGGGAAGGGGTAGCCCATCTTCACGCTGATCTCTCCGACGACTTTGTCCGCCGGATAGTACGACACATAGAAGTAGATGGGGCCTCTGCGCACGTTCTTCGGCGACGAGCTCTTCGGCTGCGAGACGGCAAAGCACACCTTGCCGCTGTTGTCCGCCGTGTAGACGGACCAGTTCTTGTACTTCTCAAGAAGTTTGACTTCTTGCGCGAAAGCCGGCGCTGCACTCAGTGCCAGGATCACGCACGCAACTCCAACGGCTCGGCGCATCTCCCGGTCCCCGTGTCGTGAGCAGGCGTTAAGCATGAATGCCGTAGTCTTCGCCCGATCAGGCCGATAGGTCAACCCTAGCGCCTTCGGCGCTTGGGAGCGCCTTGGACGTGCGGCGCCAATTGCGCCGCCTCGCCCCCCTCCGTCACCGGGCGTGGCGCGTAGCGGCCGAGCATGCGAGCGCGGTCGTACATTATAATGGCGCCGGCCGTTGCAACATTCAGGGAAAATGCCGTCGGGATGCGGACAAAATGCTGGCA
>DGOS01000015.1:0-3088 GCA_002390155.1 Hyphomicrobiaceae bacterium UBA4460 | reverse complement strand
GGGATGCGGAAAGCTCGGCAAATCGACCGCATCGCCGAGAATCTCGACGCCGACCAGGCTGCAGCCCTTCGGCAGGTCGACCGCGTCCAGGTCCGGCCAGTGATAGGCGGGCAGATGCGTCTCGGCGCGCGAGGTATCGGAGCTCATTTTCAGCGCCCGCTCGTCAGCACCGATGGTGAATACGAAGCTGGCTCCGAAGGCGTGAGCCGAGCGGAGGAGGTTGCCGAAATTGACCGCCTTGGAGATTCCCTCGGCGCCAATGCCGAAATACCCGCGGGTGTTTGGAGGCGACGGTTTCACAACCTCAGTCCTGCCACAGGACGGCCAAGAGAAAAAGGTGGTGTGGAAGGTTGCGCGAACCCCTAGACAACGGCAAAAAGCCAAGCTCTTCAGTCAATCGCGTTGAGCCTGAGGCCTCCCGGGCCGGTATCCAAGAAAGCTTCGTCCATGCGCGTCGTGCAATTCAATGAGTTTGGCGGGATCGGCGCCTTGCGCCTGGAGGACGCCGCCGCGCCGAGCCCTGGCGTGGGCGAGATCCTTGTCCGGGTGACAGCCGTCGGGCTGAACTTTTTCGACACGCTCATGCTGCGCGACAAATATCAGTTCTCGCCGAAGCTGCCGTTCTCGCCGGGCGGCGAGATCGCCGGCGTTATCGAGGCCCTCGGCGAGGGCGTCACCGGGCTCGAGGTTGGCCAGCGCGTGGCCGCATTCATCGGCGGCAATGGCTGCCGCGAGCTGATCGTCACAGATGCGACGAACGCCGTGCCCATTCCCGATGGCGTGAGCGATGAGGCGGCGGCCGGGATCATCATCACGCACGGCACGGCACTCCACGCGTTCAAGGATCGGGCGGATCTTAAAGCTGGCGAGAGCGTCGCCGTACTTGGTGCGGCGGGTGGCGCCGGTGTGGCGGCGGTGGAACTTGCCAAGCTGATGGGCGCGCGCGTGATCGCTATTGCGTCGTCTGAGGAGAAGCTCGCCTTCGCCAAAAGCCACGGTGCGGATGAGGGCGTCGACTACAAGGAGGTCGACCTCAAGCAAACCTTGAAGGACCTTACCAAACCCAACGGCGTCGACGTGGTCTACGATTGCGTGGGTGGCAACGCCGCGGAGCCGAGCTTACGGGCGACGGCGTGGGAGGGGCGCTATCTCGTGATCGGCTTTGCCTCGGGCAAGATCCCGCGCATCCCGCTCAATCTCGTTCTGCTCAAGGGTTGCGAGATCGTGGGCGTGTTCTGGACATCGTTCGCCGCGCGCGAACCGGACAAGCATCGGGCGAACACGGCGCAACTTTTCGCGTGGGTCCGAGACGGAAAGCTCAAGCCCCATATCCACGCGACGTTTCCGCTGGAAGAGACGGCAAAAGCACTCTCGCTGATCGAAGACCGCAAGGTCACCGGCAAGGTGATCGTCAATCCGCAAAGCTAAAGCGCCGCTCAGTTACGCGGACTTGGGCAGTTCCTTGTCGAGCACGCGCGCGGCGGCGGCCCGGTGCGTCGGCGTGATACTGGCCGACACCATGCCGACCACGGCGGTCAACAGCGCGATGTCGTCGGCGAAGCCGAGGCCGACCACGATATCGGGAATGAAATCGAACGGCATAATGAAGTACGCAAGCGCCGCCAGTAGCATGCCGCGCACGCGGATCGGCGTCGCAGGATCCATGGCGCAGTAATAGGCGGCCACGAGATCCTCGACGAAAGGAACGTTCCGCGCGACGCGTTTCAGCTTCGCCCAGAACTCATCGCGCACCTTGCGTTCGCGCTTGGCGAAGGTGCTCAGCGACACCTCCCGGCCGAGCGCAGCCTCGCGCAACTCGCTGACGTTTTCCGAAGCAATCATTCCAGTTGACCTCGCAGGTCTGTGACAAGGGAACCCAACCCCTTGATAAATATAGGGAGTGTGCCGACCCGGTGCAACCTGGCGCATCCGGCTTGCGCGGCGGAGCCCCTATATGCGATGGGAGCCGTCATGGCGAAACACCGCATCCTCTTCGTTTGTCTGGGGAATATCTGCCGCTCGCCCATGGCGGAGGGCGTGTTCCGGCGCGTCGTCGACGAGGCCGGCTTGGCGCGTCAGTTCGAGATCGACTCCGCCGGCATGGGAGATTGGCATGCGGGCGAGTCCCCCGACCATCGTGCGCAAGCCGCGGCACAGACCCGCGGCGTCGATATCTCCGGTCAGGCGGCGCGTAAGATCGAGTTGGAGGATTTCGACGACTTCGATCTCATCGTGGCGATGGACGGGGCGAACATCGCGGACCTTGAGGACATCGTTCCGCAGGCGGCGCGCGGCAAGATCCGCCGCTTCTTGGACTACGCGCCGCATCTCGACCATGACGAGGTGCCGGATCCCTACTATGGCGGAAGGCAAGGCTTCGACCACGCGCTCGATCTCATCGAGGCGGCGGCAGAGGGGCTCCTCGCCGAGCTGATGCAGGACAAAACAAAAAAGGACGCCTAATCCTCGACCCCGAACGCTTCGGCGAGGTCTTCGTCGTAGCCGGGCTCGGCCTCCTCGGCAGCCGCGCGATCTCCAAGGTCGTAGGCCGCCTCGACCACGTAGGGCCCGCCGCCCACCGAGTTCCGCGACGAGTAGAGCACGAAGCGGTTCACCGTGAAGGACTCAGTCACGGCGCTCCCTTGCCGTTCCATATAGGTGGCGACTTGATCGGGGCGGGCACCGCGCAGGCGCGCCAGGGTCACGTGCGCTTTGTAGTTCCGGCTCTCCGGCGGCAGACCTGCAACGCGCGCGGCCCGTTCGTTGGCGCGCCGCAATGCGTCCAGCGCCGGCGATGGCGCGACATCGGCGAAGACGGCGCGTGGCTTTTTGCCGCCAAAGCTGCCAAGACCGTCGAGTTGGAGTTCGAAGGGCTGCAAGTTAATTTCGCCGAGCGCGTTGGTGAAGTCGCGTGCGGTCGCGCCGTCGACATCGCCGATGAAGCGCAAGGTCAGATGATAGTTCTCGGGATCGATCCAGCGCGCGCCGGAGAGGCCAGAGCGGAACATGGCCAAACGCTCGGCGATGATCCAAGGAATCTCGATGGCTGAAAAGAGCCGTGGCATGGCCTGATACTCGATTCTCTCAA
>DGOS01000117.1:4605-7202 GCA_002390155.1 Hyphomicrobiaceae bacterium UBA4460 | reverse complement strand
TCGTCGCCAAGTTCCGCGTGGGGCTCAACTGGATGATCAACGCCATCATGCCGCCGAACATCGTGCAACTTAGGATGCGGCCGCCGGCGACCCGCTACATCCATTTCTGGAAGGGCGACAAAGTGTTCGAGCCGGGCATGCTGATCGACGGCTTCTATACGGTGATTAAAGGCTCCTTCAAACTGACCATCGACAACCCCGACACGGACGAGCATTTCGAGAAAGTGTTCGGCCCTGGCGAACATTTCGGCGAACGCGTCCTGGTCAAGTCGGAGCTGCGCACCGGGCTGGTGCAGGCACTGGAGGACGGGCTGTTGCTGTTCATCGCCCAGAAGGATTTCACCCGCTTCGCGACGGCCTTCCCCACGCTCGATGCCTATTTCAAGGACTATATTGAGGAGACCTTTGGCGGACCGGACAAGGCCTTTGCGCCGGGCAATATCGATCAGTCGGAGCTGGAGAAGACTCACTAGGCGCGCCGGCACCGAAGCGGTGGATGAGCGGGCGAAGCGACTCCCTTGGAGCCCCCGTAATTCCTATATTTCCGTCATCATGACAGCAGCCAAGACCTCCCAATCCGCTGCCGGAAAACCGGCCGGGCGCGGCGACCACGTGTACCTCATCGACGGCTCGGGCTACATCTTCCGGGCCTACCATGCCCTCCCGCCGCTCACGCGCCCCTCGGACGGCCTGCCCGTTGGCGCGGTCCATGGCTTTTGCGGCATGTTGTGGAAGCTGTTGCGCGAGACCGGCGAGCTCGCCCCGCCGACCCATATGGCGGTGATCTTCGATTATTCGGCCAAGACGTTCCGCTCCGACCTGTTCGACGGCTATAAGGCCAACCGCCCGGAGCCGCCCGAAGACCTGATCCCGCAATTCCCGCTGGTGCGCGATGCGGTGCGCGCGTTCAACGTTGCCTGCATCGAGAAGGAGGGCTTTGAGGCCGACGACCTGATCGCCACCTACGCGCTGCAGGCCGTCGGTGCCGGCGCCGACGTTACCATCGTCTCCTCGGACAAGGATTTGATGCAGCTCGTACGCCCCGGCATCGTCATGTACGACACGATGAAGAACAAGAAGATCGCCGAGGAAGGCGTATTGGCGAAGTTCGGCGTGCCGCCTTCCAAGGTCATCGAGGTGCAGGCGCTGATGGGCGACTCATCCGATAACGTTCCCGGCGTGCCGGGCATCGGCGTCAAGACAGCGGCGCTTCTCATCAACGAGTATGGCGACCTGGAAACGCTGCTTGCCCGCGCCTCGGAGATCAAACAGAACAAGCGCCGCGAGAACCTTATCGAGTTCGCCGAGCAGGCGCGCCTGTCGAAGACCCTCGTGACGCTCGATACGCAAACGCCGCTCGACGTGCCGCTCGCAGAGACGGCCGTGCAGCAGCCGGAGCCGGAGACGCTTACCGCCTTCATGCGCGAGATGGAATTCTCCACGCTGTTGAAGCGTGTCGCGGAAGGTTTGGGCGCGCCGTTGCCGAAGGGCGCCACGAAGCCAAGTACCGTGCGAAGAAAGAAGGACGACTACGACCATCCTTTGCGCAAGAGCCCGCGCGGGGCTGCGGGCCCCGCCCGCGACATCGACGTGCAAGGCGGCTCGCCCGCGGAACTCGCCATCGAACGCGCAAGCAAGCTCGAAGAGATTCCCTTCGACCGCACCAACTACGAGACGGTGACGGACATCGCGCGTTTGCAAGACTTGCTCAAGACAGCGCAGTTCCAAGGAAACCTTGCGATCCGCGTGAAGCTGAACACGTCCGATCCCATGACGGGCGAGATCGCGGGCGTGGCGCTCGCGCTTGCGCCCGGCCACGCGGCCTATGTGCCCTTAAGCCATCGCGCGGGCGACGGGCTCGATCTCGGCGGCGAAGACGTGGGGCCGCAAGCACCCTTGCGCGAAGCGCTCGACCTGCTGAAGCCGATCCTCGAAGATGAGTCCGTGCTGAAGATCGTGGCGGGCGCCAAGCCCGACATGGTGGCGCTCGCCCGCTATGGCATCGCGCTTCAGGCCGTGGACGATCCCTGCCTCATCTCTTATGCGCTTGATGCGGGCCGCGCCGACCATGCGCCCGCAAAGCTTGCCGCCGCGCGGCTCGGCCATACCGCGCTCACGGAAAAAGAAGTGCTCGGTACCGGCAAGTCGGCGATCGCGTTTGACCTCGTCGAGGTGGCGCGCGCCACCGAAGCCGCCGGGGAGGAAGCGGATATCGCCTTTCGGCTGTGGATGCTCCTGAAGCCGCGCTTGGCGGCGGAGCAGGTGACGACGGTCTACGAGACGCTGGAGCGGCCGCTGCAGCCGGTGCTCGCCGCCATGGAGCGCGCCGGCATCAAGGTGGAGCGGTCGGCGCTGGCGAACCTGTCCGGCGCTTTCGCGCAGACCATCGCGCGACTGGAGGACGAGATCCGCGACCTTGCGGGCGAAGATTTCAACATCGGCTCGCCCAAGCAACTCGGCGAGATCCTGTTCGAAAAGATGAGCCTTCCGGGCGGGCGCAAGACAAAGACCGGCGCCTGGAGCACGGACGCGGCCGCCCTCGAGGAACTGGCCGCAGAAGGCCACGACCTGCCGCGCAAGGTCTTGGAATGGCGGCT
>DGOS01000117.1:0-4549 GCA_002390155.1 Hyphomicrobiaceae bacterium UBA4460 | reverse complement strand
CGCTATGTGCTGGCCTCCACCACAACGGGCCGGCTCGCCAGCCATGAGCCGAACCTGCAGAACATTCCCGTGCGCACTAAGGAAGGCCGCTCCATCCGCAAGGCCTTCGTCGCCGAGAAGGGCAAGACGCTGATCTCAGCCGATTACAGCCAGATCGAGCTTCGGGTCCTGGCTCACATGGCGGACACGCCCACCTTGCGCCAAGCCTTTGCCGACGGGCTCGACATCCACGCCATGACGGCGAGCGAGATGTTCGGCGTGCCGATCGAGGGCATGGACCCCGCTGTGCGGCGCCGCGCCAAGGCAATCAATTTCGGCATCATCTACGGCATCTCGGCGGTCGGGCTCGGCGCACAGCTCGGCATCCCGCGCGGCGAAGCGGCCGCCTACATCAACACCTATTTCGAGCGCTTCCCCGGCATCAAGGACTACATGGAAGCGATGAAGGCGGAGGTGAAGCGCTCAGGGTTCGTGACGACGCTGTTCGGGCGCAAAGTGCATTACCCCGAGATCAACACGAAAAACCCAAGCTTACGCGGCAACTACGAGCGCGCGGCGATCAACGCGCCGATCCAAGGCTCAGCTGCCGACATCATCCGCCGCGCTATGATCCGCATGGACGAGGCGCTTCTCGATGCGGGGCTGTCGGCGCGCATGCTCTTACAGGTCCACGATGAGCTGATCTTCGAGGCGCCGGAGGACGAAGCCGAGAAGACTATGGAGGTCGCGCAGGAGATCATGGAACACGCGCCCGAGCCTGCGCTACGCTTGCGGGTGCCGCTGAAAGTGGACGCCCGCGCCGCCGCTAATTGGGAGGCTGCGCATTAGCGCTTAGCCCGCGACAAAGGAGATTTCATGCGTACCGCATTTGCCCTGCTCGTTTCGTGTCTGATCGCGCTGCCTGCGCTCGCGCTACCGGCGCCCATGTCGGAGGCGGAGCTTGAGGAGAAGAGCGGCATCGTCGCGCTGGTGCGTGTGATGTCGGTGACGTGCACCAGCATCATCAAGGACAAGACGACCGGCGAGGACCTGCCCGGCTATATCGCCAAGCTGCGTGTGATCAAGGCGAAGAAGGGCGACGTCAGACCGGGCGGCGAAGTTCTTGTCACGTGGCGAGCCAAGTCGCAAAAACTCATCGGAGGTTGGACCGTCCCCTACTATCCGGGCGAGGAGGTGTGGACGCATCTGACCAAGCGCGCGGGCGGCGCAACCTATGCCTCGACCTGGTGGAACGCCAAGGGCGACGAGGTGAAGCCGCCGGAGACGAAGGAGCTGCCGACGGTCGTCGGCAAGTCGGCGCTTTCCGACGACCAGGACTAAGCCGAGAGGTTATCCAGCCACATGTTGAACAGCGCGCGGCTCGCCTCGTTGGTGGGTGGGGCGTAGCGCGCGGTCTCGGTGCGCATTTGCGCGAGGTCCACGTTGTTCTTGGCCAGCTCCAGCGTATGCCCGATCAGCCAGCGCTCCATGTCGCGCCCCGGTAGCTCCACGTGAAATTGCAGCGCCAGAACTTTCGGCCCGTAGGAGAAGGCTTGGTTCGGCGTGAGGTCCGTGGAGGCAAGCCGCGTGGCGCCCGTAGGTATGTCGAATGTGTCGCCGTGCCAATTGAGAATGTGCAGGCCTTCGAGCACGCCAAGGGGCGAGTCCTTGCCTTCGTCGGTCAGGGTCAGCGTGTCCCAGCCGAGCTCGGCCTGCTTGCCCGGATAGACGCGGGCGGCGAGCACAGCGGCAAGCGCCTGGGCGCCGAGGCAGATGCCGACCACGGGCGTGCCCTGCTTGACCAGCTTCTCGACGAGGGCGAGTTCCTCTTTGAGGAAAGGATAGCGTTCGATCTCGTAAATGCCGATGGGTCCGCCAAGCACGAGCACGAGGTCGGCATCGAGTGCCGGGGAAAGATCATCGCGGCCGGCTTGTAAATAGGTGAGCTCGACGCCGCGCTCCTCCAGCACAGGACCGAGCGTGCCCGCATCCTCGAAAGCCACGTGATAGATGGCGACGGCGTTCTTCATGGCGTCCCTCTTTGCTTGGCCCGCATCATCTTCGCGCCCGAAGTTCTCGCTAGTTGCCGTTTCGCGGCGCGCGGTTGACCTTTTGCGACACCTATACCGTTCAGACGGTCTGTGACACGCCTTGGCGGCGCGGATCGCCGGCGCCCTCCACGCCACGGGTTTCATGCCAACGGGCGGCATGCACGCCGCCGAAGAACAGGTTCCGCTCCGGCCAGGCCCGTGCCTTGTCGCCGGCAGCGCGGAAGGCGGCTTCTGTCTCTTCCGGAAAGCCGGGTTCGAAGCTCGTGGTACCGCAGCGCTCCACATGGAGCCGGGGCGCGTTCACCGCATCCTCCAGGCTCATGCCATGAGCCAGCAGATTGATGGCGACCTGCAGGATCGCCGTGCGGATGCGGTTGGAGCCTCCGGTGCCGAGCGCGGTCACGGTACCATCCGGCTCCATGATGATTGTGGGCGCCATCATCGAAGACATGCGCGACCCTTCGCGCCAGGCATCGAGATCGCCGAAAGCTAGATCCTCCTCGCCGAGCATGTTGTTCAGCATGAAGCCGTGATTGCCGACGATGAAGCCGTCCCCCTCGCCGTTCGACAGGCTGACCGCGGCGGCATTGCCGTCCCCATCGATCACGCTGACATGGGTCGTGCCACGATAGCCGTTTGGGTATTGCGCGGCCGCGGCAATCTCGTTCGCAAGTGCGCCGTCCGCCAGACGCGCCGCCAGGTCCTCGCCATGGTTGGCCCGTGCCGCGTTGGTCGCGGTCATTGCCGCTTGCAGGGCCTCCGCGTCGCTTGCGCCGCCCGCTTCTGCATGCGCGCCGAGATAAGCCAAGCCGAACGCTATGAGCGCACCGCCTGCCGAGGGCGGCGGATTGAGCGCGACGGTCGCGCCGCCGTGGCGCCAGAGCAGCGGATCGCGTAAGGCCACGCGATAGCGCTTGAGATCGTCCTCCGTCAGGTGCCCGCCAAGCTCGCGCGACTGCGCAACAATAGCCTGGCCGATATCGCCATCGACAAAGAGCCGCGCACCGTCCTCGGCCAGCCATTCCAGCGTCTCGGCAAGGCCGTCATTGCGGAAGGTTTCGCCCGCCTCCATGAGCTTGCCGTTTGCTGCGAAGATCGCGCGGGCGCCTTCGCACTCTCGCAAGATTGGCGCGATGACCGTGAAGAGGTAGGCCTGAAAACTGTTCAGCGGAAAACCTTGGCGCGCGGCGCGGGCGGCGGGCTCCACCAAGCGCTTCATCGGCAGGCGCGCGTAAGCCTCGTGCATGGCGAACAGGCCTTGCGCGATACCGGGCGCGGCCGCGGCCCCAAGGCCGATATGAAACTCCTGGGTGGCGGGGCCGAAATCGGCCTCAATGGGAAAGAACGAGACCTCGTTCGCCGGCCGGCGGCGCAGCGGCGTCTCCACGAAGAAGTCGAACAGCTTGATCGCGTTGCTGCCGGCCTGGCGCGCCATGAGAAACCCGCCGCCGCCGGGCGAAGCGAATACGGCCTCGGCGACGAAGCTCATGCATACGCCCGCGATCGCCGCATCGAAGGCGTTGCCGCCATCGGCCAAAATCTCGGCGGCAGCAGAGGCGGTCAACGCATGACCGGCCGCGACGACACTCTTTGTCTTCGTCATGGGGATGTGCCTAAGGCGAGATGAGGAACCGGGCAAGCCCGTTGCATCACGCTAGAAAAGATCATGGCCGGGCGTAAGCCCGGCCATGACATAAGTCTGAATGAAGCGCGGTTTGGACTAGCCGAGGCGCTTCTCGAGATCGTCGAGCTCTTCCTTGAGGCCGCCCGGCAGCTTGTCGCCAAAGGTCTCGTAGTGCTCCTTGATCATCGGAAGCTCGTCCTTCCAGCCCTTGGTGTCGACCTTGAGCAGTTCCTCGAGGTCGGCAGCGTCGACGTCCAGGCCGTCGGTGTCGAGCGCATCCTTCGTCGGCACCTTGCCGATCGGCGTGTCGACCGCATCGGTCGTGCCGTTGCAACGCTCGAAGATCCACTTGAGCACGCGGGAATTCTCCGCGAAGCCCGGCCACAGGAACTTGCCTTCGGGGCTCTTCCGGAACCAGTTGACGTAGAAGATCTTCGGCATCTTGTCGCCGCCCTTCTCGCCCATCTTCAGCCAGTGCGCGAAGTAGTCGCCCATGTGGTAACCGCAGAAGGGCAACATGGCCATGGGATCGCGGCGGATGTCGCCCTTGGCATCCGCGGCAGCGGCCGTCTTCTCCGACGCCATGATGGAACCGAGGAACGTCCCCTGCTTCCAGTCCTCCGCCTCGACGGCGAGCGGCACCACGGAGGCGCGGCGGCCGCCGAACAGAATGGCGTCGATCGGCACGCCCTTGGGATCCTCCCATTCCGGCGCGATGACCGGGCACTGGCCGGCCGGTGCGGTGAAGCGCGCGTTGGGATGCGCCGCGGGGCGGCCTGATTCCGGGGTCCAAGAGCGACGCAGCCAGTCGATCATGTGCGCCGGAGACTCCTTTGTCATGCCTTCCCACCACACGTCGCCGTCATCAGTAAGCGCGACGTTGGAATAGATGCAG
>DGOS01000109.1:360-14876 GCA_002390155.1 Hyphomicrobiaceae bacterium UBA4460 | reverse complement strand
CTATACGGCGCCGACCGCGATCCGTGCCCTGATGGGGGCGGGCGACGACTTCGTGACGGGGTCCAGCCGCAAATCGCTGAGACTGCTCGCGACGGTCGGTGAACCGATCAACCCGGAAGCGTGGGAGTGGTACTACCACGTGGTGGGCGATGCCCGCTGTCCCATCGTCGACACGTGGTGGCAGACCGAGACCGGCGGCATTCTCATTACGCCGTTGCCCGGCGCCACCAAGCTCAAGCCCGGCTCCGCGACCTTGCCGTTTTTCGGCGTGCAGCCGGCCCTGGTCGACGCGGAGGGCAAAGTGCTGAAGGGCGAGGCAGCGGGCAATCTCGTCATTCTCGACGCATGGCCCGGCATGATGCGAACCGTCTATGGCGACCACCAGCGCTTTGTGGACACGTACTTCTCAGCCTACAAAGGCAAGTACTTCACCGGCGACGGGTGCCGGCGCGACGCGGACGGCTATTACTGGATCACCGGCCGGGTGGACGACGTGATCAACGTCTCCGGACACCGCATGGGAACGGCGGAAGTAGAGTCGGCTTTGGTCGCGCATCCAAGAGTGTCCGAGGCCGCAGTGGTCGGCTATCCGCACGACATCAAAGGACAGGGCATCTATTGCTACGTCACCTTGATGGCGGGGGAAGGCGGCGACGACGGGCTCAAGAAGGAGTTGCGCGACTGGGTGCGCAAGGAGATCGGACCGATTGCGTCGCCCGATCAGATTCAGTTCGCGCCTGGGCTGCCCAAAACAAGATCGGGCAAGATCATGCGGCGAATCTTGCGTAAGATCGCCGAGGACGATTTCGGGAATCTGGGAGACACCTCGACCCTCGCCGATCCCGGCGTCGTGACGGACCTGGTCGACAACCGTCAGAACCGCAAGCCTGCCTAACATCACCCCTCGAGGCGCGCGAACTTTGGAAACGAACTGCTCATGACGTGGTTGATGCGCACTCTTGCCGCCGTCGGTATCGTGCTGGCACTCGTCATCGTTATCGTGTTCGTCGTCGGACGGCTCGGAACGAGTGGCGATCCGACTCAAGCGCTCGCCTTGGCGGTCGGCAACCGCACCATCAACGTCGCCGGGCACTTCAAGGACATGACGCAAGAGACCATCGCCGATGGCATAAAGATTGTCGTTGATGACCACGAGGTGGTCGTCTCCAGCGATCAGCTTTCGGTGGACGGCAAGACGCAGGTTCTTGAGCCCGGCAAGGACGTGATGCTCTATGTGGGCAAGAACGGGGGTCTGCAGGTGAAGGTCATGCGGGAAAGCGGCGAGGCCCCCGAAGGAGCCTCGAACTAATCTCTAAATGCTGCGCTGAACGCGGCTCACGCCGACATGGTGCGCGTGAAATAGGCGAGCATCGTCGTCCACGCATCCTTGGTGTCGCGGTCGAAGGCCTTCTCTAAGGACCGCTCCAGCGTCCAGACCAGAGCGCGCGACATGGTGCGATAGTGACGCGTGCGGATGCCCATTTGCCGATGACGCGTCCCCAGCAGCTTCAGGGTCGGCGACAGGCCGTCCTCGTGGCCGAGGGAAATCATGGCAAGCTTGGCGCCGGCGGCGAACTTGCGCGCCTGCATCTCGACGGGCCCTGAGAACTTCTTGCGTAAGGACGGGTCGAGGCGGAACAGCTTGAGGAAGAAGAGCTGGGCGACGAGCTCGAGCGCCGGCTCCACTTTGAGATAGCTCACGCGGATCAGCCGCTTCTGCTCCGCCGTGAGCTCCGTATCCTTGGATCGCGTGCTGCGCCGGGCGCGGCGCGGCTTGACCTTGGTGGCTGTCTGGGAAGCTTGCAGGGCGGCTGGCATGGTCGGCGACTCCTTCAACTGTCTTGCCCGCCAGAATGGGCGCTTCCGATTGACGAAGCGTTAAGGTAAGCGCGCCCTTAAAGCGGAGGCGGGCGCAGCGCCACCCTTTCGATTTTTCCCTTGCCGATCAAGCCCTTGCAGAATCGGCCGCGGCTCCCAACATATAGAGGGCGGCACATTTTGCCGCCTATCGGAGGTCATAGGCATTTCAATGAGTTATTTCCGCACCGCCATCCTGCTTGCGGGCCTTACGGCGCTGTTCATGGGGATCGGATTCCTCATGGGCGGACAGACAGGCATGATCATCGCGTTCGTGATCGCGGCCGGCATGAACCTGTTCTCCTACTGGAACTCCGACAAGATGGTGCTGCGCATGTACGGCGCGCGCGAGGTCGACGCGCGCACAAGCCCGAAGCTTTACGACATGGTGCAGCAGCTCGCGGGCAACGCCGGGCTCCCCATGCCGAAGGTCTACGTGATGGAGAACCCGCAGCCGAATGCGTTCGCCACGGGGCGGAACCCTAAGAACGCCGCGGTGGCCGTGACCACCGGCCTAATGCAGTCCGTCACACGCGAGGAGCTTGCCGGCGTGATCGCGCACGAGCTGGCGCATATCAAACATCACGACACGTTGCTCATGACCATCACCGCCACCATAGCCGGTGCGATCTCCATGCTCGCCAACTTCGCGATGTTCTTCGGCGGAAGCCGCGACAATAACGGCATCGGCATCCTCGGCACGATCGCGCTCATCATCCTTGCGCCACTCGCCGCGGGTCTCGTGCAGATGGCGATCAGCCGGACGCGCGAATTCGAAGCGGACCGCGGCGGCGCGGAGATTAGCGGCCAGCCGCTGTGGCTTGCCTCGGCGCTGCAAAAGATAGCCGGTGCCGCGCACCACATTCCGAACGCAGAAGCCGAGCGTAACCCGAGCTCCGCGCATATGTTTATCATCAACCCGCTGTCGGGCCTGCGCATGGACAAGCTGTTCTCCACGCACCCGGCCACCGATGACCGGGTGGCGCGGCTCGTCGCGATGTCCAAGACCATGGGCGGCGCGCATGAGCCGAACCTTGCGCCTGAGCCCACGGGTCCTTGGTCCGGCGCAACCGCGCGCACCACGCGTGGGCCTTGGGGCTAAGCCCTTTTGGGGCTAGGCCAATTGGGGCTGAGATGCCCCACCTTGATTGGCGCGGGAGCTGATCCCTCCCACGCCGGAAACCGAAGCACATTGGAGATCAATCATGACCACATCGAACACCCAGACGAATAGTCTTTCGCGCACGCGCGATCATCAGGTTGGACTGCCGGCACGCCGCGCAGCCGCCGACCTTCTCAATGCCGTGTTTCAGAAGAAGCAGCCGCTCGACGAAGTTCTTGGGCGCGCGCGAGACGGCGGCTATCTGTTCGACCTGCCTGTGCGGGACCGCGCCTTGGCGCGTGCCATCGTTGGTACGAGTCTGCGGCATAAGGGACAAATCGATGCGGTACTGAACACGTTTCTGGAACGCGGTCTGCCGTCGCGCGCCGGCACGCTCTACGCCATCCTTCTGTCCGGCGCGGCGCAGCTTCTCTTTATGAGCGTCCCGCCGCACGCGGCCATCGACCTTGCCGTGCGGCTTGCCAAATGGGATCCGCGCGCCAAACGCTACGACAAGCTCGTCAACGCCGTGCTGCGGCGCGTAGCCGACAAAGGCGGCGAGATCGCAGCAAAGCTCGATGCGGCGCGGGTCAACACGCCGGACTGGCTGTGGGACCGCTGGGTGCGCGCCTGGGGCGAAGAGCGGACGCGGGCGAGTGCGGAGGCTGCGCTGGTCGAGCCGCCGCTCGATCTGACGGTAAAGTCCGACCCGGACGGTTGGGCGGCGCGGCTTGGCGGCCGCGTCTTGCCGACGGGTAGCGTACGTATCCTGCCCAAGGGCCGCATCGAGGATCTCGATGGGTTCATCGACGGCAATTGGTGGGTGCAGGACGCGGCGGCCTCCCTGCCGGCGCAGCTCCTGGGCGACCTCACCGGCAAGCGCGTGGCTGATCTCTGCGCGGCGCCGGGCGGAAAGACAGCGCAGCTTGCGCTCGCGGGCGCCGAGGTCGTCGCCGTGGATCACTCCAAGTCGCGCCTTGAGCGGCTGGAGGAGAATCTGAAGCGGCTCGGGCTCACCGTCGAGACCGTACGGGCCGATGCAGGCGCCTGGCAGCCGGAGGAGCGGTTCGACGCGATCCTCCTGGACGCCCCTTGCGCCTCCACCGGCACGATCCGCCGGCACCCGGACATCCCCTACCTCAAGTCCGACAAGGACATCGCCGAGCTGGTAGACGTCCAGGCGAGGCTCCTGGACAACGCGGTCTCGTTGCTCAAGCCAGGCGGCACGCTCGTCTATTCGACCTGCTCGCTGGAGCCGGAGGAGGGCGAGGCTCAAATTGCGGCGCTGATGGCTCGCAATCCCGCCATCCGCATCGATCCTCTCCGCAAAGATGAGCCCCTGGGCGATACCGAATGGGCCGAGGCGTCCGGGATCTTACGCACCTTTCCCTTCCAGCTTGACCTTGGAAGCCCGGAATGGAGCGGTCTGGACGGCTTCTTCGCCGCCCGGCTCAGGCTCGCCGATTGACGAAAGACGGCATCGCACTTGCCCCGGGGTTCATGCTGCATGAAAATAGCCCCAGCTAAGTGCTAGAGCGGCGGGGACGCCAGCGCCTCGAGACCACAGGCGCGGGCGAGTGGAGTATGACCCATATGGCGGGTGATCAGGCCTTCGAGCGCGATTCTCGCGTTCAAGAGGTGTATCTTGGCGGGCCGAGCCCCTTGCGGCGCTTGATGCTCTCCAGCATGGCCAGCATCAGCTATCCGGGGGGCCAGGCCGAGCAGCTTCTGCTGGCGCCCCAAGAGCTGCGCACCGCCGATCCAAGCTTCGCCAACGAGGTCTATAACGGGCATTTCGGGCTCGCCGGGAAACTGGCCGAACTCGGCGCGGACTCCCCCTTCGAGATCAAGCCTCCGTCCGCCAACTGGGCGCGCGACCTCTACGGCTTCGGCTGGCTCCGCCATTTGCGCGCCGCCGACAGCGAGCTATCTCGCGAGCAGGCCAAGGCGCTCGTCCACGACTTCATCCGCCTGCGCCGGCAAGTCCATGGGCTCGCCTGGCAGCCGGAGATCGTGGCGCGGCGCGTGATTTCCTGGCTCTCCAACTCGGTTCTCATTCTCGATGCCGGTGAGCCGCAGGCCTACGAGTCGTTCCTCAAGGCGCTCACCGGGCAATTGCGTTATTTGTCGGCCAGCTATCGCGATGCACCCGACGGTGTGCCGCGCCTCCTGAGCCTCATGGGGCTCCTTTATGCGGGGCTTTGCATCGCCGATCAGCAGGCGGTCGTCGACCGCTACACCAGGCCGCTGTGCAAGGAGCTGGACCGCCAAATCCTGCCCGACGGCGGTCACATCTCACGCATTCCCGAAGCGTTGATCGAGCTGCTGCTCGATCTTCTGCCCTTGCGGCAATGTTTTGTGGCACGCGACCGCACCCCGCCGAAGGAGTTGGCCGATGCCATCGACCGCATCATGCCGATGCTGCGCTTCTTCCGCATGGGCGACGGCACCATGTCGCGCTTTAATGGTGCGGGTCCCACGCCCACTGACGCGCTTGCCACCGTGCTTGCCTATGACGACATCGAAGGCGCGCCCGTGCGGACCGCCGCTAATTCCGGCTATGTGCGGGTCGAGGCGGGCACGACGCTCGTGATCTGCGATCTCGGACCGCCGCCGGTCGCGTCTCTCACAACCAACATGCATGCCGGGTTCTTGTCCTTCGAGATGAGCTCAGGCGATGCGCCCGTGATTATTAATTGCGGCGCGCCATCCCCCGACCAAGAAGGGTGGCGGATGTTTTCGCGCACGACGCCCGCGCACTCCACGCTCAGTCTCGAAGAAGATTCGCTCGCAGAGTTCCGTGCTGGCGCCAATGGTGCGGAGCCGGCCGCGGACGCCACAATGGTCGGACCGCTGAACCCACAAGGCGCGTTCTCCGACCAAGGTGACAATCTCCGTATCAAGGGATCCCATGACGGATATATGGGCCGGTATGGCGTGAACCACTCGCGGCAGATCCTGATCTCGCCGGACGGCAATCTGCTGAGCGCCGAGGACAAGCTTACCGCGCCGCGGGGGCTCAAGAGTCCCGAAGGCCTGATCGCCGGCGCCTACGCGATCCGCTTTCACCTGCACCCCAGTGTGAAGGCGCAACTCATGGGCGACGGCGAGGCTGTGACGCTCATCCTGCGGAATGGCGAGACGTGGCGCATCAGCTCTAACGCCGAGCACATGGCTATCGAGGACAGCGTGCTGCTCGCCGATCAGCGCGGCCCGCAGTCCACTTCGCAAGTGGTATTGACGGGCATGATGGGTGAGGCGAGGGAGCTCCGCATCTTGTGGAAGATCGAGCGCACGAGCGATGCCCACCCGCAGGCACTCGACGATCCTGCCGGCGACGCCGGCAACAGCGGCGCATAGGCTCATGGAGACACAAAAGGTTTCCCGCGCGCTGCTCTCGGTCAGCGACAAGACAGGTCTTGTCGATTTCGCCAAGGCACTTGCCGCGCGCGGTGTCGTGCTTGTCTCCACCGGCGGCACCGCGAAGGCGCTGCGCAACGAGGGGCTCGACGTCGTCGACGTTTCCGAGGTCACGGGCAGCCCCGAGATGATGGACGGCCGGGTGAAGACGCTGCATCCGAAGATCCATGGCGGGCTGCTCGCCATGCGCGGCAACGCCGAGCACGAAGCGGCGATGGCGGAGCACGCCATTCCCGCCATCGATCTTCTCGTGGTCAATCTCTATCCGTTCGAGGCCACAGTGCGCGCGGGTGGAAACTTCAATGTCTGCATCGAGAATATCGACATTGGCGGGCCGGCGATGATCCGCGCCGCTGCAAAGAACCACGCAGGCGTCGCCGTGGTGGTGGACCCCAAGGACTACATGGACGTGCTCGACGAGATCGAGCGCCATGACGGCGGCACCACGCTCGACTTGCGCAAGAAGCTCGCGGCCAAGGCCTACGCGCATACCGGCGCCTATGACGGCGCGATCGCCACTTGGTTCGCCGAGCAACTCGATGAGGACACGCCGGAGAAGCGCGTCATCGCGGGCACGCTGGAGCGCGCACTGCGTTACGGCGAGAACCCGCACCAATGGGCCGCCTTCTATCAGACGGCGGAGCAACGCCCCGGCGTGGCGTCCGCCGTGCAAGTGCAAGGCAAGGAGCTCTCCTACAACAATCTGAATGACACGGACGCCGCGTTCGAACTTGTCGCCGAGTTCGATCCGAAGCAGTCGGCGGCGGTCGCCATCATCAAGCACGCCAACCCGTGCGGCGTTGCCGTCGCGCCGACGATCGCGCAAGCCTATGAGAAAGCGCTCGCCTGCGACGGGGTCAGCGCCTTCGGCGGCATTGTCGCGCTCAACCGCGACCTCGAGGCGGACGCGGCAACGGAAATCGTCAAGCTCTTCACCGAAGTGATCATCGCGCCCGAAGCCGGCGACGAGGCGAAAGAGATCGTGGCAGCCAAGGAGAACCTGCGGCTGCTCATCACCGGCGGTCTGCCTGATCCGCGTTGCGAAGGCCTTACGTTCCGCTCGCTCGCCGGTGGCTTTCTGGTGCAATCCCGCGACAACGGGTTCGTCGATGCGCACGCTTTGAAGGTGGTGACCAAGCGCAAGCCCACCGACCAGGAGTTCGCCGACCTCGTCTTCGCCTCCACCGTGGCGAAGCACGTCAAGTCGAACACCATCGTCTACGCGAAGGACGGCGCTACAGTGGGAATTGGCGCAGGCCAAATGAGCCGCGTGGACGCCGCGCGCATTGCCGCGCGCAAGGCAAAAGACGCGAGCGATGCGCTAGGGCTGAAGGAACCGCTGACGACCGGTTCGGTCGCGGCTTCGGATGCCTTCTTCCCGTTCGCCGATGGGCTTCAGGTGGTGGCGGAAGCGGGCGCTACTGCCGTCATCCAGCCGGGGGGCTCCATGCGTGACGACGAAGTCATCGCCGCGGCGGATGAAGCCGGGCTTGCCATGGTGTTCACAGGCATGCGGCACTTCCGGCACTAGCACCTCAAGTCGTGCGGGCGGAAATACGCACGCAAAAAGGCCTCCCGAAACGGGAGGCCTTTGCTTTGTTGTTAGCGGCCGTTGGCGCCTATTGCGGCGCGCCATCCGGATAGACCGGCTGCGGCTGGCTGGAAGAGGCCGGCTCACCGGACGCTGCGGCCCCACCGCCGTCACCCGGAACGACCGGCTGCGGCTGGTTCGGCGAAGGCGGCTCGCCCATATGCGGCTCGGACGGTGCGTCCGGGGAAACGGTGGGCGCGACGACGATGGTCTCCTCCACCATCACCTCTTCCACCATCACGCGGTCAGCTCCGTCGGCATCCATGGCCGCGCCGTCCGGATAGACCGGTTGCGGCTGGTTCGGCGAGGGCGGCTCGCCCATGTGTGGCTCCGACGGTGCGTCCTCGGAGACCATAGGCGAGGTGGAGGTGCTCTCCTCCGTCATGCCCTCTTCTGCTGCCGGCGCCTCGGCCGGCTTATCCGCGTCATCGTCCTTCGGCTGCTCGCAGGCCGCGAAAAGCCCCATCGCGACCACTGCCGCTATCATTCCAATGTATTTCATAATCCCCCTCCCACGATCTCGGTGGAATTCAACACCCCATCTGGCGAAAACATAGCGCGAACGCAGTGGCTTTGCTACGGCGCATGTCTAGCTTCCCCGTGGGGCGCGAACCCAGAATAGTAGTAGCAGCCCGCCGATCAGAAAAACGATGCTGGCGGAGATACCTAGCCGCTGGCTGCCCGTGAGGGCCGTCGCCGCGCCTATGGCAAGCGGCGCAGCGAACGCGGTAATTTTCCCTGAAAAGGCAAAGAAGCCGAAGAACTCGGTTGTCTTGTCAGGCGGGCAAAGGCGGGCCAGCAACGCGCGGCTCGAGGCCTGGACCGGGCCGGAGGCAAGCCCAATGAGAACGGCGAAGGCGAGATAGGCCCGCTCGCCCGCGGAGGCGAACAGTCCGCTGCCGTTTGCCTTCGGCGTGACCGGCACGAAAAACAGGACCTCGTCCGGATCGACCGAAAGCACCCCGATCGAGCCCACGATGAAGAGGACGAGGGTGAAAACAATCACCCGCTTGGAGCCTGTCCGGTCGTCGAGAAGGGCACCGACGCACGCCCCGATCGTGGCGGTGACGGTGAGCACGATGCCGAACAGGCCGAGTTCCGCCGTGCCCCAGCCAAATATGCTCGCCGCGTAGATAGCGCCGAAGGCGAATATCGCGCCCAGACCGTCCGCGTAGAGCATGCGCGCCAACAGGAACAGCGCGACGTTCCGGTGATTGCGCATTAGATTGCGCACCGAGTCGCGGAGCTGCCGCAGACCCTCCCGGACGACACCAGGCCCCGGCGCCCCGCCCCGCCGGTCCGGCGTGAACAGAAAGAGCGGCAGGGCGAAGATCAGATACCAAGCCGCCGAGAACGGTCCGACAAGCCGGTCGCCCTCGTGCGCCGCGGCGTCGAGGGCGAAGATCGGCTCCAGGCCAAACAGCGTCTTGCCGGTGTTTGGGTCCGTGACGATGAGGCCGGCGACGAGAGCGAGGCTGACAAGCCCGCCCACATAGCCCGTCGCCCAGCCGACGCCCGACAGCATGCCGAGCCGCTTATCCGGGACCAGATCCGGCATCATGGCGTTGTTGAACACGGTTGCGAGCTCGGCGCCGATGGTCGCGATGCCAAAGCACAGAAGGACCAGCGGCACGGCGGAGAGATCGCCAGGGGCGGCGAACCACAGCCCGCTCAGTCCGACGACGAGCAGAACCGAGAAGCCGGCGATCCATGGTTTGCGCGGCAAGCCGGCATCGGCAATAGCGCCAAGCACGGGCGCAAGCGCGGCAGCGACGAGCTGCGCGGCGCCCGTGGCGTACGCCCACAGCGTTTGACCATATGCGGGATCGTCCATGAACCCATTCACGAAGTACGGCGCGAACAGGAAGGTGACGATGAGCGTGTAGAAGGGCTGCGTCGCCCAGTCGAACATCGCCCAGCCGACAAGGCCGCGCCTGCTCGTTGTATATGCCGTACTATGGGAGTTTGGCGCCATCGATCACGATCAGATGATTGGGAAGCTCGTCCTCGCCAAGAGGCTGGGGGGGAAAGTGTTCGGCGAGGATCGCGCCGCATGTTTCGATTGCCGCAACAAAACCCTCAACACGGTTTCCCCGGCCGATCTGCGCGGTCAAATCCTCGATGAGTTCGTCCCATATTTCTGGCGACACCTTCTTGTATATGCCGTCGTCGGCGATCACTTCGGCGTAGCGCTCCGCATCGGACACATAGATGAGCACGCCGGTGCGCCCCTTCGTGGTGTGCAGATTCTGCGCGAGAAACTGTTCGACCGCGCGCAAATGTGCACGCGCCTGTTTCAGCCCGCGCGGTGCGATGGCGACGCGAAAGCGCTCCCATCGCGCGATGAGCACGCCGAGGCCGAAGACGGCAAGCTGCAGGAGATACACATATTCGATAGGCCACTTCGTGAAGTGAATGAGCGGAAGCGGCACGGCGAGCGCGGCAAGCGCCACGCACATCAACGCAAAGAAGAAATAACCGGAGGAGGCACGGGCAACTACGACGACGATCTCACCGCTCGTCGTCCTCTCGGCGCGGGAAATAGCATCGGCGATCACGGCATGTTCATCGCTGCTGAACGGCTTCATCGCGTATCGTCTTCCCGGGGTCGCTCATTCCATGCGCCGGCGCACACTATGGCGATAATCGCGCACATTGGAACCGGCAATTCCATGCGAACCGTTGCGGCTTTTCGAGGAACACATGCAGACGCGGCACCTTTCTCTTCTCCTATGCGCAGGGCTGACACTTGGCGGGTTTGCCGTGTCGAAGATGGCGCTTGCGAGGGGACCGGACATGGCCGGCGGTGTCGCATTCCCCTTTGGGCCCAATCTTTCCGCCTCCGGGTGGCAGTCGGTGAGATCTCCGTGGCGGCGCGGCGCGCGATTTTCCGCGCACGGCAAGGACGCCCTGGTCGTGGAGACGGCGGGCGGGTTCGGGCTTCTGTGGCATGCCGTGCCGCGCCAAGTGGCAAAGGCGGAGCAGGCGCGGTGGCGCTGGCGCAAGCAGGAGGGCGTGGGACCAACCGATCTCACCAAGAAGGGCGGCGACGACCGCGTGCTCGCGCTGTACTTCGCCTTTGCCAATCCGGCTGATGTGACACCGGGAACCGACCTCTCGGAGCTCTTGCGGTCCGGACATGGCCAAGTCCTCATCTATGTCTGGGGTGGGGCGGCCAAGCCCGGGACCGTCTTGCCGCTGCCCTATTTCGACGGGCGCGGCCGCACCATCGTGAAGCGTGCAGCGAATGCCAAGCCGGGGGTCTGGTTCGATGAAGAGGCCGGGTTGCGCACGGACTTTGCGCGGGCCTTCGGCAGGCCGCCCGGTCATCTGGTGGCCGTCGGCGTTTCGAGCGACGCCGACGATACGGGTGGCCGCAACGTGGTCGCGCTCGCGGACCTCTGCGTGAAATAGACGGAGCCTTACCAGCTCCCGGACGACCCGCCGCCGCCAAAGCCTCCGCCGCCACCGGAGAAACCACCGCCTCCGCCGCCGCTCCAGCCGCCACCTGAGCCCCAACCGGAACGGTCGTTGCGGCGGCTACTGCCTTCCGGCACGACATAGGTGCTGTTGCGCATCAGATACATGAGGAGCAGGAAGATCGCGAAGTAGAGGAGGATCGTGAACCAATCGATGGGAACCTTGTCGGCATCGTGCCTGGCACGCGCGCGCGCTTCGACTTCCGCCGCGTCTCCGGTCAGCGACAATGTGAGATCGCGCACGCCATCTTTGATACCGCCGGCAAAATCGCCGGCGCGAAAGCGCGGCAGGATCGCGTTCTCGATGATGATGTTGGAAAGTGCGTCGGTGAGAATGGGCTCAAGGCCATAGCCAACCTCGACGCGGACCTTGCGTTCGTTTGGCGCAACGATCAGGAGTGCGCCGTTGTCAAGTTCCGCGGTGCCGATACCCCAGTGCCGGCCGAGCTGATAGCCGAAGTCCTCGATGGTGTAACCCTGCAGCGATGGAACCGTAACGACGACGAGCTGGTCCGAGCTCTTTTCCTCCAGCGCTTTCAGATGCGCGGTGAGCTCTCGTTCGTCCTCAGGACTTAGAAGATCCGCTTGATCCACCACGCGTCCGGAGAGCGCGGGAAACTCCGGCGCGGATGTCGCGGGCGCAGCCGCGACGCAGAGCGCAACCAGAAATAGGACAACACGAAGAGCCGTGGTGGCCATGAGGGCCCCGCTTCGCGGCTAGAACTCCACCTGCGGAACCTTCGTCGTCTCTTCGGAGACGGAGAAGTTCTGCATCGGTTCGGACTCCGGATAGAGCAGTGCGCGCCACCAGCGGCCGGGGATCGTGCGCAGCTCGGTGTTGTAGTCCCGAACGGAGGTGATGTAGTCGCGCCGGGCAACGGCGATACGATTCTCGGTACCCTCAAGCTGCGACTGAAGCGCCAGGAAATTCTGGTTCGACTTGATGTCCGGGTAGCGCTCGACAACGACGAGCAGACGGCCCAACGCGCCGGAAAGGTTGTTCTGCGCGTCCTGGAATTTGTCGAAGGCTTCCTTGTTGGTGAGGATGTCCTTCGGGATCTGCACCTGCGTGGCCTTGGCGCGCGCCTCGATCACTTCGGTGAGCACTTTGCTTTCCTGCTCGGCGAAGCCCTTCACGGTCTCCACAAGATTGGGAATGAGATCGGCACGGCGCTGATACTGATTGAGCACCTGGCTCCATGCCGCCTTGGCGCGCTCATCGAGGGTCGGAATCTGGTTGATGCCGCAGCCGGCCAGCAGGACTGACGCAAGCATGAGAACCCCTGCGCGGCCGACAGGCCCAGACCAAAGACGCGCCAATACGTGCATGACATCCTCCCGCGTGCAGCGAAACGCAGACCTCGTGTATTGGGGCCCTGCGCAACTGGCAAGTGCTTTCCACAACCGGCGCAACGCCTTGCCAGCGGCTGGCGGGGCCGGTAGGGGCCTCGGAAGGTGTTGCGAGAATGAAACAACGCCCAAGTTTCTTCGCCGACCGGGGGCTTTGGGGGATCGGCCCACTTTGGTCCACGCATTATTGGGAGCCCTTAAGTCCCGGCAGTTCCGCGATTTTTTCGATACCCGCGATCGTCCACCGGAATCCCACAAGTCCCGGAGGACGTTAGTTAATCCGAAGCCTTTGCTAGTCAAAGTCGGGGGCCTCTTCTAGTGTGATTCGCGAGTCGTTTTGGGGGACTCGCGGAGGCTCGCTATGAGACCGATTTCTTACGGGGGAGCGAGTACGGTGTGTATGCGTAAAGCAGGGGAATGAGGCGGTGACAGCCGCAGCGAGAACTCTCACGACTTTCTCGATTTTTGCCGGCGCCGTGGCCCTCGCGACGATGGTCGCCGTTGCGCCCGCCGACGCGAAGAAAACCAAGACGCCCAAAGACGAGCAAGCGGCACCGGCGGCCGACAAGAACCAGCCGATGACGATCATCATTTCCTTGCGAAATCAGAAGGCGAATATCTACCGCGGCATGTCGCTGGTCACGAGCACGCGGGTCTCGACCGGCAAGCGCGGCTATTCCACGAAGCCTGGCGTCTACAGCATTCTGGAGAAACGTCGGCGCCATTACTCGAACCTCTACGCGGGCGCGCCGATGCCCTGGATGCAGCGGCTGACCTGGACGGGCACCGCGCTCCACGCAGGCGTCGTTCCCGGCTATCCCGCCTCACATGGCTGCGTCCGGCTGCCCTACTCGTTCGCGCCCAAGCTGTTCAAGATGACCGGCGTCGGCGAGCAGGTCGTCGTCGCCCGCAACATGGTCGCGCCCAAGCTGATCGATCACCCTGCCCTGTTCCAACCGCTGCCGCCGCCCTTGCCGCCGATGATGGCTGAGGAACACGAGCAGCATCAAATGCGCCGGTCGAGCAACGACGCCGTACCCGCTCTGGGCACCCGCCTGCCGGTCGTCTTCGCCAAGGCCGAAGCGGTCGTGCCGAGCGCCAAGGCACCCGCCACGGCGACGATCATCGCTCGAGCCCTTCTTGCTCAGCGGGAAACCCCTGCGCAACGCCCGATGGTTCTGGCGGTCCTTGAGGACACGCGCACTCACGCCATCGACCCGACGGCGGAGCCGTTCATGGGGAGCGGCTCGCACGCGTTCGCTGCAAAGCCGTCGTCAGACGAGACGCAAGCGTCGGTTGGAACCTCGGACGATTTCTTCAAGCATCGGGACCGCCTCGCGACGCCCGCCGAAGCGCCGGTCGCGCCTGCGATTTCCGCAAACGCCGTCGAGCCTGAAGCGCCGGCCCCGGCCGAAGCGTCGATGGCAATGGAGGCCGCCGTGGCGGCGGATCCGCGTGAGCCCGAAGTTGCGCGCGAGCCAGAGGTGGCGAGCGAGCCAGAAGCCGGACCGATCTTGACCGTGTCCGCTTCGGCGCTGTCGCAGCCATCGGCGAAGTTCGCGAAGGTCGAGATTGCCGCACTGGGACCGGACGATCATCCTCCCATGCCGCGGGCCAAGCCATCGGTAATTGCAGCCAAGCTGACGGCGGGAACCTCCGCAGCGGCCGTCGAGGCAGCCGAGCCGCGCTCCACCGAGCCGCTCCGCGTCCTGATCAC
>DGOS01000109.1:0-232 GCA_002390155.1 Hyphomicrobiaceae bacterium UBA4460 | reverse complement strand
CGTTCCAGAAAGCCAACGATCTGCCCGAGACGGGCGCCTTCACCGACGAGCTTGAGAAGAAGGTCTATGATGTCGCCGGCAAGAAGCAGCCGCCATCCGGTCACCTTTTCGTCCGTCAGAAGTTCGTGGGCGTGTTCGACACCCCCGTTCGCTTCCGCAATCCGGACGCACCGCTCGGCACACACGTCTTCACTGTCATGCATTTCGCGAAGGACGCGACCGAGGCGCAGTG
>DGOS01000068.1:2740-5508 GCA_002390155.1 Hyphomicrobiaceae bacterium UBA4460 | reverse complement strand
GGATCGAGCATGGCCGGCTTCATGTCGAAATAGTAGTCGGCCTCCTTGCCAGAGGCGAGCACCACCCGGCCGCGCCGGAACGCCCGTTCCCGGAGGAGCATGAAGAGCTCGTTGCGGTGTTTGAAGGTGGCGGCGTCTTGATCCATGTCGGGTCCCTTTGAGAAAGCCGAACCTCCTTAGGGAGACGCGCGCGTTCCGTCAAATCTTCGACGTCAGCGCCAACAGCAAACGCTCGGCCGACGCGCCTTCAAG
The DNA here is from genome assembly GCA_002390155.1 of Hyphomicrobiaceae bacterium UBA4460. Next base: position 5,256 of record DGOS01000068.1, on the reverse strand, counting down.
ATCCGGAGATCGTCGCGTCCGGCGGATTGCTTCCTGGATCAGCGGCAGCGCTTGGGCGAGACGGTGCGCCCCCCAGCGGCGGCAATGGGCCAGGAACATCGGCTCGCGTTTGAAATGCGGGCGGGGGCGCAAGGTGCGAATCGCATCCTCCAGATTGCCGCCGCTCGCTTGCGTCGCAGCGGCGCGCTGAAGTTGCGTGAAGTGACGGGCGAGAGCGCTCAGCGCCACGGACCGGTTGGTGCCTGCGGCGGCAAGCCGTTGCAATTCGCGCAGCGCGTTTCCCGGTTCGCCTGCGCTCGTGGCATAGACGAAGTCCTCCAGCGCGATCTCCGCCGCGTCGCCGACGATCGCCGCAATGTCGTCGTGGCTGACGCTGCCGCGTCCACGCGCGTAAAGCGCAAGCTTGGCTACTTCCGTGCGCGACATGGCTTGGTCGGCGCCGAGCCGGTTCATCAAATAGGTTTTGGTATCGCGGTCGATGGTCAGCCCGGCGTCGGCGAGTTCCGCATCGATGACCGCCGACAGGTCGCGCTCGTTGGCATAGCAGGGTAGCGCCGCGCCCTCCGCGAGCTTCTCGAACAGCTTACGCAGCCCTGAATCGGGGCGCAGGTTGCCCGCCTCCACGATGAGGGCGTTGTCCGACGGCTCACCCATCAATGCCTTGAGGGACGGCACGTCGAGGCGGTTCCCCGCCGTCACGCGCACCACCTTGGCGGATGCAAACATCGCTTGCGTGCGCAGTTCAATGGCAAGCCGCTCCGGCTCCTCGGCGAAGTCGCGGTCGTTGAGACGGATGGTCTCTGCCGTCGGGCCCAGCCGGTCTGCAAAGGTCTTGGCGAGGGCGGCCCCGCGCTCGGACACAAGCCCGGCGTCAGGCCCGTAGACCAGAACCGCGCGGCATTTGGGATCGGGCGATTTCAGAAAGCGCGCAACGCCTGAGGCTTTGTAAGCAACCATGGCGGCGAGATCCGCGCGTCGGTTTGATTCGAAACGGCCTAAGCCGAGGTCGCAAGGAAAGCCGCGAGTTGCGTCTTGATGCTTTCCGATACGGCCTTCGCTGCGCGATCCTCGGCGTTGTATTTGGCGCGCACATTCGCGAAGATCTCTTGATAGCGGCTATAGGGTGCGCGCGAGATTGCCGTGCCGCGGTGGAGCACCCGTCCTTTGGAATCCAGGAGCGTGTACTTGGCTTCCAGTTGGTAGACCTGCCCTCTGGCATCGCCGCTGATCTGCACGAGCTGGTCGATCACGCGCTCGCGGATCGCAATGTTGAGCTTGAATTTGCGCGGCGCTTCGTAACCGCCGCCGGTGTTGGCGAAGATCAACTCGTTGCGGATCTTCTGGCCGACGCGCCCCGGAATCGGCGTGACGTCGACAGCGGCCATCGCCTCGGTCAGCCTCGTGCCGTTCGCCGTCGTTGAGTTCGATCCGTAGAGCGGCTGGAACCCGCATCCCGCGAGACCGAATCCGGCCACGACGGCAAGTGCGAACAGCGCAACGGTGGGATTACGCCACGACATTGACGATCCTCTGCGGCACGACCACGACCTTTTTGATCTTACGTCCCCCTATGGCGCGGGCCACATTTTCCAGACCCAGCGCCGCAGCCTCAATATCTTCCTTTGAGGCGTCTCGCGCAATCGTCAATTCGTCCCGCCGCTTGCCATTGACCTGGACGGCGATGGTCACCGTGTCCTCGCTCAGAAGCGCCGAATCGGCCTCCGGCCAGGGCTGCTCGGCCAGGAGGCCTGTGTTTCCTAAGGCAACCCAGGATTCCTCGGCCAAATGAGGCACCATGGGCGACGCGGCGCGGACCAGAAACTCCGCTGCCTCCCGGACGGCGAACCTCAAATCATCCTTAGGTTGTTTTTCGACTTGTTGCAACGCAGCAGAGAGGGCGTTGGCCAGCTCGTAGATCTGGGCGACGGCTGTGTTGAATCGGAGCTTTTCGATGGCGGAAGTGATTCCCGCCACGGCCTTGTGGGCGGCGCGGCGCAAGGCCTCTGCCTCAGGCCCCATCTCGGCCGGCGGCGCCGTTCCTGCCGCGGCGCCCTTCTCTGCCGCCTCTCCCACCAAGCGCCAAAGCCGCTGCAAAAAGCGATGGGAGCCCTCGACGCCTCCGGACGTCCATTCGATATCGCGCTCGGGCGGGGTGTCGGAGAGCATGAACCAGCGCGCGGTGTCGGCGCCGTAAGCGGCGATGATGCTGTCCGGGTCGACCACGTTCTTCTTCGACTTCGACATGGACTCGACCGGGCCGACAAAGATCGGCGCGCCGGTCTTGGCATGCGTCGCCTTCCCCTCGCCCATCGTTACGTCGTCGGGGAACACCCACTTGCCGTCGGCGTCCTTGTAGGTCTCGTGCGTGACCATGCCTTGGGTGAACAGACCCCGGAACGGTTCGTCGACCGCAACATGTTTTGTCTTGTGCATCGCGCGCGTGAAGAAGCGTGAATAGAGAAGATGCAGGATCGCGTGCTCGACGCCGCCGATATACTGATCGACGGGCAGCCAGT
>DGOS01000068.1:1017-2715 GCA_002390155.1 Hyphomicrobiaceae bacterium UBA4460 | reverse complement strand
GTCGCCGCCGCGCCGCATTTGGGGCAGGTCACGGTCTTCCATGCCGGGTGATGATCGAGCGGGTTGCCCGGCACGTCGAAGCTCACGTCCTCGGGAAGCTTCACCGGCAGATCGTCCGCCGGCACCGGCACGATCCCGCAAGCCTCGCAATGGATCATGGGGATCGGGCAGCCCCAATAGCGCTGCCGTGAGATACCCCAATCGCGCAAGCGGAACTCGGTCTTGCGTACGCCTTGCGGGCGGCCTGCAACAGTGCGCGCGGCAAGCCGATCCGCCATGGCGTTCTTTGCGTCCGGCACCGCCAGACCATCGAGAAAGTCCGAATTGAACAGGACGCCGCCACCCGTATAGGCCTCCTCGCCGATCTCGAACGTCTTCGGATCCTCGCCGGGCGGCAGGACCACGGGCGTCACGGGACGGCCATAGGCGCGCGCGAACTCCAGGTCGCGCTGGTCGTGCGCAGGACATCCAAAGATCGCGCCCGTGCCGTACTCCATGAGAATGAAGTTGGCGATGTAGACGGGAAGCTCCTCGCCCTCGATCACGGGATGGGCCACACGCACGCCGGTATCGAAGCCCTTCTTCTCGAGCGTCTCGAGCTCGGCCGCGCTCGTGCCGTGATGGTGGCATTCGTCGATGAAGGCTTTCGCGTCGGCGTTCGTGTTTGCGATGGATTGCGCCAGTGCGTGGTCCGGCGCGATCGCCATGAACGCCGCACCGAACAACGTGTCGGGCCGCGTGGTGAACACCTCGATGGTCTCGACACCGTCGGGCGCGGTTCCCGGAACCGTCTCGAACTGCACGAGCGAACCCTCCGAACGTCCGATCCAGTTCGCCTGCATCAGGCGCACTTTCTCCGGCCAGCGGTCGAGCGACTGAAGCGCATCCAACAGGTCTTGCGCGTAGTCGGTGATCTTGAACACCCATTCGGGTTGCTCGCGCTGCTCGACCAATGCGCCGGAGCGCCAGCCCCGCCCGTCGATCACCTGTTCGTTGGCGAGCACGGTGTTGTCGACGGGGTCCCAATTCACCTTCCGCGTCTTGCGGTCGACAAGCCCCGCATCGAGCATGTCGAGGAATAGCCGCTGCTGCTGGTGGTAGTACTCCAGGTCGCAGGTCGCCAGCTCCCGGGACCAGTCGAGCGAGAGCCCCATGCTCTTCAGCTGGCCGCGCATGGTGGCGATGTTGTCGTAGGTCCATTTGGCCGGATGCACGCCGCGCTCGATGGCGGCGTTCTCCGCCGGCAGGCCGAAAGCGTCCCAGCCCATGGGATGGAGCACGTTGTGGCCCTTCGCCCGCATAAAGCGGGCCACCACATCGCCCATCGTGTAGTTCCGCACATGGCCCATATGGATGCGCCCGGACGGGTACGGGAACATCTCAAGAACGTAGTATTTCGGCCGCTGGTCGTCCTCGCTGGCCTGGAAGACGCCCTTGGTCTCCCACGCCTCCTGCCAGTGCTTCTCACGTTTCGGCGCGTCATAGCGGTCGGCGGCCATCTGTCCTATCCATCCAATCCAATGATGCGGCGCAGCAATCGAACCCAAATGCTAAGGCCGGTCAAGGCGCGCTAGAGACGCGCGTCGCTGGCGATACCCGCGATAACCAAGATGTCTGCTAGGTACCCTGCATGAGTGACGAACGCCACACCGCGACGGATATTCCGGGACGCTTGCGTCAGGTCGAAAGCGAGATCGC
>DGOS01000068.1:0-885 GCA_002390155.1 Hyphomicrobiaceae bacterium UBA4460 | reverse complement strand
TTGCCGCGGGTCAACGTGTGTTCGGCGAGAACCGCGTGCAAGAAGCTTTAGGCAAGTGGCCGGCGCTGAAAGAGCAGCATCCCGACGTCGCGCTTCACCTCATCGGGCCGCTTCAGACCAACAAGGTGAAAGACGCGATCGCGCTCTTCGATGTCATTGAGACGCTCGACCGGCCAAAGCTTGCCCGCGTGCTTGCCGAGGCGTTGGAACAGACGGGACTGCGCCCCCGTCTCTTCGTGCAGGTGAACACGGGCGAAGAGCCGCAGAAGGCTGGCCTCGCTCCCGCCGACACGGAAGAGTTCGTCGAGCTCTGCCGTGACACGTATGGCCTCACCATAGACGGCCTCATGTGCATTCCGCCCATCGACGAAGAGCCGTCCATGCACTTCGCGCTTCTCGCCAAGCTTGCGGAACGTCTCGGGCTCGACGAGCTCAGCATGGGCATGAGCGGCGACTTCGAAAAAGCAATCGCGTTCGGCGCGACATATGTCCGTGTCGGCACCGCGATCTTCGGCGCCCGCCCTCCTCTTCGCTAGCGCATCACCAAGAACGACGAGCCGCGCTTGATCTCGGCGAGCACGGCGGCAATATCCAACTTGGAGAATGCGATGCAGCCGGCGGTCGGCGTGTAGCCTTCGCGTGCCAAATGCACGAAGATGGCGCTGCCACGCCCTTTGATGCACGGTCGGTCGTTGTAGCCGAGAACGAGGATGTAGTCGTAGAGCGCATCCTCGCGCATCAATCTGTCGGCGCCACTTTGCGCGGCAAGGCGGACGAGGCGATTGTAGTTGGGGTCGTTCGGATCCTCGCACCAGCCGTCGTCGGCGCGAATGGCGCGGACCGGGACGCCCACGCGCGGCCGGGAAACCCGATCGGCGCGATACA
>DGOS01000018.1:2492-3691 GCA_002390155.1 Hyphomicrobiaceae bacterium UBA4460 | reverse complement strand
GCAAGGTTCAGCTCCTCGCCGACCTTGTTGCAGATGTCGAGACCGACCATGTCCATCAGCTCCATCGGACCCATGGGCATGCCGAACTTGAGCGCGGCTTGATCGATCTTCTCGCGTGGCTGTCCGTCTTGATAGAGCCGCACGGCCTCCATCATGTAGGGCGCGAGCACGCGGTTGACCAAAAAGCCCGAACAGCTCTTCACGACTAAAGGCAGCTTGTTGATCGCGGTGACGAAGCGGCAGGCCTTGCCGACCTCCTCCTCGCGCGTCCCTTCGCCGTGCACGACCTCGACCAAGGGCAGCTGCGCGACGGGGTTGAAAAAATGAAGTCCGACCAGGCGCCCCGGATCCTTCAGCGGCTTGGCAATGTCCTCCAGCTTGAGCGATGAAGTGTTTGTCGCCAGCACCGCGCCGGGCTTTGCCTTGGTTTCCAGGTCGGCGAAGAGTTTCTGCTTCACGTCGAGCTTTTCGATGATCGCTTCGATGATCACATCGGCATGCTTGATCTGCTTGCCGCCCGGGTCCGCGATCAGGCGCGCAACGCCGGAGTCGAACGCCGTCTTGCCGCGCAAGCGCTTCTTGAAGAGCTTCTTGGCGCGATGAATGCCCTTTTCGATTTGGCCTTGGTCGAGGTCCTGCAAGCTCGCTTGCATGCCGGAGACGACGCACCAGGCGGCGATGTCCGCGCCCATGGTGCCGGCGCCGATGACGTGGACTTTACGCGGGCGGAAGCCGTTTTTCGGTGCGGCATCCTTCAGCATCTCCGACAGCCCGAACACACGGCGCAAGTTCCGCGAGGTCTCGCTCGCCATCAGCGGCGCGAACATCTCCGTCTCGGCGCGCTTCATCGCGGCCAGATCATCGCCGTGAAGTTCGAAGAGGTCGATCAGGCGGAACGGCGCGGGGTAATGGTCCTCGCGCACCTTCTCGGCCGTCTTGGCGCGCATCTGCTTGGCGAGCAGGCCGCGCACCGGCTGCTTCGCCATGAGCTTCTTCCACCAGGGCGCACCCTTCGACCGGCGCTTCTGCAACACGGCTTTCCGCGCGGCCCAGCGCAGATTGTGGCGCGTGGGCACAAGTTGATCGACGAGCCCCATGGCGCGCGCTGCGCCCGGCCGCAGCATCCTGCCGGTGAGCATGGCGGTCATGGCGTCCATGGGACCTGCCACCCGAATGGCACGGACGGTGCCGTTGAGCCC
>DGOS01000018.1:814-2382 GCA_002390155.1 Hyphomicrobiaceae bacterium UBA4460 | reverse complement strand
AGGCAGTAGCCGTGGATCGCGACAACCACGGGCATCGGCAAAGCTTCGATGCGGTCGAACAGCTCGATCGTCTGCTTGACCACCTCCTTGACCGTCTCCTCGGTATCAAAACCCTTGAACTCGCGAATGTCGGCCCCGGCGATGAAGCCTGAGTCCTTGCCGCTCATGAGCACGAGGCCCTTGACCTCGCCGGCTTGCGCCTGCTCCAGCGCCTCGACGATCTCGCCGAGTTCCTCGATGGCGCTACGCCCCAGCGAGTTCATGCTTTCGCCTTGGCGATCGATGATCGCCCAAGCGATGCCTTCGAAGTCGACGGAAAAGGTCCAGTCTTTTAGGTCGGGAAGCGTAATCGGCATGATCCAGTCTTACTCGGCGGCGATATGCGCGCGGGCGGACGGATCCGTGCCGCCGCTTTGCGGGGTTTCATTTTCGCGCTTGAGATCGGCGGCAGCAAAGTCGTCGACGGCAATGACACGAGCGGTCATGTCGCGCAAGCTGGCGAGGTCGCGGGCCTCGTCTGCGCTCAAGATACCCTTGGTCTCAGCGTCCTTGATCCAATCGGTGTTGAAGTGGCGCCTCACCTCACCCTTCCGGATGGCGCGCTCCAACTTCTTCTCGGCCTCCTCGCAGGCGATCGCTTTGATGAGCGTGGCTTCAAGAAGCCCGATCGGGTCGGCAGGATCGTCGGGGGCATAGATCTCCCGGGTCAATCGGTCCCGGAAGGCGCCGGGCTTCAGGGCGAGCCGCACGATGTCCTTGCCGTGTTTGTCGCTCGCTGGCGCACGCGACCCATAAGTCAGCACCAGCGGCTTCATTGCCCAAGCCGCCCAGCGCGCGGGGAAGTTGTCGATCACGCCGCGTAAAGCGACATCGAACCGGTGCAGACAATTCTGCGCGCAGTAGTCGACCACCTTGCGGTCAGCCGCTTGGCGCCCGTCGTCTTCGTAGCGTTTGAGGATCGCAGACAGCAGATAGAGCTCAGACAGCGCGTCCGCCATGCGGCCGGCGATCTTCTGCTTCACCTTCAGGCTGCCGCCGAGAAGCGCCACGGTGACATCGGCAACGAAAGCGAAGGAACGCGCGGCGCGCGCCAATTGACGCCACCAATAGCTTACGTCGCCCGTATTCGACGGCGGCGTGGCGAACCTGCCCAGAGTGACGTTGTGGAACAGCGCGCCGGCCGCATTGGAGAACAAAAACGCGCGATGGGAATCGAACGTCTTCTCGAAGGTCTCAATGCCGCGGTCGCGGTCCTTGTCCTGGAGCGCCTCGATCTCGGCGAAGAGGAAGGGGTGACTGCGTAATGCGCCTTGGGCAAAGGTGATGAGCGTGCGCGTCAGAATGTTCGCGCCTTCCACCGTGATGCCCACGGGCGCCATCTGATAGGCGGCCTGGATGTAATTGGCCGGGCCATCGCAAACACCGCGGCCGCCATGGATATCGAGCGCATCGTTCACCGATTGGCGCATACGTTCGGTGGAAACATATTTCAGCAGCGCGGAGATCACGGCCGGCTTCTCGCCCGCCGAGACCATCGAGGAGGTGACGGCGCGCGCGGCCTCCATGCC
>DGOS01000018.1:0-746 GCA_002390155.1 Hyphomicrobiaceae bacterium UBA4460 | reverse complement strand
TTGCGGATGCGCGCATAGGCCGTGCTGTGGCGGGCCATTGCCTTGGTGGCGGCGGCACTGGTCGCGGGGAGCGAAACCGAGCGGCCGGCCGCCAGACAGCTCATCAGCATGCGCCAGCCCTGGCCGGCCCGTTCGGGGCCGCCGATGATCTGGTCGATCGGTACGAAAACGTCCTTGCCCTTAGTGGGGCCGTTGGGGAACGCAGCGCCCGTGGGCAGATGGCGGCGGCCGATCTCCACGCCCTCAAGATCCGTGGGGATCAACCCCAGGGTGATGCCGACGTCCTCGCCGCGGCCCAAATGATTGTCCGGATCAAACAAACGGAAGGCGAGCCCGAGCAGTGTCGCATTCGGTGCGAGCGTGATGTAGCGCTTGTCCCAAGTGAGCCGGATGCCGAGCGTCTCCTTGCCGTCATGCATGGCTTTGGTGACGATGCCGACATCGCGCATGGCGGCGGCGTCGGAGCCGGAGAACGGGCCGGTGAGCGCAAAGCAGGGAATCTCCTCCCCCTTGGCCAGCCGCGGCAGGTAGTGATCTTTCTGCGCGTCGGTGCCGTATTTCTCGATCAGCTCGCCGGGGCCGAGCGAGTTTGGCACCATGACGATGGTGACGGCGTCGGCACTGCGCGAGGCGATCTTGCCGAGCACGAGCGATTGCGCCTGCGCGGAGAAACCGAGACCGCCATGCTCCTTGGAGATGAGCATGCCGAGAAAGCCCTGATTGCGTACGAACTGCCAGACGTCATC
>DGOS01000011.1:19053-19637 GCA_002390155.1 Hyphomicrobiaceae bacterium UBA4460 | reverse complement strand
GCCATCGAGGCATACGGTCATAGGCCGGGCCATCTCGGCTTCAACATCGAAAGCAACGGCAAGCGAATGGTGGGGCGATTGCGCCCACCACCAAGTGGCTTCACTGGCGCGGCCCGACTGGCATTGCGTGTTCGACGTCGACAAGGAGCAAGCGGCGACGACCCGCGCGCGCATGTTCGACATGGTAGCCGGAGACCGCGTGGCCGTCAGCGGCTTCCATATGCCGTTCCCCTCGATCGGCTACGTAGAGCGGCGCCCGGACGGCGGTTATCGCTGGCTCACGCACTCCTATCAGTTGATCGACTAGCCTCGTTTCGCGTTTGATCCCGCCGCGGTTCCGGCATGCAATCTGTGCGTGTCAGCCGTGGCGGCGACGGCCTCCTAGTCTTCGTCGGGAAACCCGTCTAGTCTTGCCCTAACAATTGTGAGTCGTACGAGAATGGCGACCTAACGACTGGGCAGGGGGGGGACCGAAGGATCATGTCCGAACTCGATCCGCTACTTCTCTCGCGCATCCAATTCGCCTTCACGATTTCCTTCCACATCATCTTTCCGTCATTCACAATTGGCTTGGCAGCCTGGCT
>DGOS01000011.1:0-18967 GCA_002390155.1 Hyphomicrobiaceae bacterium UBA4460 | reverse complement strand
GAGTTCGGCACCAATTGGAGCGAGCTGTCGCGCCGCGGCGGCAATGTCATTGGCCCGCTCTTGTCATACGAGGTGCTGACCGCCTTTTTCCTCGAGGCCGGTTTCCTCGGCATCATGCTGTTCGGCCGCGAGCGCGTGCCGAAATGGGTGCACTTCTTCGCCACCTGCATGGTGGCGCTCGGCACCGCCATCTCGGCCTTTTGGATTCTGTCCGCCAATAGCTGGATGCAGACGCCGCAAGGCTTCCGCGTGGACGAGGCGGGCGTGCTGCACGTCACCGATTGGTGGGAGGTGATCTTCAATCCCTCCTTCCCCTACCGCCTTGCCCACATGTTGGCGGCCGCGTATCTCACCACGGCCTTCGTGGTCGGCGGCGTCGGCGCTTGGTACGTTCTCAAGAACAAGTCCGTTCCCCATGGCCGCATCATGCTCGGCATGGCGCTCAGCCTCATCGTCTGGCTTGCGCCATTGCAGCTTGTCATCGGCGACTTGCACGGGCTCAATACGCGCGAGCATCAGCCGGCCAAAATCGCCGCCATCGAGGCGCATTGGGAGACCAAGCGTGGCGCGCCGCTCGTTTTGTTCGCTTGGCCCGACGTCGAGACCGAAAGCAACAAATACGAGATCGCGATCCCCGAGCTCGGTAGCTACGTGCTCACCCATGAATGGGATGGGGAGGTGCGCGGGCTGAAATCCTTCCCGCCGGAAGACCGGCCGGACCCCGTCATCCCGTTCTTCTCCTTCCGCATTATGGTCGGCATCGGCTTCATCATGATCGCGCTTGGGCTGATCGGCGCCGTGCTGTGGCTGACGGGCCGGCTCTACACCACACGCTGGTTCCTGCACGCCATGACCTGGGCCGCGCCGCTCGGCTTCATCGCCGTGCTCGCCGGCTGGTTCGTAGCCGAAGTGGGACGCCAGCCGTGGGTGGTCTACAACGTGCTGCGCACGGCGGATGCCGTCTCGCCCGTGCCCGGTGGCAGCGTCCTCACCTCCATCATCTTGTTCGTCATCGTCTACGGCATCGTGTTCGGCGCTGGCGTCTACTACATGGGCAAGCTCGTCGCGAGCGGTCCCGAGCAGACGCCGCCAGTGCCCGGCAAAGACGAGACGGATCTATCGCACAGACCGCTTGCCGCGGCCGGAAACCCCTGAGGCCGGAGCGATGACACCCACAGCCGTCGACATGACCCAAGTGCTTCCCGTCCTGCTGCCGCTGGTGTGGGCCGCAATCCTGGCGCTTGCCGTATTCCTCTATGTGCTGCTCGGCGGCTACGATCTCGGCCTTGGCGTGCTGTTCCCGCTGGCCCCGTCCGACCGGGATCGCGATGCCATGATGGCGTCCGTCGCCCCGTTCTGGGATGGCAACGAAACGTGGCTCGTGCTCGGCGGTGGCGGTCTCCTCGCGGCCTTTCCGCTGGCCTATTCGGTGATGCTGCCGGCTCTCTACATCCCGCTCATTCTCATGCTGTTGGGGCTGATCTTGCGCGGCGTCGCCTTCGAGTTCCGCTTCAAGTCGAACCGTTCCCGCTGGGCTTGGGATCTCGCCTTTGCCGGCGGCTCGACCCTCGCCGCACTCATGCAAGGCGGCGCGCTCGGCGCCTTCGTGGAAGGCTTCACCGTCACCGACAACCGGTTCTCCGGCGGTGCGTTCGACTGGCTGACACCGTTCTCCGTGGTCACCGCGGTCGCCACGCTGGCGGGTTACGTGCTGCTCTCCGCCGGCTGGCTCATCATGAAAGCGGACGATGCCTTACGCGACTGGGCCTACGGCGTGGCGCGCTACGCGCTGATCGCCGTTGCGCTCTTTATCGCGATCTTCAGCTTGTGGACGCCGTTCCTGCATCCGGAGATCGGCGAGCGCTGGTTCTCGCCGGGGAACATCATCATGTTCTGCCCCGTGCCGCTTCTGACCGCGTTTTCCGTCTTCAGCCTATGGAAGGGGATCGAGAAGCGCCAGCGCTACACACCGTTCCTATGGGGCGCCGCGATCTTTCTACTCTGCTATGTCGGGCTCGCGGTGAGCCTGTTTCCCTTCATCATCCCGCCGGACATCACGATCTGGCAGGCCGCCGCCGCGCCGGACTCCCAGCTCTTTATGCTGTACGGCGCCATACCGCTGCTGCCCATCATCCTGGGTTATACGGCGTACTCGTACTACGTGCTGTGGGAAGCGCCTTCGAGCGACGCGTATCACTAGTCCCCGTTTCAGCGAGCGTCTTGTTCTGCAGCCGCCGCTTGAGGCGCATCACGCGGTCATAGCTTTGCGCAATGCGCGTACCCGATAGGGTTCCGTCGCATACCGCGTTCACCACCGCACTGTGGAGCTTCACGCCAAGCTGCGGATCGCCGCCATCGATATTGGAGAACATCACGACATCGCTGCCCGCCTTGATGGCCATGACAGCGAGCGCCTCGCGCGAGGCCTTGTCCTCCACCGCGCCCATTTCCAGGTCGTCGCTGACGATTACACCATCGAAGTCGAGCCAGTTCTTGTTGCGCAATGCGCCTGCCGCCTTGACGGAGAGCGACGCCGGCCGCTTCTCCAAGTCGCTGAAGCGCGGGTGATAAAGATGCCCGATCATCACCGCATCGAGTAGGCCCTCTTTGGCAAGCCGGCGATAAGGCTCCAGCTCAACCTCGCGCCAGGTCGCCGAGATGTCGGGAAGCCGTTTGTGGCTATCGGTGCGGCTGGAACCATGCCCCGGAAAGTGCTTGGCGACGGTCGCGACATTCACCGCGCGATGCGCCTTGATGAACGAGGCCGCGCGCGAGGTCACCGTATCGGGGTCGGCGCCGAAGCTTCGCCCCCGCGCGCCGATCACGGGGTTCCATGGATTGATATCGAGATCGACGACGGGACCGAGATTCATGTTGAAGCCGGTCTCCGCCAGCGCAGTGGCCATGTCGCCGTAGAACCGCTCGACGGCCTCCGGCTCTGCGTAGCTTGGATTGCGGCCGACATGCTTGGCGGACGAATACCACTGATAGCCGTTCCAGCGATTGAGCCGCTGCACCGCACCGCCTTCTTGGTCGACGGCGATGAAGGGACGCGGGGTGGAGCGCGCATTGCGCAAGAAGGCGATGAGATTTTTCACCCGCGTCCGCGACGCGATGTTTTCCGGGAACAGAACCACGCCGCCGATCGTTCCTGTGTGGAGTTGCGCGCGGATCGCCCGAACCCCTTCGTCGTTCTCATCGTCGCCGTGAAAGCCCACCATGATCACTTGCCCGGCCATACGTTCCAGCTCGGGCGTTCCGCAGGATGGCGCGCGCGACACGCCGGACATGGCGGCCGTAGCGCAAACGGCGCCGAGAACGATGACGGCGTTCAGCGCGAAGGTCGAAAGGAACAAGAACTTCCGAGTCTGCATGACGGTCAGGTTAGGGATTAAATTTGCCGCGATTGTGAATAGACTTACCCGCGACCCGTTGGACGATAGACTGGAGGAGACGCGCGCCATGTACCGTACCACCATCCTGGCCCTGCTCGCGCTCGGACTCGGCGCGTTTTCGGCAAGTCCCGCCGCCGCGGAGCCGGAAGCTCCAGCGGAAGCCGAAGCGGGAACGGAAGCGGAAGAAGGGCCCACGGACGAGGACTTCGCCAAGAGCTTGATCGGCAAGGACTATGAGGGCAGCCTCGAGATCGAGGGATGGCTCGATTTCGGCGGTGGCCTCGTCGCCCCGCCGATCTATGTGCACCACTATCAGCGCGAGGACGGCAAATCCCTGGTTCTGACCAGCAAGGAGACGGGCGGCGCCAGGTTTCAGGTGATCGACACGCGGATCATCCCCAAGCCCTGGAAAGGCTATGTGGTCTCCATCGCCTGCATGAAGGGGGACGACTTCACCTTGCGCTTTATTGGCGACGCCAGGGGGCCGGACTCGAACGAGTGGTGGAGCGAGGTGCGCCGCGCCTGGGAGGTCGCCGTGCCGAAGCCTGAGCCGGAAGAAGACGCGGAGGCCGAGGCGGAGAGCAAGGCCGAGGGCGAAGCAAAGGCCAAAGCCGAGGCCAAGAGCGAGCCCGAAATCGATCCGGGCAAGATCACCAAGGCCAACACCCGCGGCATCAAGTGCGCCAACCCGAACTGGTAGCCACCGCGGAATCGTGCGAGTACCCGATTCATGCAGCAGCTCCTATTCGTGGTGACGCTTCTGGCGGCGCTGGGCGTGGCGATCCTTGCCGGTAGCTTCTTCTCCTTCTCCGCCTTTCTAATGCGCGCGCTTCAAGGTCTATCGGCCGAGCGAGGCATTGTCGCCATGCAGGCCATTACGGCCGCAATTCGCAAGCCCCTCTTTCTGACCGTGTTCTTCGGCACGACTGCACTGTGTGCCGTGCTAGCAGGCATAGCGCTTCTACGATGGGGCGCGCCTGGGTCTTGCTATCTGCTGGCCGGGACACTGCTTGTTCTCGCAGGCCCCTTCGCCATCACCATGATGCAAAACGTGCCGCTCAACACGCAGCTCGCGGCGGCTACGCCGGACACAAAAGACGGCCGCGATTTTTGGAAGCGCTTTCAAGCCTCGTGGGGCATGTGGAACCATTTGCGCACCGCCACCGCACTCCTCGCCTGCGTGCTCCTTATCTTGGCGCTGGCTGAGATGGGCAATCCGTTCGGCGGTTGATGGCGGACGCCGTCAGGGACAAACCGCGCGGCGCCGCGCGGCCTGGTTGCCGATGTAATGCGGCTTGGCCGAGAACGATCGCGACAGGTTGTCGATGCGCGTCCAACCGTCGAACGTGCCGTCGTCGTCATAGTCCACGCGCACCAGCACCCCGTTATGCTCGCCGATGCGCGCGGTATTAGCGTAGCAGATTTGCGCGATAAGCCCCCGCGTCAGCCTCGGCTCACAACGCTTGAATCCCTTGCTGCAACTCTCGGTGCTCGCCAGCGGCCCCGGCGGCAAATCGCCGGTGGCGCGGATCAGCGCATGGCCGTTGCAGGCAAACCGCCGCTGATTGTAGATCGCCTCGGTGCGTGCCGGCGGCACCATGTAAGGCCCGTCACGCGTCCAGAAGCCGATCGATTGGCCGGCAAAGGCCGCGTTTTGAATGTCGGTATCGAGCGCGAGCCCGCCGCGGCATTTGCTGCCCTTTCGCCGCGCGAACCATACCTTGTCCGTCCAGCTCTGGAAGAGATTCCACTGTCCTGAGTTGTGGAACTCCGTGGAGCCGGCGAAGGATCGCGAAGCCGACAACCAAGTAAAGTCGGCAAGGCCGTGCTGCTTCAGGTGCATCAGCGCATCGCCGCTGCCATAGGCGCCGACGAGATACCCTTCGGCCTTGAGCACGCGGTTCAGCACGGTGAAATACTCGATCATCTTTTTTGCGGTGGCGCTGTCGGACCGGTCAAAGTTGAAGTCCACGCCGAAATAGATCGCGCTATTGGGCGGCTGGCGCATCGCCTTGGCCTGGGCGATGGCGGCGCGCGCATCGAGTGCCGCTTCCATCTTGGCGGTATGCGGCGGGTTGGCAGGGCGTTTACATGCGCCGTCTTTGAGCGTGAATAGCTTGCCGTGTCGCGTGAGGCTCTTGCCGCGGAACTTGTGCTTGCTGCTCGAGAGGTACTGATAGATCGACAGTACCGCGAAGCCGTGATCGAGGATGGCATCGATCTCGCTTCCCGGCTGACCCGCCGCGCCATTGTCGATAAGCCGTTTTCCTGCCCATTGCGCACAGCGTCCGTAATAGCGGCCGATCACCCGAACGCCCGCATCCCATAGCTGGGGCAGAAACGGCGTCACGTTGGTCGAGGTGTCGATGATGGCGACACGCCCCGGATCGTCCTGGGCCGCGGCACCAACGGGAGCAAGCAGGATCGCCATCAGAACCAAGGCTGTGCGGCGTATCGGCAAAAGCGCGGTTCCTCTTGAGGGACGACTCACTCCGAACGCTTGATCGAATCGTGACACAGAACGGGCTTTGCAGCTACTCCCAGCGAGGCGTCGTCTCTTCCGCCGCGAGCGCGGCAAGGCGCGCCTCGAAGTCCTTCATGAATGATTTGTACGTGCCGGCCCCATAAAGCGGCTCGCCCACATTGACCGTCACATTGAACGGCACCAGGAGTGACGAGCCCTTCGGCAATGCCTTGCCGAGCCCATGCATGTAGATGGGGAAGACGGGCACGCCGGGCCGCGCGCACGCCAGATGCCCGATGCCTCTTTTAAGCGGCCCCAACGTCTCCGGATCGCCGCGCGAGCCTTCGGGAAACAGCACCAGGATCTCGCCGCGGTCCAGCGCCTCTTCGCAAGCGGCCAACGGATTGCCACCCTTCTTGGCACTACCCCGCTCCACCGGAATGATGCCGATGATGTTGGTCACGAACCAGCCCTTCGCCTTGCTGGTGAAGAAGTAGTCCACCGCCGCGACCGGGCGCAGTTTTGGCAGGAGCTTGAGCGGCATCAGCGACATCAACGCCAGTGCATCGAGGTTTGAGTTGTGGTTGGCCGCAAGCACGGCGGGGCCGTCCTTCGGCAGCCGCGCGCGGTTTCGAACCGTGAGCCCCAAACCCACAAGGATCGCCGCACGCACGACGACGGCGAAGAACAGGAATCGCGCCAAGCGGATCAGCGGGTTCGTGCTCATGGCGCGATCCTCATGACGCGAAGAAATAGCGGAAGAAGTGGAAGAAGGCAGGTGCCGCATAAGTCAAGCTGTCGACGCGGTCGAGGATACCACCATGGCCGGGGATCAGGCCGCCGGTATCTTTGACACCGAGATCGCGCTTCACGGCCGAGATGGTGATGTCGCCGAGGAAGCCCGCAATGCCGAGGACCGCACCCGCAGCGGCCGACCACGTATGGTCCATCGGCGTCAGATATGGCCCGAGAACCGCAGCCAGGGCGGTCGTGGTCAGCACGCCGCCGATCAGCCCTTCCCACGTCTTCTTTGGGCTGACATTGGGCGTCACCTTGTGGCAGCCGAAGAGCTTTCCCCAAGTGTATTGGGCCACGTCGTTGAACTGGGTCAACACCACGAGGAAGAACAGCAGTCCGACGCCGCCTGCGACTGGGTTATGACTCGCGCCCAACACGAGCAGCATGGCCATGTGACTCAGGCAGAAGACGGTGAGCATCAGCCCCCAGGACAGCGTGCCCACCGCAGCCAAAAAGCCTTTCGTGTCGCCGCGCAGCGCCATGAGCGCCGGGAAGAACAGGAAAAGCCACACTGGTACGAAGACGATGAACATGCCGTACCAGTCGGTCGCGGCCCAATAATATTGGATGGGAATGGCGAGATAGGCGAACAGCAGAAGCCCGCGGTCGATGCGCCGCGTGGGGATCAGCGACAGATATTCCTTCAGAGCCAGGTACGAAATGAAGGCGAGAAAGACGATGGCCACTGTGGTGTCGAGGACAATGGCGAGCGTGAACGCGCCGATCATCCACCACCACGAGGCGGTCCGGCTCACCAGCTCGTCGTAATGGCCGGGACGCCGCCACCGCAAGAAGAGCACCAGCGCAGTTGCCAATGCCAAGAGTGCCCAGACACCGGCGGTGGCGTAGACGACATGCTCCGGCAGACCAAACATCGTTCTCATGACGCGGCCTCGGCGACGATGCGGCGCGCACGGTTGATCACGGTGAGCGCCGACAGTGCCAGAAGAATGCCGAGATAGACGCTCGTCCACAAACCGGGCGCCAGCCCCAACCCAAGCAGCACCGCGAGTAGCCCGAGCGCGAGCGCACGGTCACTTTTGCCGAACGGCCCATCATAGCGGCGCGACGCCTTGACCATCGGCCCGAGCGCGCCCGTCATCTCGGCGACAATGCCGGCGACCACCACGAGCACGACAAGAGCGGGGTTCACACCAGGCACAAGCGCGAAAGGAAGATAGAGCGCGGCGTCGGCCAGGACATCGCTCAGTTCATTGAGAACCGCGCCCGTGACGCTCGCTTGACCGTGCTCCTTCGCCATGATTCCGTCGATGGCATTGAGCGCCATGCGCACGAACAGCGTCAGGGGAAGAAGGAGAAGCGGCAAGGCCTCGCCCGGCCGCAGCGCAATCCACAGCCCTTGCGCCACGCTCAACAGCAGCGCCGCCACGGTGACCGCATTGGCACTGACACCGGCGCGCACAAGCCATGCAGCCAGCGGGCGCAGCAGCGCCTGAAATTTCGGCTTCAGATCGTAGATGGTCGTCAGCTTGCCGCCTCGGAACCGTTAGCGCACCCAGTCTACGGCAAAGAATATCATCGCTGCCAACGCAGCGGCAGAGGGCACCGTGATGGCCCACGCGGCAATGATGCCCACGAAATGTGAGCGCCGCACAAGCTTGCGGCGGCGCAGTTCGTCCGGCGTGGTGGGAGATTTCCGGGAGACAGGCGCATGACGCTTCTCCTTGAGGACGTAGTAGCGCCGCCGGCGGCTGCGCGCCGTGTAGTACTCGCGGAAGAAACCGACGCCGAACACCGCTCCCACCACGATATGCGTGGTCGAGACCGGCAGGCCGAGCTGCGAAGCGAAGAGCACGGTGCAAGCGGCCGCTAGCGCGACGCAGAACGCACGCATCGGGTTCATCTTGGTGATCTTCTCACCGACGATCCGCACAATACGTGGTCCGAATAGGAATAAGCCAAGGCTGATGCCAACTGCACCGATCAGCATCACCCAGAAGGGAACGCCGACTTCACTGAGCAACGTCCCCGACTCCGCGCTATTCAAAATGGCGGCAAGCGGGCCGACGGCATTCGCGACATCGTTGGAGCCGTGCGCGAAGGAGAGCAATGCCGCCGAGACGATGAGCGGCACATGGAAGAGTTTGCGCAAATCCTGGTTGCGGTTTTCCATCCCTTCGGACTGCGCGCGAATCCAGGGTTTCGCCGCCAGGTACACGAGCCCGTAGACTAGGATGCTAATCGTGGCGATGGCGGGCAGGCCGGGCGTCCAGACGCGCTTAAGCCCCTTGATGGCGAGATAGGCGGAGAACACCGCCGCCATGAGAGCCACCAGCACAGGCACCCAGCGGCGTGCCGCGGCGATCTTGTCCTCTTGGTAGATGAGATTGATCTTGATGAAGGCGAGAATGCCAGCGGCGATCACACCGCCAATGATCGGCGAGGTCAGCCAGCTGGCGAAGATCGAGGTAACGATCACCCAATCAACGACATCGACACCGACCGCCGCGAGGCCACCGCCCAGCACACCGCCGACAATAGCGTGCGTGGTCGAAACCGGCGCACCCAAGACCGTGGCCAAGTGCACCCATAGCGCCGAGGCGAGCAAGGCGGACATCATTACCCAGACGAACACTTCGCTGCTCGGCACTGCTGCCGGATCGATAATGCCTTTGGAAATGGTCTTGACCACATCGCCGCCGGCGATGAGAGCGCCCGCGCATTCAAAAATTGCGGCGATGACAAGCGCGCCCGTCATGGTCAGCGCGCGGGCACCGACCGCGGGGCCAACATTGTTGGCGACGTCATTGGCACCGATGGTCAATGCCATGTAGCCGCCGATAACCGCGGCTACAATCAGAATAATGGCGTTGTGGCTGGCGCCAATTTGGCTACCGGCCAGTGCGCCGGCAGTCGCCAGAAAGAGCGCGGCGATGCCGAGCGCGAACCTGTTGCTGGAGACGGTCCGGGTCGCGTCCTCCAACCGCTCGATCTTGCGCAGATCCTTGTCGAGGGACGTCTTCCGGACCTTGTCCGGACCCACGCCTGTTGCGCTTTCGTCCGGCGATGTCATGCGCTTGAGTTCCTGAGGTCCGTCACAAAGCGGTCATAAGGGGTCTTGCCGGACGCCACAACAGTGCCGGGGTTTTTTCAACGCTTTGTGTGGACGAACGAGTCCTCGCCGCTCCTAGGCGGCCTTTAGCCGGAAAAAATCACGTAAGACTGCCGCCAGCTTGCCGTCGGCTACAAGCGACGCGGCCTCTTCCGGCGAAACCCAGAGGATTTTCCGGGCCGACTTTTCAGGCCAATCCAGATACTGACAGCGCGCGTGAAGCAGGTAGACATCGACGGTGCATTTGGCCCAGGAGAACAGATGCAACCGCTTGGTGTAGTCGAAGGCGCCGAGCGGGCGCGCATCCACCTCGCCCTCCACGCCTGCCTCCTCGGCCGCTTCCCGCGCGGCAAGGTCCGCATCGGCCACGCCCGGTTTCGGCCAACCCCTGGGGATCGTCCAGCGGCCACGGCCCCGCGTGGTCACGAGGAGGACCAAGGGCCCATCCTTCGTCTCCGCGACCGGAAGCGCCGCGACTTGTTTCAGAGGTGTGCTCATCCGCCTGCCTTCGCCAGCAGCGCATCGACCTTCGGCGTGATCTTATCCACCACCACGGCGACGCCTTTGCCGTTCGGGTGGATGCCGTCCTTTTGCATCAATTCCTCGTTGAGCGCGACGCCGTCGAGAAAGAAGGGATAGAGGATCACATCATACTGCGCGGCGAGCTCTGGAAACATCGCACCGAACGCTTCCACATAGTCTTTGCCCAGATTGCGCGGGGCCTCCATGCCGGCGAGCAGCACCGGCAGCCCCTTGGCCTGGATCTTCTCGATGATCTCGGCGAGGGCCGCTTTGGTCGCCGCAGGGGGCAGGCCTTGCAGCGCGTCGTTGCCGCCAAGCTCGACGATGACCGCGTCCGCGTCCTCCGGCAAGGCCCAATCGAGCCGCTGTAGCGCGGCGCGCGAGGTGTCGCCCGAAACGGCAGCGTCCACCACGCGCACTTGTGTCCCCTTGGCGCGCAATGCCGCCTCCAGCTGCGCCGGGAAGGACTGGTTCCGCGGCAGACCAAGCCCTGCGACGAGACTGTCGCCCAACGCCACAATCACGATCTCATCCGTTTCGGCGTGCGTGGCCGACGCACAAAACCCGATCAAGGCTGCGGCGAGAAGGCTCAGGAAGGCGGCGCGAAGTTTCATCTTTTGGACCTGTTTGCCATTCTCTATTGCGGCTAGGCTCCAAGCCACGACAAAGCGGTGATTTGCCCGACCATGGATCAGCCCCTGAAGCAACGCCCCGCCATAGAGCTTGAAGGCGTGCATGTCACCCTGCCGTCCCGTGCCGGCGCGGTCGCGATCCTGCGTGGCATCGATCTAACCGTGTCATCGGGCGAAGCTATGGCGGTGGTCGGCCCCTCGGGCTCCGGCAAATCCACGCTGCTGATGGTGATCGGCGGCCTCGAGCGGGCCACATCTGGCCAAGTGACCGTCGTTGGGACGGATTTCGGCGCCCTCGACGAAGACGGCCTGGCTCGGCTTCGCGCGGGCAAGATCGGCATCGTGTTCCAGTCTTTCCATCTGGTGCCCACCATGACGGCAATCGAGAACGTGGCGCTGCCGATGGAGTTTCTCGGCCAGGACGACGCCTTCGCCGTGGCCAAGGAGGCCTTGTCCGAAGTCGGACTATCGCATCGCGAGGACCATTTTCCCGGACAGCTCTCCGGCGGCGAGCAGCAGCGCGTCGCCATTGCCCGGGCGCTGTCCACCAAACCGTCCCTCATCCTGGCCGACGAGCCTACGGGCAATCTCGACCAGGCCACGGGCGCGGCGGTGATGGATCTCTTGTTCGAGCTGAAAGAGCGCACCGGCGCGACATTGCTTCTCATCACGCATGACAGCGACCTCGCCACGCGCTGCGACCGTATCGTCAGCCTCGCAGACGGCCGCATCGTTGCGAACAGCGACACCAAAGCGGACGCGTCGTGACGTCTGCCGCCACGACAACGGCGGCGCCCGTAAACGCCGCGCAAACTTCGCTCGCCTTTCGCATTGCCTTGCGTGAGCTGCGCGCCGGCGCCAGCGGCCTTGTGGTCTTCGTCATATGCATCGCGCTCGGCGTTGCCGCGGTGGCCGCCATCGGCTCACTGGCGACGGCTTTCGACAAGGCGCTGGCGAACCAGGGGCGGCTTTTGATCGGCGGCGATCTTTCCTTCGAGGTGATCCATCGCCAGGCGAGCGCAGGCGAGATGACTGCGCTCAAAGAGCTCGGCGAGATCAGCGCGTCCGCAAGCTTCCGCGCCATGGCACGCGCGCCCGACGGCAAGAGCGCGCTTGTCGAGGTGAAGGCGGTCGATGCGCCCTACCCGCTCTATGGCGAGGTCGCGGTCGTGGAGCCGCGAGGCGCCGGCCCGCTTTGGCGAAAACCCGACGTCGTGCTTGCCCAACAGATTCTCCTCGACCGGCTTGGACTGGACATCGGCGATTCCCTCAAGATCGGCGAGGCCGAGGTTACGATCGGCGGCGTGCTCGGCGATCAGCCCGACCGCCTAGCCGACCGGCTGTCCTACGGTCCGAAAGTCCTGATGTCCCGTGACACGCTGGAGAAGACCGGACTGGTACAGCCGGGCAGTCTCATCCGCTGGACCTATCGCCTGAAGTTGCCGGACGATGCCGGCGTCGACCGCGACAAGCTTACCGCCGCGCGCAAAGACATGGAGACGAAGTTTCCGCAAAGCGGTTTCTCCATCCGCGACTGGACGGACCCGGCGCCATCAATGCGGCGCGATGCGGAGCGCTTTACCCAGTTCATCAACTTCGTGGGACTGACCGCGCTTCTGCTTGGCGGCATCGGCGTCGGCAATGCCATCCAAAGCTACATGGCCAAGAAGCGCGAAGTCATCGCGACGTTCAAATGCGTCGGCGCCACAAGCGGGCTGGTGCTCAATGTCTATCTGATTCAGGCCTTGATGCTCGCCGCAATCGGTATCGTCATTGGTCTCGTGCTCGGCGCGTTCGCCCCCATTGTCATTGCGACGCTTTACGAGGACACGCTTCCCATCAGGCTTGCGGTCGAGCCGCATCCCATGCCGCTCATCGTGGCGGCGCTCGCCGGGCTCCTGACCATGGTGCTGTTCGTGCTGTGGCCGCTCGGCCGCGCCAGCCGCATTTCGCCCGCCGTGTTGATGCGCGCCCATCTCACCGAAGAGCGCGAGCGGTCGACGACCGCGTTCGCGCTCGGCTCGGCCGCGGCGGGGCTGGCCCTATTCGTGCTCGCCATTGCCGCTTCCGAAGAACGTCTTGTCACCGCGGCGATTTCACTGGGGATCCTCGCCGCCTTCGGACTGCTGCTTGGCTTTGGACTTCTCGTGCAGCGCCTCGCGGCACGCTATCGCCGCACCAAGCCGCCGGCCTGGGGGCTCGCGCTCGCCAGTATCGGCGCGCCAGGCTCGCTCGCCCGATCCATCGCCGTGTCGTTGGGGCTGGGACTCGGCCTTCTCATCGCCGTGGCCCTGATCCACCACTCGCTGATCACCGAGATTGAGAGCCATGTGGAGGTCGACGCGCCCGCCTATTACTTCCTCGATGTCGAGCCCGGCGATTTGGCGACCTTCGAGCAGACGACCAAGGAGATCCAGCCGAAGGCAAAGACCGACAACGCGCCCATGTTGCGCGGCCGCATCGTCAAGCTGAACGGGGTGTCCGTGGACGACGTCGAAGTCAAGCCGGACGCGCGTTGGGTCCTCGCCGGCGACCGGGGGCTTACCTATACCGATACAGTGCCGGGCGCCTCGAAGGTCGAAGAAGGCGAATGGTGGCCGAAGGACTATGACGGACCGCCGCTGGTCTCCTTCGACGGCGAGCTCGCCAAGGGTCTCGGTCTGAAGCTCGGCGATCAGATCACCGTCAACATCCTCGGCCGCAACGTGGAGGCCAAGATCGCGAGCTTGCGCAAGATCGACTGGGAGTCGCTTGCTATCAACTTCGTCATGGTGTTTTCACCCAACACACTGCAAGGCGCACCGCACCGACTGGTCACCACGCTGGAACTGCCCAAGGGCACCGACCCGGACGAGGAAGCCAAGATCATTCAATCGCTCGCCGAGCGCTTTCCCCTCGTCACCGCCATCAAGATCGGCGACATCGTCGACGCGGCCAAGGCCATGCTCGAAAAGCTCATGGGTGCAATCCAAGCAACGTCCGGCTTCACGCTGCTGATCGGCGCCGCGGTCCTGGCTGGGGCGGTATCCGCCGGCCAGCAGCGCCGGAAATATCTGGCTGTGCTCTACAAGACGCTCGGCGCCACGCGCGGGCTCATCGTCAAGGCCGAGCTGCTCGAGTTCGGCGTGCTCGGGCTCGCCACGTCGCTGCTGGCGATCCTCATCGCCACCATCACCGCCTGGGCGCTATGCACCTTCGCCTTCGACATCGAGTTCAAGTTCGCGCCGCTCGCCGCGGCCGCGACCATCGGACTGGCGCTGGCGCTGGTTCTTATCGTGGGCGCCTTCACCACCTGGCGGGTGCTTTCGGTCAAGGCGGCGCCCTATCTGAGGTCCGAATAGGCCCCGAGCACTGGACCTCATAGGCATTTCCGATTGATGGGACACACTCTCTTCATCTTGCAGAAATAGCCTAAAACCACCATATTTCAGGTCAGAGTGGCTTTCCTGACAAACGCTAGAGAAGGATTTTCGTATATGGCGGAACTCGACAGACGTTATGGGCAATCGGTCGGACGCGCCGACGCTGGCGCCATCGACCAGGGCCTGCGCGCCTATATGATCCGCGTTTACAACTACATGGCGTCCGGCGTCGCCATCACCGGTGTCGTCGCCTATGCAATCTACGCCATGGCCGTGCAACAGGGCGCGGGCGGGCTGGAACTGACCGCGTTCGGCAACTTCATGTTTGCCAGCGGCTTCAAGTGGGTGGTGATCTTCGCGCCGCTCGCCATGGTGTTCTTCCTATCGATGCGCATCGGCTCCATGAGCTTGGGCACGGCCCAGCTATCCTTCTGGGTCTTCTCGGCCCTGATGGGGGCATCGATCTCGTCGATCTTCCTGGTTTATGCCGGCGAAAGCATCGCGCGCGTGTTCTTCATCACCGCGGCATCGTTCGGCGCCCTGTCGCTGTGGGGCTACACCACGAGCAAGGACCTGTCGGGCTGGGGTTCGTTCCTGTTCATGGGCCTGATCGGCATTATCATCGCCTCGCTGGTGAACCTGTTCATCGGTTCGACCGCGCTGCAGTTCGCAGTGTCGGTGATCGGCGTGCTGGTCTTCGCCGGATTGACGGCTTACGACACCCAGCAGATCAAGGAGATGTACAGCGCCAACGACGATGGCTCTATGTCTGGCCGCAAGGCCGTCATGGGGGCTTTGCGCCTGTACCTCGACTTCATAAACCTGTTCATGATGCTGCTGCAGCTCTTCGGCGACCGCCGCTAGGGGCACAAAGCATCCAAAGATGCGAAAAGGCCCCGGCGGAAACGTCGGGGCCTTTGCTTTTCCGGTTTACCCTGGCCTGGCCTGCGGACGGCTCGCATGGGTTGAAAATCGGCGCCGCATCGCCAGATTCGTATCGTGGCGGGTCTTTCCCTCCCCGTCACGAGGTTCCCCCCAGAAGGAACCGGAGAAGCCCCGAGTCCCCCCGTCTCCGGGGCTTCTCTCTTGTCTGGACCTCTCTCAATTCCGATTAAGCGCTGTGAATTAGGCCTCTACGAGGCGAAGGCCCTTATCGAGGGCCCTCAAGACCCGGGCGAGGTCGTGGCCCCGCTTGAGGATCAGCCCCGTGGCTGCGATCACGGTATAGGCGCCCTGGCGGCGCGCCAGCCTCGGGGTCTTCTCGATGCGGTAGAGCGGCATCTCGGACGAGCGCCGGAAAACCGAGAAAACGGCCTTTTCCTTCAGCGTATCAATGGCGTAGTCGCGCCACTCGCCGCTGGCGACCTTCCGACCGTAGACATTGAGGATTTGGGAGAGTTCCCGGCGATCGAATGAGATGCCGTCGCGCCGGGCGCCCCCCTCGGAGGGGCTCTGTAGGCCGCCAGCCCGGAAGGCCAGCGGCACGACTATGGGTTCCGTTTCGCTCAATCGCGCCTCCTGTAACGGAAGCGTCATGATGACCGCTGGCACCCGGAAATTCAAGCGGCGCGAGCCCCTGACGGACTGTAACAATGCGAAACATAATTCGCGGTTTCGCCCCAGTTCAGTCAAGGGCGCGCCCCAAAAAACCTTATGGTAAACACCGTTGCCTTTCGGCCCGGTCCAACTTGAGAGGGCTTCGGAATCTAAGCCCCCCAGCCCCCCGGGGTCTTCTCTCGGACCGGGCCATTTCTCATCGAAGAGGCAGCTCGAAAGGGTCGGCGACACGCCGGCCCTTTTGTATTTGCGAGGCAGAAAACGGTGGGGGCTAGTCGCGCTCGTAGGCCGCAGCGCCCAGGACCGGACCCGAGCCCTCGACCTGCAACATGGCCACGAGGCAGTCGCCGCCGATGGTCTGGAGATCCTTCAGCGGCAGGCGAAGCGACATCTTCTCGCCCTTCCACATGCCGATCGGCGTGAAATCCCGGACCGGGTGCGAATAGGTGATCTCCTTGCCGCGATTCTCACCGCGGTCGATGGCGACGGTCTCCTGGTCCTTGGCCACCGCGAGCCAGATCGTGGCCTCGCGCATGTCCGAGGTCTCCGGCGCATCGGCGATGTCGACCACGAGGCTTTTACCTTCCGCGCGCATGGACATCGGCACCTTCACGTCGCTGAGCCGCCGTGTGGTCTGCCGCATGGCCATCTCGATCGCGGCCTCGTTGGCGCCGTTCACGTGGGTGATGCCGTCCACCACCACTTGGGGCGTGTAGACGGCGCCGTCGCCGCGCGCGAGCGCGTAGTCGCGCTGACGCTCGCTGTTCTCAGCGCTCGACAGCGTGTCGTGCCAGCCGAGATAGTTCCAGTAGTCGACCGAGAAGGACAGGGTGATCACCCCTGGCTTGTCGCGATACTCGTTCAATAGCGCATCCGCCGGCGGGCAGGACGAGCAGCCCTGGCTGGTGAACAGTTCGATCAGCACGGGCGTATCCGTTGCGAGCTTGGGCTTCTCCGCCCGGCTCGGCACCGAGAACGCGAGCGCCAGAAGCGCGGCGGTACACGCCGCGCCAACAAGCGCTGCAAGAAGGGTGACTAGCCTCATGTCCCTAGAATGCCGGAAACGCCGCTGAATTTCCGGCAAAATCCGCTCGCGGAGGGTCACAACTCAGTGACCTTAAGCGGCTTCCTTCGCGAGCGAGCGAAGGACGTAGTGAAGGATTCCGCCGTTCCGGAAGTAGTCCAGTTCGTCGAACGTATCGATCCGCACCTGGAGCGGTACGGCTCTGGTTTCGCCGCCCGGATAAACGATATCCGCCTCGACCCACTGCCCGGGCTTGAGATCGTTCAGACCCTTTAGCGAGACGGTCTCGCTGCCGGTGAGCCCCAACTTCTCCCAGGACATGTCCTCGGCGAAGACCAGCGGCAGCACGCCCATGCCGATCAGGTTCGAGCGATGAATGCGCTCGAAGCTTTGGGCGATGACCGCGCGCACGCCGAGCAACCGTGTGCCCTTTGCCGCCCAGTCGCGCGAGGAGCCCGTACCGTATTCCTTGCCGGCGAACACCACGAGCGGCATGCCCTCGTCCTGGTAGCGCATGGCCGCATCGTAGATCGCCATGCGCTCTTCGGACGGGTAGTGCACCGTCACGCCGCCTTCGATCCCGGGCACCATCTGATTCTTGATGCGGACATTTGCGAACGTACCGCGCATCATCACCTCGTGATTGCCGCGCCGCGAGCCGTAGGAGTTGAAGTCATGCACGGCGACGCCATTCTCCGTGAGGTAATGGCCCGCCGGGCTGTCCTTCTTGATCGCGCCGGCCGGTGAGATGTGGTCCGTGGTGATCGAATCGAGAAAGAGCCCCAAAATCCGCGCACCGTCAATGTCGGTCAACGCCGCCGGCTCGGCCGACATGTCGGAGAAGTATGGCGGCTCCTGCACGTAAGTCGACTTGGTGTCCCAGTCATAGGTGAGGCCCTCGTCGACCTTGATCGCCTGCCACTCCGGATCGCCGCGGAACACGTCGCCATAGCGTTCCTTGAACATCGATTTCTTCACAGCCTTGCGCACGAGCTTCGCCACCTCCTTCGAGGATGGCCAGATGTCCTTGAGGTAGACGGGGCCGTTCTTGCCGACGCCAAGAGGTTGGGTCTCAAGATCCTTCGTCACCGAGCCAGCAAGCGCGTAGGCCACGACGAGCGGCGGCGACGCGAGATAGTTGGCGCGGACGTCGTGATTGACACGCCCCTCGAAGTTGCGATTGCCCGACAGCACAGAGGCGACCGCTAGACCGTTGTCGTGGATGGTCTTGGAAATCTCTTCCGGCAATGGTCCGGAATTGCCGATGCAGGTGGTGCAGCCATAGCCAACCAGATTGAATCCGAGCTTGTCCAGATCGCCCTGCAAGCCGGCTCTGTCCAGATAGTCCGTCACCACTTGCGAGCCCGGGGCCAGCGAGGTCTTCACCCAAGGCTTGACGCTCAAGCCTTCCTTCACGGCGTTGCGCGCCAGCACACCCGCAGCCACCATTACATATGGGTTCGATGTGTTTGTGCACGACGTGATTGCGGCGATGACCACGTCGCCATGGCCAAGATCGAAATTCTTACCCTCGACGGGCACGCGCTTGTCGGCTTCCGCCGCTTTGCCGTACTCCTTGTCGAGCACTTCGGCGAAGGCGGGCGCGGCGCGGGTCAGCGGCACGCGATCTTGCGGACGCTTCGGCCCCGCGATCGACGGCACCACATCGCCAAGATCGAGTGCAAGCGTGTCCGTGAACACCGGGTCGGGCGTCTTGTCCTTCCGGTAAAGCCCTTGCGCCTTCGCATATGCCGTGACCAGTTCGACGCGTGAATCCTTCCGCGCGGTCGCTTCAAGATAATCAAGCGTCTCCTTGTCGACGGGGAAGAAGCCGCACGTTGCGCCGTACTCCGGCGCCATGTTGGCGATCGTGGCGCGATCCTCCAGCGGCAAATTGTCGAGACCGGTGCCGAAGAATTCCACGAACTTGCCGACGACACCTTTGCGCCTCAGCATCTCGGTGACGGTCAGCACCAAATCGGTGGCGGTGACGCCCTCGCGCAACGTCCCCGTGAGCCGGAAGCCCACAACTTCGGGGATCAACATCGAGATCGGCTGGCCGAGCATGGCCGCTTCCGCCTCGATACCGCCGACGCCCCAGCCCAACACGGAAAGCCCGTTGACCATCGTGGTGTGGCTG
>DGOS01000008.1:10652-11214 GCA_002390155.1 Hyphomicrobiaceae bacterium UBA4460 | reverse complement strand
TCGACTTCCAGCCGAACTACGACGGCCGGGAGCAAGAGCCCGTCGTGTTGCCGGCGAAGTTCCCGAACCTGCTCGTCAACGGCGCCGGCGGTATTGCGGTCGGCATGGCCACAAACATACCGCCGCACAATCTCGGCGAGGTGATCGACGCCTGTACCGCCTATCTCGACAACCCGGAGATCGAAATCGCCGAGCTGAACGAGATTGTGCCAGGCCCCGACTTTCCGACCGGCGGATTGATTCTCGGCCGTCAGGGCATCCGCTCCGCCTATCACAAGGGTCGTGGGTCGGTGACCATGCGGGGCCGCGTTGCGGTCGAGGAAATTCGCAAAGACCGCGACGCGCTGATCATTACCGAGATTCCGTATCAAGTGAACAAGGCGGCGATGATCGAGAAGATTGCCGAGCTTGTGCGCGACAAGAAGATCGAAGGCATCGCCGACATTCGCGACGAGTCCGACCGGCAAGGCATGCGCGTGGTGATCGAGCTGAAGCGCGACGCTGTTGCGGACGTTGTGCGGAACCAGGTCTTCCGGTTCTCGCCGCTGCAATCGACGTTCGG
>DGOS01000008.1:0-10605 GCA_002390155.1 Hyphomicrobiaceae bacterium UBA4460 | reverse complement strand
TGCAACATGGTGGCGCTGAACGGCGGCCGCCCCGAGCTGCTCAATCTGAAGGACATGATCCGCGCTTTCACCGAGTTCCGCGAAGAGGTCGTCGGACGCCGCATCAAGTTCCTGCTGCGCAAAGCGCGTGACCGTGCGCACGTACTGGTCGGGCTTGCTATCGCGGTTGCCAATATCGACGAGGTGATCGCGCTGATTCGAAAAGCACCGGATCCCTCGACGGCGCGCGAGCAATTGATGGGGCGCGATTGGCCGGCGAAAGACGTTGTGGCGCTGGTCGAGTTGATTGCCGATCCCCGGCACACGGTCTCCGCGAAAGGGACCTATCGCCTATCGGAGGAACAGGCTCGCGCCATTCTCGACCTGCGCCTGCAACGCCTGACGGCGCTTGGCCGCGATGAGATCGGCGACGAACTGAAGGGGCTCGGCGACCAGATCGCCGATTACCTGGAAATATTGCGGTCGCGCGCGCGGATCGTCGGCATCGTCAAGGACGAGTTGACCGAACTGAAAGAGCAGTTCGGCACGCCACGCCGTACCGAAATCGTCGACATGGTGGGCGAGGTCGAGGACGAGGACCTGATCCAGCGCGAGGACATGGTCGTGACCGTGTCCCACAAGGGTTACATCAAGCGCGTCCCGCTTTCGGCCTATCGCGCGCAACGCCGCGGCGGCAAGGGCCGTGCCGGCATGGCAACGCGCGACGAGGATTTCGTCAGCCGCATTTTCATCGCCAATACCCACACGCCGGTGCTGTTCTTTTCTTCCGGCGGCATGGTTTACAAAATGAAAGTGTGGCGTCTGCCCGCGGCCGCACCGCAGGCACGCGGCAAGGCGTTGGTCAATCTGTTGCCGCTGAGCAAGCACGAGACCATAACCACCATTTTGCCGCTACCGGAAGACGAGTCGTCTTGGGCGGAACTCGACGTGATGTTCGCGACAAACTACGGCAGCGTCCGCCGCAACAAGCTCTCCGACTTCATCGAGGTGCGCCAGAACGGCAAGATCGCCATGAAGCTCGACGAAAAGGACCACATCGTCGGCGTGGAGATCTGCAATCCGCAGCAGGACGTGCTGCTCACCTCGCGGGACGGTCAGGCGATCCGGTTCCCCACCACCGACGTGCGCGTGTTCAAAGGACGGGACTCGGCCGGTGTGCGCGGCATCAAGCTCGGCAAAGATGACGAGCTCATCTCTTTGACGATCCTCAACCATATCGAGGCGGAGGCGTCCGAACGGGCCGCCTATGTGCGGCAAGCCAATATGGTACGCCGTGGCGGCGCGGATTATGAGCCCGACATCGAGCCCGAGGAGGGCGATGCGGAGGCCGTGGCGCTCAGCACCGAGCGCTACGCGGAGCTCAGCGCGCACGAGGAATTCGTATTGACGGTTTCGGAGAACGGCTACGGCAAACGGTCGAGCGCTTACGAGTACCGCGTCTCGGGCCGCGGCGGCAAAGGCATTATCGGCATGGTCGTCAATCCGCGTAACGGCAAACTGGTGGCGTCCTTCCCGGCGCAGGACAGCGACCAGATCATGCTCGTCACCAATCGTGGCCAGCTGATCCGCATTCCCGTGGAAGGCATCTCCATCATGGGCCGGTCGACCCAAGGCGTCATCGTGTTCGATACCGCTGAAGACGAGCGCGTGGTGTCGGTCGAGCACATTCCCGACGAGAACGGCGAAGATGGTGTCGAGGAGCCCGAGGACGATGTATCCGGGAGCGAGTAGCCAGGACCTAAACCCTGGAACCTAGGGCGTCAGGCTGGTGGCTGGCCTCCGCCGTTGAGCCCCATCAGCGCCCGTGCCGCCGGCGTCAGCGCCGCCAGCGCGGCCACGTCGCGCACGAGACCCCGATTGCGCTCCGGATGGCTCAGGAGCCCTGAGGCGCGCAAGCGCGACATGGTCCGGGACAGGGTGTCGGCGTTGAGCCCTAGATAATCGGCGATGTCGGTGCGGTTGAGCGGAATCTCGAAGTCGAGCCCGCCGCATGGCGCCCGTACGCCGGTCCGTAAGGCAAGTTCCAGGAGGAAGGTCGCGACCCGTTGCCGGCAGTCGAAGCGACCCACCGCGGCCGTATGGATGGCGGCCCTGGCGGTCTGCCTGGCCACGGCATCGTTATAGAAGCGCTCGATCTCTGGGTTCGTCGCCGCCAGATCGGAGAAGACGGGCCAGCGGAACCGTAAGGCTTCGCCTGCGCCAACGGATGAAAGCCTGGCCGAAGCGGCCGGCGGCGCGAAGGCGGCGCGGAACACCTCGCCAGGATACAGAAGCGCCACCACCTGGCGCATTTCGTCCGGGAAGGCCACCCGCAGCATCAGCGCGCCGGAGCGGACCACATAGACCATTTCCGCGCCGTCCAAGGCAAGCGACAGCGATTGTCCCCGCCGGGTCCGCACCACGGCGCCATGCGTGGCAAGTTTGCCAGGAATGGATTGCGAGACGTCGATCGTGCGTTCTGAGGGCCGGGCGTTCGTGTTTCCGAACACCTCCCTCTCTTTCAGGCTGGTTGTTGCTACCAAGGGTTCTCCCCACGGCGGAGCGTCCGCCATCGAAGAGCAAGCTGTCCGTCTTCGACGCGAGTCGCGCTTTGATATCGATCAAGCCCCGAAGGCCCGTGGCTCCGCGACCCCGCGTGCCAGGCTCCCGAATGCCCGCAAAGGTTTGACGCAGATCAAGAAAAACCGTTGCACGCGGGCAACAGTGAACCCCCGATATGACGGAGGCTGACTTATGTCAGGCCGCGACGCCGATCCGGGCTGGAGGTCGGGCCTCCTTCATTTCAACAATACGACAGAACAAGGGTGAGGGGCCGGATCGCGGCCACGACTGGGGGACGTTGATATGAATAAATTCACAACTGGTTTTTTGGCCGCCGCCGCTCTGCTGGCGTCCGCTGCGTGGGATGTGTCTCCCGTCATGGCCGGGGACAGCCACGGGAACTTCATGATCCGCGGTCTGGTCACCGGGGTTCTGCCTGATACCGATGCCTCCGTCACGGCGGGCGGCGCGCGCATTGGCGGCGCCAACGCCGATGTCAGCGACGAGATCATCCCGGCCACGACGCTGACCTACTTCTTCAATGACAATATCGCGGTTGAGCTGTTCTGCTGCTTCGCCAAACACGACGTGACGGGCACCGGCTCGATCGCGGGCCTCGGCGAGATCGCCGACACCTGGATCTTCCCGCCGGCCCTGACGGCGCAGTACCACTTCAACACCGAAGGCACGATCAAGCCTTATGTGGGCGCGGGCCTGCAATACATCGCCTTCTTCAATGAGGGCACGGGCCAAAACCGGCTCGGCGCAACGAAGGTCAACATTGACGATGGGCTTGGCTTCACTCTTCAGGCGGGTCTCGATATTTCCGTGGGCGACGGCTGGTACCTCAATGCCGACGTGAAGAAGACCTGGCTCAACACCGACGTCAATTGGAACGGCACCGGCGTACGCGCGGACGTGGATCTCGATCCGCTGATCATCTCCGCCGGTTTCGGCTACCGCTTCAACCTTGGCGATCTGTTCGGCCACGGCGCGCAGGTCTACGAGACAACGCTGAAGTAGACCAAAAAACCACGAAACTCAGCGTGAAGGGTCCGGCCTCGCCGGGCCCTTTTTGCTTGTGCGCCACTTGAGCGCCGGGCGGATGTCCCCTTGCCGGGCCTGCGCCCGCACGGCTAGAAGGGGGCAGGCGCTTTTCGGCAATGCTCGCCCGCTGCGGGATGACGCTGTGAAGCGCAAGGAGCCCTCAAAGGAGCCTTGGCGGCATGCGCGTTGGTCTTTATCCCGGGAGTTTCGATCCCGTCACCTTCGGCCACATGGATATCGTGCGCCGGGCGGCCCAGCTCGTGGATCGCCTGGTGATCGCGGTCGGCACCCATCACGACAAGCATCCGCTGTTTTCCGCCGAAGAGCGGGTAGCCCTGGCCAAGACGGTGCTCTCGCCGATCGCCGAGGAGCGCGGGCTTGGTCTCGACGTCACCACCTATGACAGCCTGACGGTGGATGCGGCGAGGAGCGCAGACGCCGCAATCGTCATTCGCGGCCTGAGGGACTCCGGCGATTTCGACTATGAGATGCAGATGGCGGGCATGAACGCCTCGCTCGCGCCGGATATCGAGACCGTGTTCCTTGCCTCATCGCCCGGCACACGCCATATCGCGGCAAGCCTGGTTCGTCAGATCGCCGCAATGGGTGGCGATGTTTCGACCTTCGTCCCGCCCATCGTCGCTTCAACGCTTCAGAAGAAATTCAACACTTAAACAACCCCCGCGAGGAGACCTCATGACTATCAGGGCTACAGTCCTTTTCACCGCTGCCTTGTTGTTCACCGCGTTCAGCGCAACGCTTCCCGCCAGCGCCGCCAATCTCGGCAATCCGGCCTCGCTCAACGAGAAGGCGCCGAATGTCTACAAAGCGAAGTTCGACACGTCGAAAGGCACGTTCGTCATCGAAGTGCACCGCGAGTGGGCGCCCAACGGTGCCGACCGGTTCTACAACCTGGTGAAGAGCGGCTTCTACAACGACGCGCGCTTCTTCCGCGTCATCGACGGCTTCATGGTGCAGTTCGGCATCAGCGGCAATCCGGACCTGTCGGCCGTGTGGCGCGAAGCGCGCATTCCCGACGATCAGGTGAAGCAGAGCAATACGCGCGGCACGGTGACGTTTGCCACCGCCGGGCCCAACACGCGCACTACGCAGGTGTTCATCAACTTCGGCGACAATGCCGGTCTCGATGGCCAGGGTTTCTCGCCGTTCGGCAAAGTCGTCTCCGGCATGGATGTGGTCGACGCGTTCTTTAAGGGCTACGGCGAAGGCGCGCCGCGCGGCCGCGGTCCAAACCAGGGGCTCGTTCAGCAGCAAGGCAACGCCTATCTGATCACCCAGTTTCCAAAGCTCGACTACATCAAGAAGGCCACCATCGAGCAGTAACCGAAATCCGCCAACCAAGGAGGCATCGTGGCAAATCCGGAAGACACACTCATCCTGGAGACGAGCAAGGGCAACGTCGTGGTCGAGATGCGGCCAGACCTTGCGCCGGGCCATGTGGCACGCATCAAGGAGCTGGCACGTCAGGGCTTCTATGACGGCGTGCCGTTCCATCGCGTGATCGAGGGCTTCATGGCCCAGACCGGCGATCCGACCGGCACGGGCACGGGCGGATCCGGGCAGAAGCTCAGCGCTGAATTCAACGCCGAGCCGCACACCCGCGGCGCGGTATCCATGGCGCGCGCGCAATCGCCGGACTCCGCGGACAGCCAGTTCTTCATCTGCTTCGACGACGCGAGTTTTCTCGACCGCAAATACACGGTCTGGGGCCGCGTGGTCGAAGGCATGGAGAATGTCGATCAGATCAATCGCGGCGAGCCGCCGTCCAACCCCGACAAGATCGTGTCGGCGAAGATCGCGGCGGATGCCTAAAGGCTGATCATGCAACAAAGGGGAATGCCCATGTGGGTGCCAGGTCTTCTGTTCACGCTGGTTGCGCTTGTGGCCGGTGGGATGATCGCTTTGCAGGCGCCCATCAACGCCGAGGTCGCGACGCGGCTTGGGCATCCCATTTCCGCCGCAACCATGTCGTTCGTCGTCGGCACGATCATGCTTCTTGCGCTGGCGCTTCTGTTCGCGCGCGGCAGCACCAATCTCGGCGCGTTGCAGACCATGCCGCTCTATATGCTACTTGGCGGGGGCCTGCTGGGTGCAATCTATGTCACGGTCAACCTCATGCTCGCGCCCAAGATTGGCATTGCCGCCATCATGGCGCTTGGCATCGCCGGGCAACTGTTCACAGCGCTTTTTCTGGACCGCTTCGGCATGTTCGAGCTGACGGTGCGGGAGCTGAGCCTGGGCCGCGTGAGCGGGGCCATTCTCGTCCTGGTCGGCGCGCTCATGGTGCGGGTGCTTTAGGTCTCCATTGCGCACAGATCTCTTCGACTTTGATTTACCCGAGGCGTTGATCGCTCTTCGCCCGGTGCATCCGCGCGACGCGGCGCGGCTTTTGGTGGTCAGGCCCGGCGCTCGCGGCGGGCGTTCCGATCGCACGGTCACCGACTTGCCCACGCTGCTGTCGCCCGGCGATGTGCTGGTATTTAACGACACACGCGTGATCCCAGCGGCGCTGAAGGGCACCCGCGTGCGTGGAGAGGCCGTGGCGCAGATCTCAGTCAACCTGACCGAACGGCTCGATGGGCAACGTTGGCTGGCACTGGCGCGGCCGGCGAAGCGATTGGAGCCGGGCGACCGCATCCAGTTCGGCGGGGACGGCAATGCATGTCTTTTGGACGCGCTGGACGCCACCGTCGAGGGGCGGGGCGAGGACGGCGAAGTGACGCTTCGTTTCGATCTGAGCGGACCTGCGCTTCACGACGCCATCGATGCGCAAGGCGCCATGCCGTTGCCGCCTTACATCGCCGCCAAGCGGCCCGCGGACGAGCAGGACCGCGTGGATTATCAAACGACCTTCGCGCGGGAGGAGGGCGCCGTCGCCGCCCCCACCGCAGGCCTGCATTTTACGCCCGCGCTGATCGACGCCCTCGAGCAATCTGGCATCGTCTCCCATTTCGTGACGCTGCATGTGGGACCAGGCACGTTTTTACCGGTGCGCGGCGAGGACACCGATGAGCACAAGATGCATGCGGAGTACGGATCGGTCAGCACGGACACGGCTTTTGCCTTGAATGCGATCAAGGCGCGCGGCAACAAGATCGTCGCCGTCGGCACCACGGCTTTGCGACTTTTGGAGAGCGCGGCGGACGAGTTCGGCACCTTGAAGCCGTTTGCCGGCGAGACGGATATCTTCATCACGCCCGGCTATCGCTTCTGCTTCGTGGATCGCCTGTTGACCAATTTTCATTTGCCGCGCTCGACCCTGTTCATGCTGGTTTCGGCGTTCTCGGGCCTCGACACCATGAAACTCGCCTATGCGCATGCGATCAAAGAGCGCTACCGTTTCTACTCCTATGGCGATGCTTGCCTGCTCAGCCCGGAGGAGCGGCTATGAGCGCGTTGTTCTCGTTTGCGGTGAGCGCGCAGGACGGCGCGGCGCGAACCGGCGCCATCACCAGCCCACGCGGGGTGATCCGTACGCCGGCCTTCATGCCGGTCGGTACCGCGGCCACGGTCAAGGCGATGTTCCCGGAGGACGTGGCGTCCACGGGTGCCGACATCATCCTCGGCAACACCTATCACTTGATGTTGCGGCCCGGCGCGGAACGCGTCGCCAAGCTCGGCGGGCTGCACACATTCATGCATTGGGACAAGCCCATCCTCACCGACAGCGGCGGCTACCAGGTCATGTCACTGGCGAAGCTGCGGCGGATCACGGAGGAGGGCGTGACTTTCCAGTCGCATCTGGACGGGGCCACGGTGTCCCTGACGCCGGAGCGGGCCATCGAGGTGCAGTGTCTCCTCGGCAGCGACATTCAGATGGTGCTTGATGAGTGTACGCCGCATCCTGCAACGCGCGATGAGGCGAAGGCATCGTTGGATCTCTCCATGCGCTGGGCCGAACGCTCCAAGGCGGCGTTCGGGAAGATGGCGGCACCCGGCCAAGCGCTGTTTGGCATCGTCCAAGGCAGCGTCTATGCGGACTTACGCGAGGAGAGCGCCCGCGCGCTGATGGATATCGGCTTTCCGGGCTATGCCGTCGGCGGGCTGGCGGTGGGCGAGGGGCAAGAGGCCATGTTCGACATGGTCGAGGTCAGCACCGCGCTCCTGCCGCAAGACCGTCCGCGCTATCTCATGGGCGTCGGCACGCCGCAGGACATGCTGGGCGCCATTGCCCGGGGCATCGACATGTTCGATTGCGTCATGCCGACCCGCTCCGGGCGCCACGGCCAAGCCTTCACCTGGGGCGGACGGGTGAACTTGCGCAATGCCCGCTTTGCGGAGGACCCAAGTCCGCTCGATCCGGAAAGCGCCTGTCCCGCCGCGCAATATGAACGCGCCTATCTGCATCACCTGGTGAAGTCGGGCGAGATGCTCGGGTCGATGCTCGTGTCTTACGCGAACGTGCAGTTCTATCAGGAGCTCATGGCGCACGCGCGCCAAGCGATCGCGGACAAGACCTTCGCCGCCTTTGCCGAAGACGTCGCTCAACGCTATGCGGGCAGCGAAGCGGACTAAAGGCTTACTGCGGATCCACCTGCGCGGCCGGGCCTTCTTTCTGCGCCTTGCGTTCGCGCGCCAACAGATAAAGCCCGGCAAGGATGACGATGGCGCCGCCGGCGAGCGTCCACAGTGTGGGAATGTCGTCGAACAGGAGGAATCCGGCCGCCGACATCCAGATCAAGCCGAGATAGATATACGGCGCGAGCACACCGGCCGGCGCAATGCGGTGGGCCAGGATCAAAAACCAGTGGCCAAGACCGCCCCAGAAGCCCAGCGTGGCGAACAGAACCCACACGCTCCATTCCTCCGGGCTCTGCCAGGCCGCGAGGCCGAACGGCGTCATCACGGCGACGCCCACGAGCGGCGTATAGGTCTGCGTGACCGAAGGCGGGTCGAACGCCGCAAGGTAGCGTGTGGCGACGTTATACAGCGCATAGCCGATGGTCGCGCCTAAGGTGAACAACATGGCCCATTGGAATGTGCCGATCCCCGGATGCATGACGACGAGAACGCCGATGAAGCCGGCGACGATGGCGACCAGACGGTGCCAGCCGACCCACTCACCAAGCAGCGGACCGGCGAGCGCGGCCACCAGCAAGGGCGTGATGAAGAAGATCGTGATGTTTTGATCGAGCTGGAGATATTTCAGCGCCACGAAGTTGAGCGCGGTGGTCGCGATCATGAGCCCCGAGCGGACGATCTGAACGAACGGCTTGGCGGACCGTAGCGACGGGGCAAGCGCTAACGGCCACAACACGACGGCGCTGAACACCACATGCCCAGCAAAGCGCAGCCAGGTGATCTGAGCAACGGGCACATCCTTCGTGTCCGCTAGATACTTCGCCGTGGTGTCGAGCGCGGTGAAGCACATCGTGGCCAACACCATCAGGCCAATGGCCTTGAAGACCTGGGATTGGTCGGCTTGTGGGGCGGAAGGGGGTAAGGTCATTTAAGGCGGCTCATGGAGACGCCTTGTGTGCACCAAACTGTGCCAAAGCGCCATCCGCCGATAAAAGAAGTGGCCGCTTCGATGGAGGACAACATTGGCTGACGTTCGCGCGATCTGCGCCATAGGCATGCGAGGGCAGCTCGGCCTGGATGGCCGGCTCCCCTGGGAAGGCAACAAGGGGCGGGAATTTGTCGCCGACGTTGCCAGGTTCTTCGACGTGACACGGGGTCACGTTATCATCGCAGGTCCCAAAACGGCCGGCTCGATCCCGGCCTTTGCCTACGAAGACCGCACCATTGTCGAGATCCGTTCGATCCATCATCCCGAGGAGGTCCTCGGCTGGTTTCCCGACCGGGTCGTCTATGTGGGCGGAGGGCCGCCAGTGTGGGACGTCTATGCGCCGTTTATTCGCCACTGGGACATCAACCGTTTGCCGTATGACGGCGAGGCGGATCGCTGGTTCGATCCGGCCTGGCTAGTCGCGGTTGAAGACACAGCCTGAAATCGCCGCATTTCGCCGGTACCCGGCCTCCGCGAAAAGATGTTCCGTGCTGCGAGGGTCAAGGCTAACATTTGTTGGCGGCGCGTAAGGAGATCGGCATAGCTTCCACCGAACCAGAGTTCACCGCCGAACAGATCGGCTGGCGGTTCACCGTCGGCACGATCGTCTTGGTGGGGGCCTATATCGCCTGGCCGATGATTCCGGTGGTCATGGCAACCGATCTCGAGCCCGGATTGAAGGCGGCGATTTCGGGCGTGCTTGGCGCCACGCCCTTTCTGTCGAAGTTCGTGGCCGCCGCCATCATGGGCAAGCCCGCCTATTACTTCTTGAAGCGCACGGTTTACCAGCGGTTGCGCCGCCGCTTCGCCGGAACCCCGGCCGAATAAGCGCGCCCCACGCTCGATCCAACTCTTTCGCTCCAGTCCATGGCGCGTGGCGATCACGCGCCCGTCATCGATGCGTCACGACAGGTGCCGCGGGAGTGAGAAAAGCGTGTCGAAACTTGCCGGAGTGTTGAGTTTTACGTGATTGGGAAGAGTGGTCTCTTCACGTGCGTGACGGCAATCATGCCGCACACATTTGAGGAGAAACCCCCATGAAGAGACTCGTTCTCGCAGCAACCTTGGTCGCAACCTTCGCGGCTCCGGCCCTGGCCATGAACTCCTTCTACGTCATGTTCGATAACAAGACGAAGACGTGCTCCGTCACCAAGACGCCGCTGAGCGACACGGCCAAGTTCGCCATGATGGGCGAATACGGCAGCGAAGCCGACGCGCGCATGGCCATGAAGGGCATGATGTCCTGCAAGTAGCCGGTCTTTGAGCAGGCCGGCCTCTTTAGGTCGAAACTTCAGCTGCACAGCCGCTCCTTCGGGGGGCGGCCGTGTTGCGTTCCGGCGGGGTCCTGCCGTTCACGCCAGGAGCGTCCACGCAATGAAAAACCCCGGCCGGGGAGAGCCCGACCGGGGTTTTTGGCATTTGCCGGAGAGATAGATCTTGAAGGGCTATCTCGTCGTCAATTTAGCCGAGCTTCAACGGCTCAACGA
>DGOS01000096.1 GCA_002390155.1 Hyphomicrobiaceae bacterium UBA4460 | reverse complement strand
CAGTTCGGCGGCCAGACGCCGCTGAAGCTCGCCGCGGCGCTTGAGAAGGCGCAAGTGCCGATCCTCGGCACGTCGCCCGACGCGATCGACCTGGCCGAAGACCGCGACCGCTTCAAGGCGCTAATCGAGAACCTAGGCCTCAGGCAACCGAACAACGGCATCGCACGCTCGGCGGAAGAAGCCGTCGCCATCGCCAAGGAGATCGGTTTCCCCGTGGTGATCCGCCCGTCATACGTGCTTGGCGGGCGCGCCATGGAGATCGTGCACGACGAAGCGCAGCTTCAGCGCTACATCGCCGAGGCCGTGGTGGTCTCGGGTAATAGCCCGGTGCTGCTCGACTCTTATTTGCGCGACGCCATCGAAGTGGACGTCGACGCACTCGCCGACGGCAAAGACGTGTTCGTGTGCGGGATCATGGAACATATCGAAGAAGCCGGCGTGCATTCCGGCGACAGCGCCTGCTCGCTGCCGCCGCACTCCTTGAAGCCGGAGATCGTCGCCGACCTGGAACGTCAGGCGGTGGAGCTGGCCCGCGCGCTAAACGTGGTCGGCCTGATGAACGTGCAGTTCGCCATCCAGCATGACGACATCTACATTCTCGAAGTGAACCCGCGCGCCTCGCGCACCGTACCGTTTGTGGCCAAGGTGGTCGGGCTTCCTATTGCTGGCCTCGCCTCGGAGGTCATGGCGGGCAAGCCGATCGCCTCATTCGGGCTGGAGAGCCCGACGTTCGAGCATATCGCGGTGAAGGAAGCCGTGTTTCCGTTCGCGCGCTTCCCCGGCGTCGATCCGATTCTGGGGCCAGAAATGCGCTCCACCGGCGAGGTCATGGGCATCGACCGGGATTACGCGGTCGCCTTCGCCAAGAGCCAGCTCGGTGGCGGCGCCAAGCTGCCGCTCTCCGGCACGGTGTTCGTCTCGGTCAAGGACACCGACAAGGACCGGCTCCTTAGCCCCATGCGGACCATGGTGGAGATGGGCTTCCGCATCGTCGCCACGCGCGGCACGAAGCGGCATCTCGACGCGCATGGCATCCCTTGCGAGCGGGTCAACAAGGTGCTGGAGGGGCGCCCGCATATCGTCGACGCCATCACCAATGGCCAGATCGACATCGTGTTCAACACCACCGAGGGCGCCAAGGCCCTGGCCGACTCCATGTCGATCCGGCGCTCGGCCTTGCTCAACCACATTCCCTACTATACAACCCTCGCTGGCGCGCTGGCCGTGACCGAGGCCATTAAGGCACTCAGGGAAGGCAGCCTGACCGTCGCTCCCCTGCAGAGCTATGTCGGCCAAGGCCCCAAAAAGGGTCTCGCCGAGACAGCCTAGGCGCAGACGGTCAAAATCAACCGATTGTTGACTTGGGCGGGTCTATTCCTTGACAGTATTCAAGGGGCCTCCCTTAGGAGCTTTGACTGATATGGATAAGGTGCCGATGACCGCGGAGGGCTATGCCGCCCTCGAGATCGAGATCAAGACGCTCAAGACCGTTGAGCGGCCGCGTATCATCAAATTGATTGCCGAGGCTCGCTCTCATGGCGACCTCTCGGAAAACGCCGAATACCACGCCGCCAAGGAGCTGCAGGGCATCACCGAGGCCCGCATAGCCGACCTTGAGGACAAGCTGTCGCGCGCCGATATCATCGACGTGTCCAAGCTCAAGGGCGATCAGGTTATGTTCGGCGCGACTGTCACGCTGGTCGACGAGGACACCGACGAGAAGGTCAAGTACCGCATCGTCGGGGAGGTCGAGGCCGACGTGAAAGAGGGCCGGATCTCCATCACCTCGCCGATCGCGCGGGCGCTTCTCGGCAAGCGCAAGAAGGACGTGGTCGAAGTGTCGACGCCCGGCGGCGGCAAGTCCTACGAGATCATGCGGGTCGCGTTCAAATAGACCTGCCTGCCAAAAACTGAATCGTTTCTCTAGGTTACGGCGCTCTTCAGCCTCGTTCGCAAGCCAGCCGCGGCACCTCTGAGCCCCGGATTGTCGGC
Organism: Hyphomicrobiaceae bacterium UBA4460; assembly: GCA_002390155.1. The sequence goes on along the minus strand of DGOS01000096.1, from coordinate 908 downwards.
CACCACCACATAGACCGGGATCGGCGCGACGAACGGCGTCATACGACCCTTGCGCTCGAAGGCTTCCCGGAAATCGTCTTGCTGGAGACGAGACAGCATTTTCGGCGCGATACCGCCGCCGAGATAGGCACCCCCGCGCGCGCCAAATACCAGCGCCATGTCGCCCGCGAACCGGCCAAGCCAGCTGACGAAGAAATCGAGTGCCTCCTCGGCCATCTCGTCCTCGCCGGAGATTGCCAAATGTTCGATTTCCGCCGGCGATAGGGGCGAATCGCCGAAGCCGCGCGAGGCGGCGATGGCTTGGTAAAGCTCGGCGAGCCCAGGCCCGGACAGCGCGCGCTCCACGGATAGGCGCACAAGGCCTTTGCGCATGCGCTCGATCAGGGCGAGCTCGCGCTCGTTCTCGGCGGCAAGCGTGACGTGACCTCCTTCGCCCGCCACCGCGACCCAGCCGCTGGCCGACCAGACGAGACCGGCGACGCCGAGCCCTGTGCCCGGACCCAGCACGACTTTTGGGGCATGCTCGACGGGCTCGGTGCCGCCGAGCTGATGGCGCTCTTCGGGCGCGAGAACCGGCACGCAATAGGCTTGCGCCTCGAAATCGTTGAAGACATGCGCCGTCTTCAGCCCTGCGTCCTTCGCCAAGCTGCTCTGGGAGAAGGTCCACGCGGCGTTGGTGAGCTTGACCGTGTCGTCCAGCAATGGCCCCGCCACCGCGATGCCTGCATGCTCGATCTTCTGGTCCACGCCCTTGAGATAGTCGCGGATTGCGTCCGCCAACGTCGAGTGCGATGCGGTCGGCGAGCCGCCCACATGGCTCAAGGCGAGCGTTGCCAGATCGGCGATGGCGAACCGCGCATTGGTGCCGCCAATGTCGCCGACGAGCGCGTGCGACGGAATTTTGCTTG
>DGOS01000080.1 GCA_002390155.1 Hyphomicrobiaceae bacterium UBA4460 | reverse complement strand
TCGGCGAGTATGCCTTCTCCTGGCGTGACCTGATCCTCTTGGCCGGTGGCCTGTTCCTGCTGGTGAAGGGGACCCGCGAGATCCATGACGCCATTGAAGGCGAAGAACACGAAGGGGCCGCGAACCCCGTCGTTCAGTCGATGTCCGCCGCCATCGTGCAGATCGCCATCATCGACCTCGTGTTCTCGGTGGATTCGATTATCACCGCCGTGGGCATGGCCGATCATGTGGAGGTCATGATCGCGGCCGTCGCCGTCGCCATTCTGGTGATGTATCTCGCCTCGGGGCCTGTGGCGGCGTTTATCGAACGTCACCCGACCACCAAGATGCTGGCGCTGTCGTTCCTGCTGCTGATCGGCGCGGCGCTCGTGGCCGACGCGTTCCACTTCCACATCCCGCGCGGGTACATCTACTTCGCCATGGCCTTCTCAGCCGGTGTCGAGATCGTCAACGTGCTGGCGAGCCGCAAGCGGCGGAAAACGCGCGAGGCGGCCAAGAAAGAAAAACGGGCCGCGAAGGGCTAGCAGGCGCCCAAAAAGCCCGCATTCGCGCCATTTAACTTTGTCACGCAATTCCCTTGGGTTAGCCCAAAATTGAACATGTTTCCGGAGCGTTCTCCTACCCATGTCAGTTTCAAGACACCATATGAGGTCCTTCGGACCTCGAACGTCATGAGGATGCGATGAAGACCGGAGCACTACTTTTGGCCGCTTGTGTCGGCCTTTCGGCGACGGCGGCCTTCGGTGCAGAACCCGTCAAACTTTCGGGCGATGTCCTGCGCAAAGCCATCAGCGGCAAGACCGTTTATCTCAAGATTTCCGGATTCGAGATCCCCATCAAATATGCGTCCAATGGCCGGATGACCGGCAAGATGGGAACAGTCGCGGCCAGCTTCGCCAAGGGCGACGGCGCGGCGGATTCGGGAAAGTGGTGGGTCGCGAACGACCAGCTTTGCCAGAAGTGGACGAGCTGGATGGACAGTAAGCAATATTGCTACAAGCTCAGCCGCCGCGGCGGGACCGTGCATTGGGTCCGCAGTGACGGCCGCTCAGGCACGGCACGGATCGCCGGCTAGAAGCACGCGCCGCGACGCCACGTAGAATAATGATGAAGCCGCCCGCCCGGGGCGGCTTCGTTCGTTTCGGGGACGGGAGCAGAGCAGGGCGCTTCTTTTTTGTGCATTCGGCAAAGACTCTTGTGGACGATGCTTCGGTTGTAATCCGGATGTCGCATCGCGCCGTCTAACTCATCCCGAGCGAACGATTTGTCACGTTGAGTGGCAGACGTTGAACGTTGTAGGCGTACGTGATGACTGGCGACTCCGAACATATTGAAGTGCTGCGTTGCGGCCCTCGCTCCTGGAACGAGTGGCGCGCCGAAAATCCATCGATCGTTCCCAACCTGGTTGGCTTGGCTCTCAGTATTGGCGATCGCCAGATGGGTCCGATCAACGGCGGACCGATCAATCTGGCGCATGCGCGCCTTCGGCACGCCTTTTTGCGTTTCGCTACGCTGACGGGCGCAGATCTCGTAGGTGCGGATCTTGCCGATACCGACCTGCGTGAGGCGCGGCTCGAGGGCGCCAATCTTTCCGGCGCGGATTTGAGCGATGCCGATCTGACGGGCGCCGATTTGTCGGACGCCAATCTCGCGAGCGCCAATCTGTGCGGCGCGGATCTGTCAGGTGTGCGCAACGTGACCCTCGAGCAGCTTCATGCCGCCGAAGGGGACAAGACCACGGTGCTGCCTGCGTCCATGGATCTCCCGCTGATCTGGACCGTCGGACAGTCAGAGGATGCAAAGCCTGCCGTCGCGCGGCCGGCGCCGCGTCGCGAGCCTCAGGAGCAGATCGTGGTGCCGGCGCCCAACTTCTTGCCGCCTGAGCCCGCGCCGGAACCTGCGCGTGTTCAACACGAACGCGCACCTGCGCCCGTTGAGGCCGCGCCGCGCCGCGCCGCGCCCGTGCCTGCTCGGAAGCCTGCGCCGCCCATCGTGCGGCCGCCGCTTCGCCAGGATGACCGCCATGCGGAGGAGCCAAGCGAGGCGAGACGGCACACGACCTGGCTCGTCGGCGGCCCCCGTGGCATTGGCCGTCCGAGGCGGGATGAACCCTCCGCGAGTGAGTCGGGCAGCTAGCGCGTCCAAGGATAAACATTCCTGCGCCAAGACTAGAGTCGAGGCAGGGAGGAAGCGATGATGTCCAGGCTGGGCAGCCCAAAGGGACTCTTTGCTTTTTTTTGAGGAAGACCTGGAGGAGGCCGATCGCGCCTTGTTCGGCCGGGAGTCCTATCCCGACCGCCGTGGCTTTCTCAAAGGGGCAGGGCTGGCGACCATGGGCGCCATGCTCGGCGCTGCGATTCCCTTCCACCGCAACATGCCCGCCGGGTTCATTCCCATCGCCTTCGCCGCTGACGATCTGCTCATGGGCAAAGAGGGGCTCGTGCTCCTCAACGACCGACCCATCAACGCCGAGACGCCACCGCATCTGCTCGACTCGCCGATTACCTCGAACGAGCACTTCTTCGTGCGCAACAATGGCGGAGTGCCGCGCGATACAGACGCGGACGGTTGGGAGCTGACCATCGACGGCTTGGTGGACAATCCCCTGAAACTCACCATTGCCGATCTCAAGGAACAGTTCGAAGTGGTGAAGCTGGCGCTAGTGATCGAGTGCGCCGGCAACGGGCGGTTCTTCTTCCATCCACCACCCGGCGGCAATCAATGGACCTACGGGGCCGTGGGCTGCGCCTATTTCACCGGCGTGCGGTTGCGCGATGTTCTGAACAAAGCGGGCGTTAAAGACAGTGTCGTCTATACCGCGCATGAAGGCGCCGACCCGCATCTGTCGGGCGATCCCGACAAGCTGCCGATCTCTCGGGGCCTACCCATCGAGAAGGCGATGGCCGATGACGTGATGATAGCTTTTGAGATGAACGACACGGAGATGCCCATCCTGAACGGCCGGCCTTTGCGGCTGGCGGTTGCAGGCTGGCCGGGCTCGTGCGCGCAGAAATGGCTGACGCGCATTTGGCTGCGCGACGTCGTGCACGATGGACCTAAGATGGGTGGCACGTCCTACCGCGTGCCGCGCTATTCCGTGGAGCCCGGCCAAGAGGTTCCCAAGGAAGATTTCGTCATCATCGAACGCCTACCGGTGAAGTCGATGATCACCAACCCGGCAACGAAGACGGACCTCGCCGAAAAGTCGGTCGAGGTGCGCGGCCATGCCTGGTCCGGCGACCGCACCATCGACAAGGTCGACATCTCGATCGACTTCGGCAAGACCTGGATGGCGACCGACTTGGCGGAGCCGGTGAATTTCGGCGCCTGGCAGAATTGGAAGAAGACCGTGACCTTCCCCAAGGAAGGCTATTACGAGATTTGGTCGCGCGCGACGGACAGCGGCGGCGACACCCAGCCCGAGGAGGTTGCTTGGAACCCCAAGGGCTATCTGAACAACGCCATGCATCGGGTTGGCGTCAATGTGGTGTGATGGGCTCACAATGCGGGTGGCCGGCGCCGTGTTGGTGCTGTGCGTGCTGGGGCACAGCCCGGCAGGCGCACAGTCCTTGAATGATCGTCTCGCCAAGGCGAACCCGGCCAAGGGCGCAAACGCGTTCGACGGGTGCCGCGGTTGTCACAGCGTGGAGGAGGGCGGGGCGACGCTGCTCGGCCCCATTCTGTGGAGCATCATCAACCGCAAGGTCGCAAGCGCCGACGGCTTTGACTATAGCGATGCCTTGAAGGAGTTCGGCGGCAAGTGGGAGCTTGGCCGCCTCGATGAGTTTCTCGCCGATCCAGCCGGCACGGTGCCCGGCACGCGCATGGCGGTGCCGGGCGTCACCGACGATGCTACCCGCGCAAACCTGATTGCCTATCTCAATCAGAACGGCGCGGAGCCGCTACCGATCGGCATCGATCCGGAATTGGCCGAAGCGGAGGCGGACGCCTCGCAAGCGCAAGATGAGGGAAAGCGTGCCTACGGACTCCTGGTCGATGCGCCGGGCGTGGAGAAGACGCACGCCTACTGCACGTCATGTCATTCGGAGATGATCATCGTGCAGCAGGGTAAGACGCGCAAACGCTGGGACGACGCGCTGACCTGGATGACCGAGACGCAAGGCATGGTCGACATCAAAGACCCGGATCGCGCGATCATCCTCGACTACCTCGCCGAGCACTACAACGAAGACCGGCCCAACTTTCCACAGCGGTAAGGGTAGGTGGCGGAGGGGGTGGGATTCGAACCCACGAGACGCTTGCGCGCCTGCCGGTTTTCAAGTTCTAAGATTCTCATGATGG
>DGOS01000122.1 GCA_002390155.1 Hyphomicrobiaceae bacterium UBA4460 | reverse complement strand
ACGAATCTAACGGCGCGGACCCTGAAGGCCCCGCCGCTCCCGGCCGTCCTCTTTCAACCTAGTCCCTTCCGGTGGGCCCTTGTACCGAGAGGCCGGTCAAAGGTTAAGGCCGGAAGGAACGCGCACCCTCGCCGGTTCCCTGGCGCGGCGGAGGGGCACATCGGGCGGAGTGTCGGCGCAAACCAAGGCAGCATCATGGACAGGGAGCAGGGCCTGCTCAGCCGGCAAGCCTTCTGCCAGCATTTCCGGCGCGGCAGCGTATTCAGCCTCACGGATAGTCTGTGCTAAGACTCCCCCGCAAACGAGGGGCCGACAAAGAGAACACCCTTGAAAGGGAATATTTGGGAGGGAGCCTTTACGCGATGCCGAATTTCGCCTTCACCCACCGCGTCGTTGCCTTGCGCCTTGTTCTGACGGCTGCTGTTCTGGCGCTTGGAGTCCCGACGCTTGCCCAGGATGGCCGGGCGCAAGACGCGTTTGACCTGTCCGTGCCGAAGCCGGGCGAAGAGGCGGCCGCATCGGCCAATCTGGACTGCGGCACCGAAATGCTGTCCGGCAGCGGTCCGGGCTTCACGGCGGACCGCGACGACGCCGAGGAAGCGGCGATCAACGGCTGGCTGGAAAAGGCCCACGCCATCTATCCCGAAGCCACATGGGATATGGCGAAGGACTCAAATCTCAGCTGCGCCGTGCAGGGGCTCTACTCGAAGTGCTTCGCGGACGCGATTCCCTGTAAGCCGAAGCCGGAATAGCACCGCGGCAGGCTTCTTTTTAAGGACAGGTCACGACCCTAAAGCACTCCAGGCAGCTCGAGGGCCCGCAGCATTTGTGGCCCGTGCCGCAATCGGAGTCCTGCGAGCACTGGCCGCAGAATGGCAGCGGCGCGACGTCGGCCCGGACGGGCGACATGATCTTGGTCTTGGGCAGTTGCGTGAAGGCGCCCGGAAGGCTTAGCCCCATGGCCGCGTCGGCGACCTGCTGTGGGGCCGGCGCATCGCTCTGCGCGACGCCAAGCCCGAGAACGAGCACCAAGCCGAACATGACGAAAGCGAGATAGATCATCCGCATGGCAGCATCCTCTCTCGTGTTCCGCGCGGGGACACGAGACGCTCCCGCGCCGGGCGTCGATCTTACGCCTGCGCCGGCCTTGAGAGAAGGGCCCCGCTCCGAAGGGCTTGGCGGACGAGGGCGCCGTCAGCCGGCGGCGTGCGCGCCGTGCTCCATGGTGGTGTCGCGGGTCGCGAGCCAAGGCCGGAGCGTCGGGATCTTGTGCAGCGGCGATAGCTCGGGCTCAGGCCGCCAGCGGCGAGAAGCGGTTCTGCCGCCGCGAGGTGGAGCGGCGCCCTTTGGTGAGCACAGAGCGGGCGGGCTCGCGGCTCTTGCGCCAGGAGCGGGCAGTGCGCCGCCGATTCCGGCGGGTACGGGTGGGATGCATGGGGCTCTCCCATCGTTGATATCCTGCCCATGCTGACCCCAGCTTGGTTAATGAAGTCTTACCTCGTGGTTCAATCGGGGATGGGGCGTCGACCCCCGCGGCAATCGCGCGCGGGCCGGCGTAACGAGCCTGTCACATACGGCCGCTAGCGTGGCCTCACCTGATAAAGTGCCCTAGCGAAAGCCCCGGCGTCTTGCGAAAGCGAGCCGGGGCTTTCTCTTTAGGTGGTGTCACAAAACGGGTTGTCACCAATCCGTACACGCCTAAAATCTTGGCTCCGGGGAGTGCCGAGGAAACGGGTTCGCGATGGCCGAGCTCTGCGTCGAAGTCTTGGAGAACGGTCTTCGCGTGACCCAGCGCGGCACGCCGTTCGTCGTGACCTATATGAGGAACCAGGGGTCGCAGCTCCTGGAAGCTCAAGAGCTCCTGGCCTTGCCGGAAATCGACGGACAACAAGCCTCCTTCCTCGCCGCCGCATGGAAGGCCGCCTACGCCAAGGCCAAGGATCTCGGCTGGCTTTGAGGGCGCTCGACAAATCCTAGGAAAAAAGTCCTTGACAGCGTGACGCTGTTTGCCTAGTGTTCGGCTACAACGCGACACGTGGGCGAGACACCGTTTCGATCCACCGCGTTGAGACGCCGCGCCCAGCAATGGGGCGGCGTTGTTAGTTTCTAGCGCCGGGTCCTCGCGTCTACGACCGGGGCATGGTCAGCAAAAGACGCGCGATGGTGAAAATGGCGAGGCCGGCGATCAGCCCGAGGCCTGCGCCTTGCTCCATCAGAACGGCGCCGATCGTCATCCCGGCAAGCGCGCTGGCGATGAGACCGAAAACCCAAATCGCAATGGTCCGAAACATGTCGCCTCCAGGCGCGCGGTCGCTGTTCGATAGGGAGCCACTTCGATAGACGCTCGGTTCCGGAACCGCAAACGCTAAGCACGGCGCATTTTCGCTCGCTCCGGAAGGGGGAGGGAGGGCGCACATACAACAACAAGAACAGTACGCCATGATCCCGGACGAACCTCTTGGGGAGGAGGGCGGTGCGTACAGCGTCGACTGGGACGCGGTCCGCCACGACTTTCTCTATAGCGGCATGTCGCAGCGGCGCATCGCCTGGAAGCACGGCACCACGGCCGGGACTTTACGCAAATACATGCGCGACGGCGGCTGGGAACGGCAAATCCGGCAGGTGAACACGCCGCGCTGTCATGCTAGGGTCTGCCCGCTTTTCAAAAGACGGGAGGGACTCATGGCCATTCAGCTGACACCACCGACGAAGAACGTCTTCTATCTGTCCATCATCTGCGCGGTCGTGGCGATCGTGCTCTATATCCTTGGCGTCCTCGGCGTCATCGGCGGCGGCTTCATGGCCGTGGCCCATATCGCCTTCTGGATCGGTATGCTGGGCTGGGCGCTGCTGATGGCAGGCGTCGCCATGAAGGGCGTCTAGGGCCGGCAGGTCTCCCCGGGGCGCCTCCGCCCCGAACCTGAAGAGACTTTCATAATGCTGCAACGCTTTGGCGAGGTGCTGCCGGAGTGTGAGGTCAGGTGCGCGCCCGTCTGTGAAGTGGTCTGTATCGTTGCGCCACCCGGGCGATGCGCGCCTGCTAAGTCCAAAAAGCGCGTTACAATTGCGTCCTCTGAGGCAAAGTTTTCAATTTCAAGGACAAGGTCGTTTTGATTACCGGGGCGGCGCAAGGCTTCGGTCGTACACTAACGAACGCCTTCGCCGAGCGGGGCGCGAAGCTCGCTTTGCTCGACAGCGCCACCTTGGTATCCACCCGCACCACGTTCCGCTTCAACGACGATCTCGAAGACGTATGGGGCGAGATCTCGGCCAGCGTCAAGTTTTTCAACGTGACCCAAACCACGGCCCTCTTCGCCAAGGTCGACGTCAACCTCGGCGACGACGTCTCATGCGCTTACGGAGCGACCACAATTGTTTTGTTCATCGGCGGATCGGCGATCTGCGAAACCGCTCCGTCAAACCACTCGACGATAAGCGCCGTAGGCGCCGGGCTGTTCTTCGGCACCCCGATGACGAATTGCGTCGTACGGTCCGAGGACAGCCCCTCGCCGGCGATGTAGGTGTACACGGGAGCGTGGATGCCTTCAAGACGGACGCGCGCGCCAATGCTTTGCGGCGTATCCGGGAGTCGGACGGACAGAAACCGGCCATCGGTCCGATTGAGGTAGGCGCGTGCCGCGCCGTCCATATTTGCCCATACGACATCATTGCGCCCGTCGCCGTCGAGGTCTGTGATCAACGGAACATGTCCGTAGCTAGCGTTCACGGCAGCATTCGAGGTGAAGAATCGTGGAGATGTCCCGCCGCCACCGAGCAGCAGCTTGCCCGGCAGCTTGAAGAGGCGATGCACCGGCCATTTGACGTAGTTCTCCGCGACCAGCAGGTCCAGAATGCCGTCGAGATTGATGTCGTCGAAACTTGCGCCCCAGCCGAAGCCGAACCCGGCGACGCCAGCCGCTACTGTGATGTCGGCAAAGTGGAACCCGCCGTCATTGCGTAGGAGCAGCCATTCATAAGCGAGCTTCTGGTCGTCTCGCCGGTCTCCTTTGATCAGCGGCGTCGGAATCGAGTTGCCAATGTTGCTGAGGAACACATCGATATCGCCGTCGGCGTCGATGTCGCCGAAAGCGAGGCCCATCCAGAATCCGTAACCGAAGGGAAAATCTAGCCGAGCGAATTTACCGTTGCCGAGGTTGCGTAGAAATTCGATTTGGCCGGTGTTCTGAGCCAACACGAGGTCAAGCCAGTGGTCGTTATCAAGGTCGATGAACGATGCAGTGAACGTGTTCTGCAGCCCGCCCGATACGTCGTCCGTCACGTTGGCGAATTTAAGATCACCTTCATTACGAAGCAGTACGTTGCGCTTGGCGTGGGTCGGATCGTTGAACACGGGCGAGCGGAATTTTTCCGGCGCAACGAACAGGCTGATGTAGAGGTCGACCTGACCATCGCGGTCGAAATCGCCCGCCGTGAGAGCCATCGGCACTGCATCGGCCGGAAACTCGACGTCAAGCCGCTTGCGCTCGAAACGCCGACCATAATTGATCCAGAGAACAAGCCCCGAGTGCCCGACGGTCAAAAGGTCGACGCGCCCGTCGCGGTTGATGTCTATGGATAGCGCGCCGTAAGTCGCCTGATCGTCACCGAGACCGACCTCAGCAGCGATGTCGACAAGCTTGCCGTCCCGCCACGCAAGCAGCGCGTCCGGTTGCCCGTCGGAGCCTCCGAGAAAAACCGCATCGCGCCCGGAGTCGTCGACATCGATGGCCGCAGCGGCAAGCAGCGGATGACTGGTCCCCTTGGACCACCGGTGTGTGAAAGGGGTGGGGATCGACACGAGATTGGGTTTGGCGACGGTCGCAGGGGGCGGGCGAACAGCCTCGGCGGGCACTAGCACGACGTAGGCCCCCGCGACTACGAGAACAAGCACTGCGGTTAGAACAGCCAAGATGTTGCGCCCCATGATTGAGATCCCCCTGATTGTGGGCCTCGTCATCGGTCCCCGCTGAGCGCAATACGTGCTTCTGCGCAGAGCCCAGAACCCGAGACCGGCAATCAGCTTCTCTCATAGCCATCGGAGAGACAATCCAGACCAAGCCATTATCTCTGACTGGCGCGTTGTCCCTTGTCCAGGCAAAGCCATCGCCTGCTGTACTGGTCTGAACATGTCCGCTTAGGGTCAGAAGCGGCCCTTGCGCCTTGGCCAGACCACGTCTGGTTTGGGCCCAAGAGGGGACTTGCTCGGTTTCGGCATAGAGGTCCGCTAAGTGCCAGAAGTGGACATTCACGTGAATCGCAGCCGAGTCTTTCGCAGCAAAAAGGCGGCCCTCAGCGAGCCGCCCTAAAACCTTCTCTAGCATTCGATACTTAGCCCTTAGGCGTGTACCAAATGGGCGACGTGTAGGCGCGTTCTTGGGTGGTCATGGGAACGTCGTCCGACATCTCAACATCGAAGCGCTTGGCGTCATAGGCGGTCCAGCGGGGCGTAGGGATCTCAATCACCCGCGCATAGTAGAACGCACGCTGGTTCGGATCGAAGTCCGGGTCTTCCCAGACAGTGATCAGCTCAGGGGCGCCAATCGTGTTGGTCCAAGTGGCCTTCTCGACATCCACGGTGTCCCCGACTGCCGGCAGCTTGCCGTCGGAACCCGGTTTGCGCGCACCTGACCAGACGACGTCATAGACCTTCTCTTGCGTCTTGCCGTCGGCGTCGAGCCAACCCTTGACGATCTGGATGCGATC
>DGOS01000016.1 GCA_002390155.1 Hyphomicrobiaceae bacterium UBA4460 | reverse complement strand
CCGGGTTGTTGTCGATGAACAGCGTCAGCGATTTGAGCTTGCCGGTTACGTGCGGAGGCACGCGCACGGTCAAGGGCACGAGCGCGGCGTCCTCGACCTTCTGCGGCGTTTCGAGAACGACCATGCCGTCCTCTTCTTGGATGGGACGGTCGCCGAAGGCTTCGGTCTTGAGCGTCGGCCACATGTTCTCTTCGGCCTGCAGCGGCGGCGTCGACGCGATTGCCACGCCGGCAGCCAGCACCACGACGGCGAAACTTCGGGTCAGACCTTTCAGTCCATTGCACATGAGTCTCGTGCTCCTTCGATGGGGCGGGACGTTGTCGCTAGTCCCATTCAAGTTCTGCGAACGCCGCAGTGACGTTGCGCACATGGTATTGCCCGAACAGCTTCCAGGCGTCCTTCTCGGAGAACCCGGCGGTCTTGGTGGCCTCCGATAGGGTCTTCCCTTCCGCAATCTGACGGCGCACGTCGTCTGCGATCGCCGTGAGGTAGCGCTGCTCGGGTACGAGCGCTTGCGGCAGCTCCATGGTCTTGGGGCCGTGGCCCGGCACGACGCGTGCGGCGTTGCGCTTGCCGATCTCGTCGAGCAAGGCCAGCCAGCCCTTGATGGAGCCGTCAATCGTCGGCACGTGCACGGAGAACAGCAGATCGCCGAGAAACAGCGTATCGGTCTTGGTGTCGGTGACAATCAAGTCGTTGTCGGTGTGCGCCGTGGCTTGCGGCTCGAGCAGCAGTTCCCGGTCGCCGAGATCGAGCGTGGTCGGCTCCTTGATGAGACGTGTCGGCAGGATGATCTCGCTGCCTTCGAAGGCCTCCGGCCCAAGCATCTGTTCGTTCGCTGCCAGGTAGCTCTCTTTGCGGGTGCCGAGCGCACGCGCGAGCTTGTAGTGACCGACGAACTCAGGCTCGTCTTGGCTGAAGGCGGCGTTGCCCAACACATGGTCGGGATGCATATGCGTGTTGATCACGTATTTGATCGGCTTGTCGGTGACGGCGCGGATGGCCTCGCGCAGCTCCGCGCCCATCTTGGCGCTGCCGGACGTATCGATCACGGCGACGCCGTCGCTGCCGACAACAAAACTGGCATTGGCAATGTCGCCCCGATTGTCCGGCGACTGCACCTCGTAGCGGCCCTGGTGGACGAAGATGCCCGGCGCCACTTCGCTTGGATCGACAGAGGCAGCCTGCGCAGGGTCGTAGCGCAGAAGCGGGGCGGCCGCGAGCGCCAACGCCGCGCCAAAGAGGTTGCGGCGGGACAAGGGATACGCCCCGCATCCGCAAGCGGCCTGCTTTGTTTCTTCAGTCTTTGGCATTATGACGTTGACCCTACCTACTAGTAGGTTTGCCTGTCAAGGCGCCGGAGCTAGTGCCCGCCCAGCACTGCGACCGTGATGCCAGCTGCCTTTGCACGCGCAATGAGCTTGGGCAGATCCTCGTCATAGGTCGCAGGCGTCACCAGGATCTTGTCACCTGCGGCGGCGGCATCGAGAGCGTGGGACAGGTTCCTGAAAGCCGTCTTCTCGCTACGGCCATCATTGCTGTGGTTGCCAGTGTTGGGGTTCACGAAGAATGTCATGGCGGAAAGCCTCCAATTCGGCTGTTGGGGCATCATGCGTCCAGCTTGAATATGGAGTGGAATTTCCCATATGCCAGCAGGTTAATTAAGGCTCAGGGCCAACGCAGGGCAAAAGATCGTACGAGGCGCCGACCGGGGCCTCCTCCAGCGCATTTTGCCGTCCATGCGCGGCGCTGACCGAATTTTGGGGCTTTCCGCCCGGACACCCTGCGCATGGCACTTCTCGACGGCAATCTTTGGTTAGGCCTATCGACAGGCCGGTTGGACGCGCGGGCGAAAACTTCGGAAGACGGCTATCCGCCCTACAACGTGGAGCTTCTCCACGATAGCGATTGTGGCCAGGAGGCCTTGCGCATCACGCTGGCGGTCGCAGGCTTCGGCCGCGACGAATTGGAAGTCAGCATCGAGAACGGAGAGCTTGCAATTCGCGGCGCCAAGCGCGAGGAAGGTCCGAAGGACTATCTTCACCGCGGCATCGCCGCGCGAAAGTTCGAACGGACCTTCGCCCTGGCCAAGGGCGTGGAAGTCCGCAAGGCCGAGTTGCACGATGGCCTGCTTGCCATCGAGCTGGAACGGCCCCATAGGGAGAAGCGTGTCCTCAAGGTTGGGATCACGCCAGCAGGTTGAGCCGTGCGTTTTGCGGAAGGACAGCAGCCGCGTCTCTTCCATGAGGAAGTAAGACTTTTATGGACAAGACGGAAAACAACGAGACCCGCCCGATGAGCCTGAAGGAGCTTGCGCTCCTGGGTGACGGCGAGGTTGCTTATATCAAGCAGGTCGACACGGACGCTGCGGAGCGGCTGTTCCCCACGCTCGACGAGGCCCTAGAGGGCATCGATCTGTTTGCCGTGCTCAGTGCAGACGGCACGCCGATCGCGCTGGCCGACAGCCGTACTGCGGCCATCGCCAACGCCATCGAGAACGATCTCGTCCCGGTGAGCGTGCACTGAGCTTTATCCAAGATCGGCGCGCGCCCTAGCGAACCCCCACGGACTTGCGCATAGTCGCCATCAGATTCTTCTGGATGGTGCACACGATGTCTCATGTTTCCCAAATTCAGCCTATGCGGTGCGCGATCTTCGCGCTGCTGGTGACCGCAAGCAGTTTCCTTGGCGTATCGACGCAGGCCCATGCGGACGCCCTGCTCGACGAGGTCGTCACCTTCACCGGCGATGTTCTCTATCTGCAGACGAAAGTCCCGGGGCTCGTTATCGGCGCGGTGCGGGGCGGCGACGTCGCCATCCACGGCGTGGGCGAACGGAGCGATGGCGGCGATGCGCCTGACGGCGATACGGTCTTACGCATCGGCTCGATCACCAAGGCTTTCACGGGCCAAGTGCTCGCGGCGCTTGCGGCCGACGGCACCGTGTCGTTGACCCAGACCGTGGGCAAGACGGCGCCAGATCTTGGGCGCGGCGCGGACCCGAACGTCGCCAAGCTCCGGTTGATCGACATCGCCACGCAATCGTCCGGGCTGCCGCGCGAAGTCCCGCACGAGCACGGCCCGCCCGACGATCCATTCGCGCCGATCACGCGCGATGCCTTCGCCGAATGGCTGAAGACCGAGACGCTGCTCTTCCCGCCAGGCACGGGCGTGCTCTACTCGAACTTCGCCTTCGATTTGCTGTCCATCGCCTTGTCCGAAGCAGCGAAGGAGCCCTATCCCGACCTCCTGAAGAAACACGTCACCAGCCCGCTCGGCATGGACGATACGAGTTTCGTGCTGACCGACGCGCAGAGGAAAAGGTTCATGCAAGGGCACGGCTTCGACGGAAAGGCGTTGCCGAACGTGCCGAGCGGAGACGTCATCGTGGGCTCTGGCGGCCTTTACTCCACGCCGAAGGATTTGCTGCGCTGGATGCAGTGGCATCTGGACCGCCTGTCGCCCGAGGATGCCGAGGTGCGGATGCTGGACCACGCGGCCTATCTCGTCCGTGACGGCCTCGATCCCGTTTCAGGGATGGATGAGTCCGGGCACATGGACGCGATGAGCCTTGGGTGGGTGGTGATGATGCCCGAGGGGAACCGGCCGCTGATCCTGCAGAAGGCAGGAGGACTCCAGGGGACGTTCACCTACATCGCCTTCGCACCAACACGCGGGGTGGCGGCGTTCGTGGCCATCAACAAGTTCGACTTCGCCGCCGCCATGGGCATGGCCGAGGCCGTCAACGAGATGATTGCGACGCTGGCGCCGCGCTAGGCCGCGTGCGAGGCAGGCTCGCCTTCGGTGAGGAGCGCGTAGAGCGCGGCGGCGTCTTCTGACGCGCGGAGCTTCTTCACAGCGGCCTCGTCGCGCAGCAGCCGCGAAATCCGCGCCAAGGCCTTCAAGTGATCCGCACCGGCGCCTTCGGGCGCAAGCAGCAGAAACACGATGTCGACCGGCTCACCGTCGACGGACTCGAAGTCGATCGGTTCGGCCAAATGCGCGAACAAGCCGACGATCTGAGGCAGTCCGGCCATCTTGCCATGAGGGATCGCAACGCCATTGCCGAGCCCGGTGGAGCCGAGCCGCTCGCGTTGAAGCAGGACGTCGAAGATCTCGCGCTCCGGAACGCCGGCCATCGGCGCGACGCGCGCGGCCAGCTCCGTCAGAAGCTGCTTCTTGTTCTTGACCTTGAGTGAAGCCATCACTGCTTCGGGTGAGATAAAGTCACCTAGATGCATTCTGATACCCGTGTGACCGCAAAGGAGCCGATGGGTTGACAGCTGGCCCCATCCGCCCGCGCTTTCAATAGCCGCAGGAAGAGTAGCTGCGGAACTCCCGTTACCCTTGTTCGAAAAGCACGTACCCCGCGGCGCGTGCCCCACACAATGCTCGATGATCCGTACAACGCGTCCCTGAACGCAACCGCGCAACGCCTACCAACGTTCCAGTATCTTTCCGGTAATCGGTGTCGTCATGCCCGTGGAAGACTGTCAAATCCTGACTGACCAGCGCTTCCCGGCGCGCATCCAAATTTCCGAGGCTCGATTCGTCAGCGCGCTTTCTAAACGCCCCGGCCCAGCAACCAGCCTCGATCGCGGTGGCGGAAGCTAGACCCCTGTCTTAAGGGTGTCAAACGCAATGAATTCGATCCACCCTCTTTACACGATTCGCATTGACGAACAGTGTGTTAGACGTCCCCATCAGGCGCCTGCGCCCATGGCGATCCGCTTGAGCCGCCGGCGCTGCACCGAAGACGGAATCCCCAAGGCTTCGCGATACTTCGCCACCGTGCGGCGTGCAATATCGATGCCGTCGCCCTTGAGCCGTTCGACGATTTTGTCGTCGGACAACACCTCCGCCGCCGGTTCCGCGTCGACCATCTCGCGAATGCGGTGGCGCACGGCCTCCGAAGAATGCGTGTCCCCTTCCGACGTGGCGGGGATCGCCGACGTGAAGAAGTATTTGAGCTCGAAGAGGCCGCGATTGGTCGCCATGTATTTGTTGGCGGTCACTCGACTCACCGTCGACTCATGCATGGAGATGGCATCGGCGACGGTCTTTAGATTGAGCGGCCGCAAATGCCGGACGCCATAGGTGAAGAACGCATCCTGCTGACGCACGATCTCCTGCGAAACCTTGAGAATGGTGCGCGCCCGCTGGTCCAAACTCTTCACCAGCCAGTTCGCGGTCTGGAGGCAATCCACCAGGTAACTCTTGTCCTCCTTGCGCAGGGCCGACTTCGAGACCGTCGCGTAGTAGGACTGGTTGACGAGAACGCGGGGAAGCGTGTCACTGTTCAGCTCCACGTAATAACTCCCATCGGGAAGCGAGCGCACGAGAACGTCGGGCACGATGGGCTGGGTGGGGCTGGAGCCATACTTCAGGCCCGGCTTCGGGTTTAGACGCCTGACCTCGGCGATCATGTCGCAGAGATCCTCATCCGACACATGGGCCGCGCGCTTCAACGCAACGAGGTCGTGCGTGGCAAGGAGGTGGAGATTGTCGATCAGTCCCGCCATCGCCGGATCGCAGCGGTCCTGTTCCTTCAGCTGAAGCGTGAGACATTCGCGAAGATCGCGTGCGAATACGCCGCATGGCTCAAAGCTCTGCATCACCTTCAACGTCTCTTCAATAAGCTCGGGCGGAGCACCCAGCAGCTCTGCGAGCGCATCGAGCTCGCCGCGCAGGTAACCCGCCTCGTCGGTCATATCGATGATGTGCTGGCCAATGAGCCGCCGCGCAGGATCGGAGAACGCCAACGACAATTGCTCGGCGAGATGATCGCGAAGCGTCTTCTCCTCAGCCACGTAGGCTTCAAGATTATTGCCTTGGTCGATGTCGGGGCGCGGCCCTTGCGTCAGTCCACTCCAACCGGAATCGCTTACCGCGCCGGGGGTGAAGTTCTCCGCATCGGGAAACACGTCCTGCGGTTCGGCATCGAGATCGTCGGTGCGGCCGGAATCGTTTCCGGTTTCGAGATTGACCCAGTCTCCTTCGTCGCTGGTGCCTGACTCTGCGCCCGTGGCTTCCGAACTTCCTTCCTCGCTCTTGGCTGCAGGTGAGGGTTGATCGGCCGTGTTGCTCGGTTCGTCCGCGTCGGCCTGCTCCAGCAGCGGATTGCGCTCAAGCTCACCCTCGACAAACGTCGCAAGTTCCATGTTGGAGAGCTGCAGCAGTTTGATCGCCTGCTGCAGTTGCGGCGTCATGACCAGACCGTGTGCCTGGCGGAGCTCCAGCTTTGTATTGATCGCCATTTACGGACTCACTCGCGATCGAGCACTTAGATCTTGAACTGGTCACCAAGATAGACGCGCCGCACATCCTCGTTGTTGATGATGTCGTCGGTGGTGCCGTGGGTCAGCACCATGCCGTCGTGAATAATGTAGGCCCGGCTCACAAGGTCGAGCGTCTCACGCACGTTGTGGTCGGTGATAAGAACGCCGATGCCGCGCTCGGTGAGGTGGCGCACGAGCGCGCGAATGTCGCCGACGGCAATGGGATCGATGCCGGCGAAGGGTTCGTCGAGAAGCATGAATGACGGGCGTGAGGCGAGCGCGCGGGCAATCTCCACGCGGCGGCGCTCACCGCCCGACAGCGCCATGGACGGCGACTTTCTTAGACGCGTAATACGGAACTCCTCAAGCAACGCATCGAGCTGCTTCTTGCGTTCCTTCCTCTTGGGCTCGACCATCTCGAGCACGGCGAGAATGTTCTCCTCCACGGTGAGGCCACGGAAGATCGAGGCTTCTTGCGGCAGATAGCCGATACCCAACCGCGCGCGCCGGTACATCGGCAGTCTCGTCACGTCGCGTCCGTCGATCTTGATGGACCCTTCATCGGCCGGAATCAGCCCGGTAATCATGTAGAACACCGTGGTTTTTCCGGCGCCGTTGGGACCCAAGAGGCCGACAGCCTCGCCGCGCGCCAGGTCGAGGCTAACGCCGCGCACGACCATGCGTTTCTTGAAGCTTTTGACGACCGAGCGGATGGTCAGCCAGCCGTTGCCGGGCTCTCGTAGCGGGGCCTGGCCATGCGCAAGCGGCGCCCCTTGCGCGGGCGCTCCTTGGGCCGCGGTGCCCTGATGACCTGGAAACGACAACAACTTGCCCACTGACCCCTTTCGCTCCTCAGTTGAAGCGCTGGCCGGTTAATATCGGTTGAAGCGCTTGAACGGGTTTACCGGCGCGGCGGCGCAATCGGCAACGGCTCGCCAGTCTCGACTGCTGCCCCCGGCACTTGTGCCCCTGGCACTTGCTGGGCCTGGCCGGGCTCCGGCTCCATCGCCGCGGCACTGTCCTTAACGTCGCTTCCCTTGGGCATGAACAGTGCACGAATCCGACCGCCTCCGGCGGCAGCGTTTCCCGTGTTGTCGAACCGACTCTCACCTGTCTTTAGGTCGATTATGAGCCGGTTCCCCTTTAGCACATTCTGTCCTTGGGATAACACCACATTACCACCTACGGTTACGAGCTGCGCCGGCACATCATAGACCGCCCAGTCGCTCGACGTGGTTTGGTCGTCCTCGCTGGTGATGTAGACGTCTCCGCGCGCTTCAAGCTTGTTGATGCTCGATTGCGGATCCGCATCCTTCTGGGTCGCGCCCTGCTGAGCGACCGGCGTGGTCGCGTTGTCTTGGTCCGCGCCTTTACCCGTCAGCTCTTCCGCGCCGCCGATATAGTGCACGTCGAGCTGCGTGGCGCGGAGCGTCGTCGTCCCCTGCACAGCCTTCACGTTGCCCTTGAAGATCGCGATCTTCTTTGTGTCGTAGACGGTGAGCAAGTCCGATTGGATATCGATGGGGGCGTCCGAATTTTTGGACATCCCGCCAAACGAGTTGGTCATGGTCTGCGCGGTAAGCGGGCTTACTGGCAACAAGAGAACGACGCCCAGGCCGAGCACGTGAAGAGCCTGCCGAATTGCACCACACCCGCTCATTGCGGCGGCACCTGCGCCGCGCCGGTTGGTGCTGCGCCGCTCTGAGCTGCGCCGTTCGCCGCCGGCACCGGCTGTTGCGCGGGCTTCTTCGCGGCAGCAACCTTTTTCGGCTCGAGGTGAACGGCGACCTTGCCCCGGAACGTAATGACCTTCTCCTTGGAGCGCAGCGTCATCGCGTTCGCACGGACGGTGGCGTTGCCATTGTTCAGCTCGAAGAAGACGGGACTGTGGGAACGGAGCGTCTGCGTTGCCATGTCCATCGTGGCGTATTTCAGCTCGCCGGTGACGCCAGAACTGGTGGCGACGGTGATGCGATCCTTCATGATGAGGCGCTCGGCCGTGTTGTTGAAGACGCCGCGAACCGCCTGCATCTTGGACCAGCCGCCGGTCGGGTCGTCGATATCGGCCCTGATGGCGTGGAGCTTGATAATGTCAGGGCTGGTGATGTCCTGGTCCGCATATTCGGCCCTCACCACGTACTTGCCGTTCTTCTTGTCGGCCCCCTCCAGCGTCGGGTTGAGCATACGCAAGTTCCCGTCGACGACCTCCATCCCGTCAATGCTGGCGGTGAAATCGCCGACCGTGATGTTCATGCGCGTGGAGATGAAATAGGCCGCAAGTACGAGCAGGGCGAGGACGGGCAGAACCCGGCGAAGAAAGGACACAAAGAAGCTGTGGCGCCTGGCGCTACGGAAGGCACGCTGACGCTCCTCGGGCGTGCGCACAACGTAGTGCCGGCCTCGCGTGCCGAGATTCGCCTCATATGCCATGGTACTGGTACCCGCCAGTGTCTCGCTGACCCCGCCACACTAGCCGCAGGACTTTGATCAGATTGCGACCGAAGGCCTTGGATTGCTGGGGCCCTAGCAGCCTTCTAGTGGGCGAAGATGTCCATTTCGGCCCAGCCTTCGAGATCGAGCTCGGCCCGGGTGGGGAGAAATTCGAAGCAGGCCTTCGCCAAATGCGTTCGGCCCTCCCGCTTCAGCATGAGGTCGAGACGATCTCGCAGCGCGTGCAGATATAGCACATCACTCGCCGCATAATTGAGCTGCTCGGGGCTCAGCTCCGCCGCGCCCCAATCGGAGGATTGCTGCTGCTTGGACAGGTCCACGCCAAGAAGCTCACGGACCAGGTCCTTTAGGCCGTGGCGGTCCGTGTAGGTCCTGGCGAGCTTGGAGGCGATTTTGGTGCAGTAGACGGGCCCGGCCATGACGCCGAAGAAATTGTTCAGCGCCGCCAAGTCGAACCGGGCGAAATGAAACAGCTTGAGGACGCTCTCATCGGCCAGGAGGCGCTTGAGCTCGGGGGCATCCTGGCCGGCCTTAACCTGGACCAGGGCGGCCGTGCCGTCCCCGTCGGAGAGCTGGACAAGGCAGAGCCGGTCGCGATGCGGGTTCAGCCCCAGCGTCTCGGTGTCGATGGCGATCGTCTTGGCCGTGAAGCGGCCTTCCGGCAGATCGCCCTGATAAAGCTCGACATTCTTTAGCTGGCTCAAGGGCTTCTCGACGTTAGCGGCCGGCACCCCCTCAGCAAAAGGGGGCGCGGCGAATTTGGTGCCCAGGAGAAGACTCGAACTTCCACGCCCTTGCGGGCACTAGCACCTGAAGCTAGCGCGTCTACCAATTCCGCCACCTGGGCTTGAAGGCGTTCAGGTACGATCGGTGCATCCCATTGTCAATTGCCTGAAGAGTTCCCTTCAAGGCACAGCATCCCTCGTGTAATGCTGAGCGGCACCATAGCGCGTCGGGGTTAAGAGGCATCTAAGTGGGCATCGCACTCAATAATCGGGCGTTGGTAACGGTCTACGGGGGCTCGGGCTTCTTGGGCCGGCACACGGTCCGGGCCATCGCGCAGACGGGCGCACGCATCCGGGTCGCCGTCCGGCGGCCGGAGCTTGCCGGCCATCTCCAGCCCTTAGGCGGGGTCGGCCAGATCGTGCCGGTCCAGGCCAATGTCCGCTTTCCCGACTCGCTGCTGGCCGCCGCACAGGACGCAGACGCCGTCGTCAACCTCGTCGGCATCCTGTTACCCACCGGCAAACAGACCTTCAAGTCCGTGCAGGACGAGGGCGCGCGCAATGTCGCGGAGGCCGCGAAGGCGGCCGGCGTCGGAACGCTGGTCCACGTTTCGGCCATCGGGGCCGACGCGAGCTCAGCCTCGATCTATGCCCGCAGCAAAGCCGCGGGCGAAGCGGCCATCAAGGACGCCTACAAGGACGCCACGATCTTCCGTCCCTCTGTCGTCTTCGGACCTGAGGACGAATTCTTCAATCGCTTCGCGGCGCTTGCGCGCCTATCGCCAATGCTGCCGCTGATCGGCGGCGGGCACACCAAGTTCCAGCCGGTCTTCGTCGGCAACGTTGCGCAGAGCATCGTGGCGGCGCTGGAAGGCCGCACGAGTACCAAGGCGCCCTACGAGCTTGGCGGTGCGGAGATCCTCACCATGCGCCAGGTCATGGAGCGCGTGCTCGCTTACTCGATGCGCTCGCGTCCTTTGGTGCCGCTGCCGTTCTGGATCGCCAAGCTGCAAGGCGCGGTTCTGCAATGGCTGCCGAACCCGCCGCTTACCCTCGATCAGGTGCGCTTGCTTGAGACCGACAACGTGGTGAGTGCGGCTGCGATCAAGGCCAAGCGCACGCTGGATGGCCTCGGCATCGAGCCGGTGCAGATCGCCAATGTCGTGCCGGACTATCTGGAGCAGTTCCGCCCGCGCGGGCAGTTCTCCATCTACAAGGCGTAGGACGAGCGCGCGCCTAGGTGTAGATCATCACCAGCAGGAAGCCGCCCAAAACCATCCGATAAAGTACGAAGGGCAGGAAGCTGATCCGCTTGACCAAGGCCATCAGGAAAGCGATGGCCGCGAGCCCTGCGAAGAAGGTCAGGATCGCGCAATAGACCGCATCCATGGTGATGGTGTCGCCCGCGGCCAACGCCTCGCCGACCGTCAGCACGCCCGCACCGGCGATGGCTGGAATGCCGAGCAGGAACGAGAAGCGCGCCGCGTCGGGCCGCGTGAAGCCAAGGAACCGCGCCGCCGTCATGGTGACGCCCGACCGGCTCGTGCCGGGGATCAGCGCGAGCGCCTGCGCCACGCCGATGATCAGCGCGCTGCGCAAGGTCATATTCTCGATGGTCTTCTCTTGCGGTCCGACCATGTCGGCCACAAGCATCAGCAAGCCATAGAGGACCGTGTTCCAAGCAACGACCGTGACGCTGCGCTCCAAGTCGCCGAAGCCGAACTTCTTCAGGAACAGCCCGAAGGCGACCGCCGGGATGGTCGCGAGCACGATGTAGATGGCGAGCTTGCCCTCGTGGGTGACCTTGCCCTTGAACAGTTCGAGACCGCCCAGCGTGATCTGCCAAACGTCTCTCCAAAAGTAGATGAGGATCGCGAACAGGGTGCCCACATGCACCATGACGTCGACGAACTGCCCCTGATCGGCCCAGTGGAGCAGATAGGGAACAAGAATCAGATGGCCGGACGACGAGATGGGGAGGAACTCGGTGATCCCCTGCACCACGGCAAGCACAATGATCTGCTCTACGGTCATAGCCCCTCGTCGCGCCGCTTGTTCGACGTGCGTGCAGGTTCTATACGAGGCTCTAGCCCCGCGCGATTCATTTCCGACCGAACGGCCGCCACAGCCATTAATGGCGAATCTTCATCACCATCCTCTATGTGCCTTCTCTAGGTCAATTCGCCTCGCTTTGGCCGAATGCGGGCTGGAGGTCGCGTTGACCGAGGAAAAGCCCTGGGAATGGCGCCAGGAGCTTTTGGCCCTAAACCCGGCCGGGACGCTGCCTGTCTTCGTTCCGGACGAGGGCGCGCCGATCGCAGGGAGCTATGCGATCTCCGAGTATCTCGGCGACACGGCGGAGGCCCGCGACCCCCGTGGCTTTCAGCCCTTTCCGGGCGGCCTTGCCGAGCGAGCCGAGGCGCGGCGGCTGGTGGACTGGATCCACCACAAGTTCCACGACGAAGTGACCGACTATCTAGTAGTGGAGAAGGTCTTCCGCCGCTTTGGGCCGCAAAGCGCCTCCCCCGATATGGAGGCCATGCGGGCCGGGCACGACAATCTGCGGTATCATCTGACCTATGTCGGTCATCTGACCGAGACCCGGAGCTGGCTCGCGGGCGATGTCATGAGCTTTGCCGACCTCGCGGCCGCGGCGCATCTGTCGGCGTTGGATTATCTCGGAGAAGTCCCCTGGGAAGAGTTCGAGCCCGCGAAGAACTGGTATGCGCTGGTCAAGTCGCGGCCATCTTTCCGGCCGCTGTTGCAGGACCGCGTGGCCGGCTTCACGCCTTCAGAGACATACACGAATCTCGACTTCTGAGGCTGCGCCCCAAATCATGCGGGTATGGCAAGCGGGCATGACAGCTACCCTAAGATCAACGATCGCAGAGGAAGCCAAGTCTCTTGGCTTCGATGCCGTGCGCTTTACGTCCGCCAATGTGCCGGCGGGCATCGGCGATGCGCTCGACAGGTTTATCGCCGAAGGACGCCAGGGCGACATGGCATGGCTCGCCGAGACCGCCACGCGACGCAAGAGCCCGCGCGCGCTGTGGCCGGACGCACAAAGCGTGATCGTGTTGGCGGTGAACTACGGCGTCGAGGGCGATCCGCTCGCGGCTCTTCGGAAGCGTTCGCACGGCGCGGTTTCCATCTACGCCAAACGCGCCGACTATCACGACGTCATCAAGAAGAAGCTGAAAGTGCTCGCCGGACGCGTACAAGCGCTCACGCAAGGGGACGTGAAAGTGTTCGTCGACACCGCACCGGTGATGGAGAAACCTCTTGCAGCGCGGGCCGGTATCGGCTGGCAAGGCAAACATACCAATCTTGTTTCGCGGGAGTTCGGCTCTTGGCTTTTTCTCGGCTCGATCTTCACCACCGCCGAAATCGCGCCCGATGAGCCGGAAGAAGATCATTGCGGCGAATGCCGGCGCTGCCTCGACGTTTGTCCGACGAATGCATTCACCGCGCCCTACGAGCTCGATGCGCGGGCTTGCATCTCCTATCTCACCATCGAGCACAAAGGACACATCGCGCCGCAATATCGTGCGGCCATGGGCAACCGCATCTATGGTTGCGACGATTGTCTTGCCGTGTGCCCGTGGAACAAGTTTGCGCAAGTCTCGCATGACGCAAAGCTCACGGTGCGCGCGAGCGCAGACAACCCGCCGCTCAATGCGTTGCTCATGTTGGATGATGCTGGCTTTCGCAAACGCTTTCGCGGCACGCCGATCAAGCGTACGGGGCGGAACCGCTTCCTGCGCAATGTGCTGATCGCCGCAGGCAATTCAGGCGACACCGCGCTCGCACCAAAAGTGGAGGCGCTACTTTCAGACGAGTCTCCATTGGTGCGCGCCATGGCGGTGTGGGCGCTATCGCGATTAGCTCCTGAAACTTTTCACAGCTTGCGCGCTACGTTTGCCGGACAAGAGAGTGACAGTGACGTTCGCGGTGAGTGGCTGGAGGTTGCCGCGTGAGCCGCTTGTTCGCTTTCGGCCTCGGTTTCTCAGCGCGGGCGCTCGCGCCCCTTCTCGCCTCCCAAGGCTGGGAGATTGCCGGAACCGCGCGCGAAGAACCGAAGATCGGCCAGTTGCGCAGAGAAGGCTTTGAGGCCACGCGCTTCGCCGGCGACAAAAGCAATTCTGAATTGCCGAAGCTGCTGCAAGGCACGACGCATTTGCTGCATTCGGTTCCGCCAGGCGATGACGGCGATCCGGTGCTCGCGAGCTACCGAGACGAGATCGCCAAACTCAAGACCCTGGAGTGGATCGGCTATCTGTCAACCGTGGGCGTCTATGGCGACCAGCAGGGGAACTGGGTCAGCGAGGAGACGGTCCCGAAGCCCAACAGTGCGCGGACCGAAGCGCGCGTTGTGGCCGAGCAGGACTGGCTCGACTTCGGTGAGAAGATCGGCGTGCCGGTGCAGGTGTTCCGCCTTGCCGGCATTTACGGGCCGGGGCGCAGCGTGTTCGACAAGCTCAAGGCCGGCACCGCACGGCGCATCAACAAAGACGGCCAGGTGTTCAGCCGCGTCCATGTGGACGACATCGCGCGCGTGCTCGAAGCCTCGATCGCGAAACCTCGTGCCGGCGCGATCTACAATGTGGCTGATGACGAGCCCGCCGCGCCTGGCGACGTGGTGGCGCATGCGGCGCAGATGATCGGCGTTGCGCCGCCGCCGGAGATCGCGTTCGAGGACGCGGATCTCACGCCGTTGGCGCGGAGCTTCTATCAGGGCAGCCGCAAGATTGGCAACGCGCTGATCAAATCGGAGCTCGGCGTCGAGCTCCGCTATCCGACGTTCCGCGAAGGACTGAGATCGCTTATGCCGAAGGAGACGCCGCCGTCTCGATGAGGGCGCCGACCGTGCGCGTGAGCCGCCGCAAGTCTTCCGGGCTCGACAGGCGATGGTTGCCGTCCTTGACGAGCGTGATCTCCACGTCGTCGCCTTCGATGAGATCGACAAGCGCCAGCGCATGCTGCCAAGGCACGTCTTCGTCGCGCAGGCCTTGCAGGATGCGAACGGGGCAGCCCACCTCGATGCCGCCCGCCGCGAGGAGATGGTTGCGGCCCTCTTCGATCAAAACCTTGGTGAGCGGATAGGCGTCGTCGTAGTCCGACGGTGCGTAGAAGACGCCCTCCGTCTCGACGATGACCCGCGTCTTCTCCGACATCTTCTCCCACATGAGCTTCTCGGTCATGTCCCAGGCGGGCGCGATGAGCACGAGCCCGCCGAGGCGCGCGTCTCCGCTTTTGGCAAGCGCGCGCGCCAGCAGGAGCCCAATCCAGCCGCCCAGGGACGATCCGACGAGGATCACCCGCCTGCCTTTGAGCAGCTCAAGCATGGTGGCGGCTTCTTCGAGCCAGTCGCCCACGGAGGCCTTCAAGATGTCCCCGCCCGAAACGCCATGGCCCGAATAGTCGAAACAGAGCATGGCGTGGCCTTCGTGCTTCGCCCATGCGCTCAAGGCCGACACCTTGGTGCTCGCCATGTCGGACAAGAATCCCGACAGCCAGAACACGGCCGGGCTGGACGCGTCTTGCCCTTCGTCGAAGCGATAGGCGATGCGGCGGCGCTTCGATGCTTGGCGCTTCGAGTCTTGGCCAATTTCGACGAACTGTGGTTCATGCTGCATGGAGACGAGCGCTAGCGTATCCAAGGCTCTTCGCGCAAGGCAAAGGCCAAGAAAAAGCGATGTCAGAGGTGACCATTTTGCAGGTCGTGCCGCGCCTCGAAGCCGGGGGCAGCGAGCAATCGACCATCGAGATCGCCGAAGCGCTGACCGCCGCGGGCGCGAAAGCCTTGGTGGCTTCCGAGGGCGGAAGACTCGTAGAGCGTCTCGAAAACGCCGGCGGCGAACTCATTCGTCTGCCGCTTGCAAGCAAGAACCCGCTGACCATTCTCGCTAACGCGCAGCGCCTTGCAGAGCTTGTCGAGGCGCGGGACGTCTCGCTTTTGCATGCGCGGAGCCGCGCGCCTGCCTGGAGCGCATTCCTCGCCGCGCGAAGGACGGGGCGGCCGTTCGTGACCACCTATCACGGCGCCTATCGAAGACAGTTTCCGCTGAAGCAGGCCTATAACGGCGTTATGGCGCGGGGGGATCGCGTCATTGCCAACTCGCGCTACACGGCGGAGATCATTGCCGCGCGCCATGGCGTGCCGATGGAGCGCATGCGTGTGATCCATCGCGGTCTCGACATCGCCCAGTTCGCCCGCGACGCCATCGCGCCCGCGCGGTTCCAGCGCCTCCGTGATGCCTGGGGCATCGAGGAGGGATGCCCGGTCATTCTGCAAGCCGCACGCCTGACCCGGCTGAAGGGTCATACCCACACGATCGAGGCGGCGCGGCTGTTGCGCGAGGCGGGCCAGCTGGGAGACGCCGTGGTCATCTTCGCCGGCAGCGCTGACGGCCGCGACGGCTACCGCGAGGAGCTTGAAAAGAAGATCGCGGACGGCGGACTTGAGGGCCGCGTGCGGTTGGTCGGCCATTGCGACGACATGCCTGCCGCGTTCAACCTCGCCACGGTGGGCATTCTTCCATCGACCCGCGCGGAGACATTCGGGCGGCCCAGTATCGAGGCGCAAGCGGCCGGATGCCCCGTCATCGTCACCGATGTCGGCGCTGCGCCAGAGAACGTAATCGCGGCCTCGGACAGCAGCGACTTCACGGGTTGGGTTGTACCTCCCAGCGACGCTCCCGCATTAGCAGAGAGTCTTGCCGAGGCGCTGGCGCTCCCACCGGACGCACGTGCGACAATCTGTCAAAGGGCCCGCGCCCATGTCGGCTGTCACTTTGCCCTTGAGACCATGCAGCGGGACACGCTCGCTGTTTATGACGAGCTGCTGGGAACCAATCTCGCGTCACATCTTCGTTAGAACGTGAAATTTCGGCGGACTGCCCAGTTTCTGCCCCGTTCCCGTCCCGACCCACTGCCTTGATGGCGAACACACCTTGAGCGCACCCCCGCTGGAACCAATCTCGAAAGGTTTTGTTAACCATGGCGATGTCAAGCTTGCGGCTATGTCTTTGGGGGTAGTGTCAGAAATACCGGCTCATTTGCACCGCGCGGCAAGTGCCCCGCCGGTGCATTTTGTGTATCACGTCCCTAAATGTGCCGGCCGGACGATTGACCGTCATCTGGCGCAGTCTCTGCCCCAATCGGCCTATCACCGTCTGCGGCGGCGGCGGGGGCTCAGGCGCTTCGCGAGCAGATATGACGGCGCGGACATCACCAGCCCGAACGACATTCGCGTGCTCAGCGGCCACTATCTTGGAATTTCGGTCGATCCGCTCTTCGAGCGGCGGTTGATCAAGCGCAGTCTACTGCTGCGCGATCCCGCCAGCCACTTCGTCTCCTACTACAACTACCGGATGACCCGTTACATCTCCCAGGGTCTGCAGCCTTACGGCGTGGACGTGGCGTACGGTGCGATGCAGCGTAATTTCATTACGCATTACATCCTGAAGAACTTCCTCGAGCTGACCTGGACGCAGATCGCGAGCCTCTCCGACGACGAGAAGTACGACCTGGCGAACGCCTTCCTGTCGACCTTCTGGTTCGTCGGCGACTACCAGCTCTGCGACGAGTTTGTCGGCGTGCTCGGCGAGCAACTCGGGATCTCCGCCAATGCGCGTCCGCACAACACGCTGACCGAGCTCGCACGCGGCGCCGGCTGGACGCCTCTCACGCTCGAGCTGCTGCCTCGCGACACCGTCTCCAACATCGTGTCGGAAAACATGATCGATCAGAAGCTGTGGGAGACATGGCACGATGCGCGACACGAAACGTGCTTTGTGCGTCCCGTCGCACTGGAAAACAACACATCGAGCTTCGTGAGCGGCGAGGCCGTGCGCCTCGTGAGCCAGATCATGCGCCGCGCGCAGCGGCGCTGGGGCACGTTTGATGCGCCCGTCCCTGTCATGCACGGGGACCCGGCGACCCCGGCCTAGCCGACCGCGGACCAATCCACGACGTGCCGGATTCGGCCGGTTTCATGGTTATTGCCAGGTCGCATGGCTCCGGCGTGACTTGTCAGGTCTATTTCCCTTCCTGTAGAACTCTCGATCGACACTGGCTCCGGCGCCCCGTGCCTCGCCGCGGCGAGGGCGCCAACTGCACTAGAGGAGATGACACATCGTAAGACGGCCCATGAAGCTTGCCCCGAACAGGGGCGGTCCCCGTGTAAACGAGGGAATCGACACTCCTGAAATTCAGCTCATTGACGCGACAGGTGAAAATGTCGGCGTCGTTGGTATCGAAGACGCATTGGCCCAGGCGGCGGATGCGGGGCTCGATCTCGTTGAGATTTCGCCCAATTCCAAGCCGCCGGTCTGCAAGATCCTGGACTTCGGCAAATACAAATACCAGGCGCAGAAGAAGGCCGCCGAGGCGCGCAAGAAGCAGCGCACGGTCGAGATCAAAGAGATCAAGATGCGGCCCAATATCGACACGCACGACTACGACGTGAAGATGCGCTCGATGAACCGGTTCTTCGAGGAAGGCGACAAGGTCAAGGTGACGTTGCGCTTCCGGGGCCGCGAAATGGCCCATCAGGACCTGGGCGTCCAGCTGCTGAACAAGGTGAAAGACGACACTGCGGAGATCGCCAAGGTGGAGTCGGAGCCCCGGCTGGAAGGCCGCCAGATGGTCATGGTGCTGGCCCCGATTCGGGCCTAAGGGAAGCCCCGGGCCGAAAAGACCTGGGCGCTTGCCATAGAGGCTGAAATCCCTCTATAAACCGCACCTTCAGGAGCCGCCCGGCAGGGCATGCCGTGGCGGCTCGTTTGCTCTCCATCATCGAATTCAAGAACGCCGGGCGGCCTGTCGCCAGCGCCGGCCCAAAAAGGAAGCCAAATGCCCAAGCTCAAGACCAAGAGCGGTGCCAAAAAGCGATTCAAGATCACGGCCTCCGGCAAGGTGAAATGCGCCGCTGCCGGTAAGCAGCACGGCATGATCAAGCGGACCAACAAGTTCATCCGGAATGCCCGGGGGACGATGGTCCTTGCCGACGAGAACGCCAAAGTCGTGAAGAAGAATTTCCTCCCTTACGCCTAAGGCGAAGGCGAGACGAGCTTAAGGAGCACTGCTATGTCCCGTGTAAAACGTGGCGTTACCGCCCATGCCCGTCACCGCAAGGTGCTGACCAAGGCGAAGGGCTATTACGGCCGCCGCAAGAACACCATTCGCATCGCCAAGCAGGCCGTGGAGAAGGCGGGTCAATACGCCTACCGCGACCGCAAGGTGAAGAAGCGCACCTTCCGCGCCCTATGGATCCAGCGCATCAATGCCGCCGCACGCGCCAACGGCACCACCTACGGCCAGCTGATCGACGGTTTGAAAAAGGCCGGGATCGAGCTCGATCGCAAAGTGCTGGCCGATATCGCCGTGCGCGAACCGCAAACCTTCCAAGGCTTGGTTGAGGCTGCCACCGCCGCGCGGGGCTGAGCCCCACCATGAGCGCCGCAGAGCTCGACAGTCTCAAGACCGAACTGCTTGAGGCTGTTGCGCGCGCCTCCGATCTTGCCGCGCTCGAAGACGTCCGCGTCGGCGCGCTCGGCAAGAAGGGCCGCGTGTCCGCGCTGATGCAACGGCTCGGCTCCATGCCGCCTGAGGAGCGCCGCGATTTCGGCCAAGCAGTCAACGCGGTGAAGACGGCCGTCGCCGACGCCATCGAAGCAAAGCGCGTGGAACTCGGCCGCGCCGAGACCTTAGCCAAGCTTGCGCATGAGCGCGCGGACGTGACGCTACCGGTGCATGAGGGGCCGCAGGCGAAAGGCCGCATCCATCCCGTCAGCCAAGTGACCGACGAGATCACCGAGATCTTCGCCGATATGGGCTTCTCCATCGCCGAAGGGCCCGATATCGAGACGGACTTCAACAACTTCACGGCGCTCAACATTCCGCCGGAGCATCCGGCGCGGCAAGACCACGACACGTTTTATTTCGCCGAAGGGCCGGACGGCGCGCGGCCTGTGCTGCGCACGCATACGAGCCCGGTGCAGATCCGCACCATGCTGGCGAACGAGCCGCCTTTGCGCGTCATCGCGCCGGGCCGCGTCTATCGCTGCGACTCCGATCAGACCCACACGCCGATGTTCCATCAGGTCGAGGGACTCGTGATCGACGAGGAGACGCATCTCGGTCACCTGAAATGGGTGCTCGAAGAATTCTGCAAAGCCTTCTTCGAAGTGCCGGAAGTCAAGATGCGCTTCCGCGCCAGCTACTTCCCCTTCACCGAGCCGTCGATGGAAGTCGACATTGGCTATGCAAAAGTGGGCGATGAGATCCGCATCGGCGAAGGCGACGAGTGGCTCGAGATTCTCGGCTGCGGCATGGTGCATCCCAACGTGCTGAAAGCGGTGAACCTCGACCCCAAGAAACATCAGGGATTTGCGTTTGGCGTCGGCATCGACCGCTTGGCCATGCTGAAATATGGCATGCCTGACTTGCGCGCGTTCTTCTCAGGCGATTTGCGCTGGCTGACCCATTACGGTTTCGCGTCGCTCGCCGTTCCCACACTTGCTGCGGGGCTGAGCGCGCGATGAAGTTCACCCTGTCATGGCTGAAGGAACATCTCGACACGGACGCCTCCGTGGACGAGATCGCCGACACGCTGACCCGCATCGGGTTGGAAGTCGAAGAGGTGCACAACCCGGCCGCGGCGCTCAAAGAATTTCGCATCGCCGAAGTGGTGAAGGCGAACAAGCACCCGGACGCCGACAAGCTGCAAGTGCTTGAGGTCAACACCGGCAAGGAGCGCCTGCAAGTCGTGTGTGGCGCGCCGAACGCCCATGCCGGGATGAAGGGCGTGTTCGCGCCTGTCGGCGCTTACGTGCCCGGCCTCGACTTTACGTTGACCAAGGCGAAGATCCGCGGCGTCGAGTCGAGCGGCATGATGGTCTCCGAGAAGGAGCTTGAACTGTCCGACGAGCATACCGGGATCATCGAGTTGCCGAAGAAGGCCCGCGTCGGCAGTTCGGCCGCAAAGGCGCTCGGCCTCGACGATGTGATGTTCGACATCGCCATCACGCCGAACCGCCCCGATTGTCTCGGCGTGCGCGGGATCGCGCGCGATCTCGCCGCGGCGGGCCTCGGCAAGCTTACGAAGGAAACGATCAAGCCGGTCAAAGGCGGGTTCAAGAACTCCGTTCCTATCAAGCTGGAGTTCTCGACGGAGACCAAGACGGCTTGCCCTGTGTTTGCCGGGCGGCTTGTGCGCGGCGTTGAGAACGGGCCGAGCCCGGACTGGCTGCAAGCGCGGCTGAGGGCTATCGGTTTGCGCCCCATCAATGCGCTGGTCGATATCACCAATTACATCTCTTACGACCGTGGGCGTCCCTTACATGTTTACGACGCGGACAAGCTCGACGGCGCCATACGCGCGCGGCTTGGACGCAAGGGCGAGAAGTTCCTTGCCCTCGACGGCAAGACCTATGCAGTCGACGAAGAAATGTGCGTCATCGCGGACGATGCGCGCGTGCTTGGACTTGGCGGCGTGATTGGCGGCGAGGACACGGGCTGCACCGAGGAGACGACGAATGTCTTCATCGAGTCTGCCTATTTCGATCCCAAGCGCACCGCGCGCACCGGCCGCACGGCGAACATTGTTTCGGACGCGCGCTTCCGCTTCGAGCGCGGCGTGGATCCTCAATCCGTGCTGCCGGGGGTCGAATTCGCCACTGAACTGGTGCTCCAGCTGTGCGGCGGTGAACCGAGCCAGGTCACGGTTGCCGGCAAGGCGCCAAAATCCAATTCGCCCTTTCGCTTCGACATGAGGCAGATCGGCCGCTTGAGCGGGCTGTCACTGTCGAACGCGGACATCCGCCGCAAGCTCACCGCACTCGGCATCAAGCTGGGCGGCAAGACGAACGCTGTGAAGGCGAGCCCGCCCTCCTGGCGCCCGGACATCGCCATACCAGCCGATCTCGTCGAAGAGGTGGTGCGGCTGACCGGTGTCGATCAGGTGCCGGCTACGCCGCTCCCCGATCTGTCTGGTGTGGCCAAGCCAGTCCTGACCGAGCGCCAAGCGCGCGCGAAGTTCACGCGGCGCCTCCTTGCCGCACGTGGATTTGTCGAGGCCGTCACCTGGTCTTTCAATCCGCCGGCCGAGGCGAAACTGTTCGGCGGTGGCGACAAGTCGCTCACGCTGAGTAATCCGATCTCCACGGAACTTGCTCAAATGCGGCCCAGCCTGCTGCCGGGCTTGATCGCGGCAGCCAAGCGCAATCGCGATCGCGGTTTCGCAGACGGCGCACTGTTCGAGCTGGGCCAGGCCTATCGGGGCCTCGCCCCTGAAGACCAATACATGGCCGCGAGCGGCGTGCGCTTCGGGCGTTCGGCGCTCGATGGCGCTGGCCGTCACTGGTCAGGCGATGCAGACCCCGCCGGCTGGGAGGCGGTGAAGGCCGACGCCGTCGCCGCGCTCACCGCGCTGGGCCTCAGTCAGGCAAACATGCAAGTGACCCGCGAGGCGCCGGACTGGTTCCATCCGGGACGTTCAGGTGCACTGAAGCTCGGGCCGAAGGTCACGCTCGGCGTGTTCGGCGAGATCCATCCCGACACTCTCGCCAGCCTCGACGCCGAAGCGCCGATGGCGGCGTTCGAGCTTTATCTCGATGCCTTGCCCCGTTCAAAGCGCAAAGGCACGGCGAGGCCTGCGCTCGATGCCTCGGACCTCCAGGCGGTGCGGCGCGACTTTGCGTTTCTTGTAGATGCTGACGTGGCCGCAGGCCAGGTCGTGCGCGCAGCCTCCGGTGCCGACCGCGCGCTGATCGCCGATGTCAGCGTGTTCGACGTGTTCACCGGTCAGGGTGTGCCGGACGGCAAAAAGTCACTCGCCATCGATGTGACGTTGCAGCCGCGCGACAAGACGCTCACGGACGCGGAGATCGACGCGGTGGCCGAAAAGGTCGTCGCCGCCGTGACCAAAGCCACCGGCGGGGCGTTGCGCTAGCGCCGCTCGAAACCGGATCTGCGCCGCTGCCAGCGCTTCCGCTTTTTCTTCCCAGCGCCATAGAACGGCTTGTCGGCGCAAGCGCTGGCAAGTTGCCGCGCGATACTCGCCGGCGTCGCGGGCGCCGGCTGATAGCCTTTGCAGATGGCGCCGATCTTGCCGCCGAGCGCATTTGCATCGTCCGAGCAATAAAGCCCCGAGCCGTCGCTACGCGGTGTGAAGAGCACGCCTTGTGCCGTGCCGCCGTCGCCGAGCCGCGCGCCGAGATGGTTCAGCGCATGGATGCGCGTCGCACTTTGCTGCGGAGAGAAGCGTTCGGGCTTCATATGCGTGCCCGTTAGCGGGACCGCTTCGATGGCGCCGAGACGCCAATCGCCGTCCTGCTTGGCCAGATGCACTTTCGCCATCAGCCCATAGTCGCGGCAAACGCCGAAGCGCTTCATCTCCGCGGTGCCGGGATGAAGGAAATTGCCGAGCCCATAGAAGATGAGAGAGTTGCCGACGCGCTCGACGCCTTGGGCCACGTGCGGGTGATGGCCGACAATGAGGTCGATGCCCCTGCCTTGCGCCGCCTTGCCCCGCCAATCCGTCAACTGCCGCTTGTCCGGCACGACACGGCCTTCGAGGCCATAGTGGATCGACAGGATGCGGTAGTCGGCCGGAAGCTCGGCGAGCCGGTTCAGCACCAGCTGGAAATCCTTTGGATTGCGATAGGCCGCCTGCCCCGCCTTGTTTTGCCCCGCGCGATGCTCCTCCCGCTGGCCGGTGACGATGCCGGTAGCGCTGAAGCCCAGCTTCATGTCGCCGAGCTCGAGACAGCCGGGCCGCGTCGCCTCCTCGTAATTGGTGCCGATGCCGGCATAAGCAATCGGATGCTCCGCCCCCGCCACGGCCAAGTGATAGAGCGTCTCTTCGACGCCGAGCGGGCCGTAGTCCATCGAATGATTGTTGGCGAGAGAGAACAGATTGAAGCCGGTGTTGAGCAACGCACGCAAGCCCGCCGGGTGGCTCTTGAAGTTGTAAGGCGAGGTCTGGCCTTTACCGTCGGGCTCAAGATCGTCGCGGTCAGTGATCACCGTCTCTAGATTGACGAAGGCAAGGTCGCCATTGATGTCGCTCGCAACGCCGCTCACGCTTTCCGCAAAGCCGATCTCCTTGCCGTTCTTCTTGAAGCCGCGCGGGTCGACCTCTGCGCCTTTCGGATTGAAGCCGGTATCGCCGACAAGCACGATGGTGAGTTGGTCGGGGCTTTGTGTCGG
This sequence comes from Hyphomicrobiaceae bacterium UBA4460, assembly GCA_002390155.1. The sequence continues at coordinate 3,098 of DGOS01000016.1, read as the reverse complement.
CGTCTGAGCCGGGGCATCGCCGATCGAGGCGGTGTATTCGGTGCTGGCGCATGGCGTGATCCGCACGGCGCCTTGCGAAGCGCTCGCGCTCGCGACAAGCGAGAGGGCCAAGGCGGCGGCGCCCAGCAATATCGAACAGCCAATCCTCATGATGCGGCCTGTTCCGCCTCGCGAATCGGTTCTGTATCGAATCCCAGATTGTGGTCGCGGGCAAGATGGACCATGGCGCGCTCGGTCAGGGCGGTGATGGTCAGCAGCGGGTTACAACCGATGGAGCGCGGAATAACGGCGCCGTCGCAGACATAGAGACCGTCATGGACGTCCTCGCCGTTGGTATCGGCGAAGACCTGGCATTTGTGGTTGACCACGCCGCGCCTCGCGTCCTCACCCATGCCGCAGCCGCCAAGCGGATGCGCCGTCGCGGGTGTCACGCCCATGCTGGTCGCGGCGAGCGGGCTCTTGATGTAGCGCCCGCCGACCGTATCGGCCACCTTGGTCAGGGCCTCATCAACGCGTTTGTAGACGGGTTGCTCGGCGACATTCGGCCAGCGAACCTTGAGGCGTCCATCGTCGAGCACGAGCCGGCCGTCGGCGTCGTCATGAGAGACGACGAAGAACGTGCGCAAGTGCGACAGCGGGCCTTGATACACGCCCTTGATGAGGCTCTGTGCGGCGCCGAGAATTCGCCCCCCCGATATAAAGAACACCGGCAGCAGCGGCGCCAAGGCAGAGGGCAGCACGCCTTCTTCGATGATCATGCCGCGATCGAGGTCCTTCTCGTCGGGAAGCTCGATCTGCCCGGCAACGCAAGCGCCGACCGTGTCACCGTCAAACTTTGGCGGTTCGCCGACACCGATGGCGTTGACCCGTTCGCTTCCGCCGAGCGCAAAGGCGATGATGTCGCCGTTGGCAGAAAAGCGCGTGCCCAGCCGGTCGGAGCATTTCAATCCTTGATCGCGCGACCGCAACAAAATTTCCGTGGACCCAAGCGTGCCGGCGGCGAGCACCACCGAGCGTGCATCGACATGGCGCGCTTCGCCGTTCTTGTCGCCGGAGGGTGCGAAATGCACGCGCCAGCCGCCGTCGCGCTTCTCGATGTAGTCGACAGTTAGCTCGGTGAAGATCTCGGCGCCGTGCGCGCGTGCATCGGGGAGATAGGTCGCGGCCACGGTGTTCTTGGCGCCGACATTGCAGCCCGAACAGCAATCGCCGCACAGCGTGCACGCGGCTTGAGTTACGCCGGCCGCATTCTCAGTATCCTCGAAGCTCACCGTGACGGGCGAGGCAACCGTGGCGCGGCCGAACGCGGCGCCGGCGGTTTCCAGCGCACGGTACTTGGTCAAGGCGGCAGCGTTACCGTACCGCGCCGGCCGCAGCATGGCCTCCGCACGTTCAAAGCCGAGATCGAGCAGGCCGTCTTTGTTGATCGCGTCCGGCCAGGCGGCATCGGCAAAGACGCGCGCATCGGGGCGCAAGGCGACGCCGGCATTGACCAGCGAGCCGCCACCGAGCCCACAGCCCACGAGCACGTGGATATCGGCGCCGATCCGGAAGTCGTAGAGGCCGGTCTTGGAGCCGGAGCGCATGGTGCCGCCGCTCAGTTGCAGCTCGCGCCGCAGTTCGGGCAGCCGCGCCGGAAAGCCTCCCGCCGGCACCTCCCGGCCCCGCTCGATGACGCAGACGCGTTGCCCGGCCCGGGACAGCCTGGAGGCGGAGACCCCGCCGCCATAGCCGGAGCCCACCACCACCACGTCATAGGCCGGTTTCATGGCGTCCTGGGGTAAAGACAACGTCGTTTGCATGGCCCCTCAATAACCCAAATCAGCAAGTCGCCCCAAGCGGTTATGCGGCCCCAAATGACGCATCACTTCCCATCACGGTGCCGCGAGAGTGCCTAGGCGCGCTCGCGCCCGTTGCCTATCGTTAGAGCCAGACAACAATGTGGAGACATCTCATGATTGCGCGTTGGATTTGCGTCGGGCTGACGGCGGCCTTTCTCGCCATGTTCATGGTCGCCAGCGGCGCCGATGACACGTCTGCGGGCGAGAGCAAGACTGCGATCTTCGCCGGCGGCTGCTTCTGGTGCGTCGAGGACGCCTTCGACAATGTCGACGGTGTGAGCGAGACCGTCTCCGGCTATGCCGGCGGCACGCTGCCCGAGCCGACCTATGGCAGACACGAGGGCCATGTGGAGGCGTTGAAGGTCACCTACGACCCATCGAAGGTCACCTACGCGCAACTGCTCGACCACTATTGGCACAACATCGACCCATTCGATGCGACGGGTCAGTTCTGCGACAAGGGCCCGGCCTACCGCACGGTGGTGTTCACCTCGGACGAGGAAGAAAGAACGCTCGCGGAAAAAACCAAGAAGGACATTTCCACGCGCTTCAACAAGACGGTCGCTACGGAGGTTCGGCCCACGACGACCTTCACCGCCGCCGAGGAGTACCACCAGGATTACCACAACAAGAATCCGGTCAGCTACAAGTACTACAAATGGGGTTGCGGCCGCGCTCAGCGTCTCTCCGAGATTTGGGGCAGCAAGGGCAGCTGAGCCCTCATCGCCGCATCGCGATTTCCGCCGCCCAACAAAAAAGGGAGCCATAAGAGGCTCCCTTTCGCACGTCTTGCCTAAGTCGCGTGTGACTTAGCCGCGCTTGGTGTCCATCCAGGCCATCACGCATTCCTTGGCCCAGGCACGGGCCATCTTGCGGTCGTCTGGGAATTGCAGCTTGGCGGCTTCCTTACAGGGCATGCCGACCAGCGATCCGGCCTGAGCGGACGTCGACTGCATGGGGAGCGCCGTAGCGGCAACGAGACCAGCCGCGGCAGCGGCGAGGATCAGCTTCTTGGACATATTCGGTCCTCCGATTGCGGGGTTGGAACCACCTTCCTACCAAAGGGCGATTAGCCCCCGACAGCCGCAAATTTATGGCGCCTCGCCGCATGGTTTCGCCTTAATTACCAACTGCTCCGGCTTGACCGCAGGCCTATTGCTCCCCTACCAAGCCGCCCATGAGTTCATCGCAGCCGAATCCCCTGTCCCAGATCCGCAACTTCTCCATCATCGCCCATATCGACCACGGCAAGTCGAC
>DGOS01000010.1:24532-27995 GCA_002390155.1 Hyphomicrobiaceae bacterium UBA4460 | reverse complement strand
GGTCTGATCGCCGAAGCCGACCACAAGGTCGCGCACTTTGATGGCGGGGCTGGGCTCGCTCATCGCCTCACATCCCGATCGAGGCGAAGAAGATGGCGAACAGGCCATCGAGCACGATGACCAGGAAGATCGACTCCACGACGGAGTTCGTCGTCTGGATGCCGAGCGACTCCGCGCTGCCCTTCACCCGCAAGCCTTCGGCGCAGGCCACGATGCCGATGACGAGGCCCATGAAGGGTGCCTTGATCATGCCGACCTTGAAATGGGTGAGCGAAATCGCGTCCGTGAGCCGCGCGATATAGATGTCGGGACTGAGGCCGCCATAGAGCCAGGCCACGAGCCCGCCGCCGTATAGCGCCGCCATGGAGCCGATGAAGGCCAGTATGGGCAGCGCGACGACCAGCACCAAAATGCGCGGCAGGATCAGCACCTCGACAGGATCGAAGCCCATGGTGCGGAGTGCATCGATCTCCTCGCGCATCTTCATGGAGCCGAGCTCCGCCGTGTAGGAACTGCCCGAGCGGCCCGCCACCATGATCGCCACGATCAGAACGCCGATCTCGCGCAGCACCAAGATGCCCACAAGATCGACGGAGTAGAGCTCCGCGCCGAACTTGCGGAAATGAAAGATGCCCTGCTGCGAGATGATGGCGCCGATCAGGAAGGTGATCAGCAGGATGATGGGCACCGCCTGCCAGGCGACGCGGTCGAGCTGGTGCACGGTCGAGGTGAGGCGGTAGTCGCGCGGCTTCATGATGACACGGCCGAGCGCCAGCCCCACCGCGCCGAGCATTTCGGCAAACACGAGGAGGTTGCGGCCGAAGGCGGCGCCGCCACGGCCGAATGCGGCGAGGCTTGCGACGATGGGGTTCACGCGCTCGGGCTTTGGCGGCGCCTCGCGGTTGACGCCATGCATTTCTTCCAGAAGACCCAAGTCGTGCTCGGGCAGGCCGACGACAACCGCTTCGCGGCCCGCGGCCGTCCAATGCCGCGTCAGGCGCTCCAGCAGCCAGGCGCCGAATGTATCGAATTCGTGGACGCCGCCCATGTCGATGGAGACGTTTTTGGCTTTGGGGGCCTCGCCGGCGACTCGTTCCACGGCCGCTTCGAGATCGCCCGCATGAGGGGCCGTCCAAGAGCCCCCCGCGGCCAGCTCGAGCCGCTCCCCCACCAATTTGTGCGTCAGCAAAGCCTCGCCCATAGCAGTTCGCTCCTAGCCACCTGAATGTTGCCAGCCGGGAGGGTCGCCCCACCAAGCTGTCATGACTCGGGTCTAAGACTAGCGGCGAACTAGCTGCGGGTCAGGCGGATTGACACACCTTGCAGAGCGGTTCCGGTCGTCGAGATCGAGACGCTCTGACTGGATTTGCTGTAGGTGACGACCATGCTGCCCCGGACCGTGCCAGAGACCCGGATGCTGATCCGGCCTGGATTGGCGGTGCCGGACGCTGCGCCCGATGCGTTGTAGGTCCGCTCTTCCCAGTTGCCGCTGAGGCGGTTGCCGCTGAGGCTCAACTTGCTCCGAATTTCCACTTTGCCGCTTGGGGCATTGCAGCGAATGGCCAGCCCAAGCTGTTTGCCGCCGCCGGTGTAGTAGGCGTTACAGCTCAGACGCTCGGTCCCGCTCTTGAGGCGCATCGTGCCGCTTCCCCGCCAGCTGCCGAGCAGGCTGTCGAACGGGCTTGCCGCGACAATTTGGGAGGGGGTGACCATGAACAGCCCGACAAGGGCCAGGGTGGCCAGGACAATCGGCGCAGTCTTGCGAATTGCTTGTTTCATTGGTTCTGTCTTCCCGCAGTTTCCGGTCTTGGACAAGTCAGGATGTTGCTACGAGGTGATGAGCCGACGCTGCCGATGCAACCCCTCGTGACCCACATCGGACGTGCCTGTTGCAATATGGTGACAGGTCCTCAGGTTCGGTCGATTCGCAAACCTAACCTATTATGCGCGTAGGTTCACGGGTACCGATTCGAGGCCAAGCGGAGGGCACCAGCCATGGCCACGAAGCCGAACGTTTCCATCACTTATTGTCGGCTTTGCGGCTGGCTGCTCAGGGCCGCCTGGATGGGTCAGGAGCTACTGTCCACTTTTGCCGAGGAACTCGGCTCGGTCACGCTGGAGCCCAACGACACCGGAGGCGTGTTCGAGGTTCGCATCGACGGCGATCTGGTCTGGTCGCGCGGGGAGCGCGGGCGTTTCCTCGATATCAAAGAGCTCAAACAGCTGGTCCGGGACCGGGTCGCGCCCGACCGCGATCTCGGCCATGTAGAGAATAAATCATAGTTCTTTCAGCGCGTTGGTTGGAGCCGACATGCGGGCTCAGGAGATGTCCACGATCGTGGCCTCGCCCGCGCCGGCCTTGACGGTCTCGCCGACCGCCTTGTTCTGAAGAGCCTGGGCCACGGGGGAGACGTAGGACAGGGTGCCCTTGGCCGGGTCCGCCTCGTCCTCGCCGACAATGCGGTAGGTCTGGCGGCGCCCGTCTTCGCGCTCGATCGTCACCGTCGAACCGAAATGGACCTGGGTCTTATCGCTCGGCGGCTCGACCACCTGGGCCGTGGCGCGGCGGGACGTCCAATAGCGCAAGTCGCGATTGATCTTGGCCAGCAACGGTTTGTCGTCGGCGTCGTGGGCTGCGGCGTGGCCCACATGCAGGCGCGCGAGCTCAGTTTCGATGAGTTCGAGGCCATGCGCGGTCACGAGGTTGTGAGGCGAGATCGGCCGGTCGGGAAGGTCGTCATAGACGTCCCCGCCTTCAGGCTCCTTCGTGAAAGCCTTGCTCATCGAATAATTATACCACGCCTGGCACTTCGCAAGGGTTCCAAGCGGGTTCTGGCCCCGTCTGGGCGCGGCCTATTATTAGGCATCGATATTGCCGAGGGCCCGTCCGACTGTGCTAGATAATTGGACAAAGACCTGTTTTTGAGCAGGCTCTAGGGGAGGGATACATGATCGACGCGGGCGATACAGCGTGGCTGATAACGGCCACCGCATTGGTTCTATTCATGACATTACCGGGGCTCGCGCTGTTCTATGGCGGGCTGGTGCGCGCCGAGAACGTGCTCTCGGTGTTGATGCAGTGTTTCACCATCGCCTGCCTGATGTCAGTGCTGTGGCTGGTGGCAGCCTATAGCCTGACCTTCTCGGGCGACGGAGCGTGGATCGGCGACCTCAAGAAGGTGCTGTTGCTCGGGGTGCCGCGCGATGCGGTGTCCGGCTCGATCCCCGAGACCGTCTTCTTCATGTTCCAAATGACGTTTGCGATCATCACGCCGGCGCTGATGGTCGGCGCGTTCGTCGAGCGCATGCGCTTCGGCGCCGTGATCCTGTTCTGCGCGCTCTGGCTGTTCCTGGTCTACGTGCCGGTGGCCCATTGGGTGTGGGGCGGCGGTTGGCTCGCTGAACGTGGTGTGATGGACTTCGCCGGCGGGCTGGTGGTCCATTTGACGGCCGGCGTCTCGGC
>DGOS01000010.1:0-24493 GCA_002390155.1 Hyphomicrobiaceae bacterium UBA4460 | reverse complement strand
CCGCCGCACGCGCCGTGGATGACCATGGCGGGCGCATGCATGCTGTGGGTGGGCTGGTTCGGCTTCAACGCCGGCAGCGCGCTGACGGCCGGCGCGGACGCCGGCATGGCCATGACTGTCACGCATATCTCGGCGGCGACGGCGACGCTGGTCTGGATCGTCATCGAGGCGGTGAAGTTCGGCAAGCCCAGCTTGGTCGGCGCGGTCACGGGCGCCATTGCGGGCCTCGCCTCCATCACGCCGGCGTCGGGCTATGTGGGCCCCGGCGGTGCGCTGGTGATCGGGCTGGCGGGCGGCACCATCTGCTATCTTGCGGTGATGCTGGTGAAGCATCGCTTCAAGATCGACGACTCGCTCGACGTGCTTGCCGTGCATGGTGTCGGCGGCGCACTCGGGATCCTGCTTACGGCGGTCTTCGCGGCGGCGGCGCTTGGCGGCGTCGGGCTTGCCGAGGGGCAGACCATGGGCAGCCAAGCTGTGACCCAGCTGATCGGTGTTGTCGCTGTCTTGATCTGGTCGGTCGTCGTCAGCTTCATAATTATCAAGGTCGTTCAGGCGATCGTCGGATTGCGCGTCAGCGCCGAGGTCGAGGAACAAGGCCTCGACATCAATGTCCACGGCGAACGCGGCTACAACATGTGAGCGGGGACTACACATGAAATACATCATCGCAGTGATCCAGCCGCACCGGCTCGAGGCCGTCCGCGAAGCGCTCTCCAATATGGGCGTGCAAGGATTGACGGTCAGTGAGGTGCGCGGTTTCGGCCGGCAAAAAGGGCAAACTGAGATCTACCGTGGCGCGGAGTACACCATGCAATACGTGCCTAAGGTGAAGCTCGAGCTTGCGGTCGATGCCTCGATTGCCGACGCCGCCGTCGAAGCGATTGGCGAGGCGGCGCGCACGGGCCGGATCGGCGACGGCAAAGTGTTCGTCCTGCCGCTCGAAGGCGCGATGCGCGTACGCACCGGCGAGATGGGCACCGAAGCGCTCTAGCCGACGATCATTGCTTCGGCCGTTCGGCGGTAACCGCGCCAATCACGGACCGGAAGAGCGCGTGCTGGCCGAGGTCCTCCAGGGCGACCGGAGACTTGCGCCGCCAGTTGGGGTGCTCGTCAACGGTGCCCGGCAGGTTCGCCTGCTCGACAAGTCCTAACGCATCGTCGAGCTGCACGGCCAGCAACCGGCAAGGTGTGCTTGCAAGGAAGCCGTGCACGGCTACGAGAACATCGTCGGGCATCTGCTTGGCATCCGCTTCGACAGTCTCCGGCGCGAGTGCTTCGGCATCGACGAGAGCGTCGAGCAGACGTCCGCGATCGCGCAAGCGATCATGCCGCTGCGCCGCGGCTTGCGCCTCCGTGGCGAGGCCGCAACTGACGCGCCAGTCGACGTCGCGGCTAGCCCACCAGCCTTTCAGCGTGGGCAAGTCGTGGGTCGACGCGCACACCATGGCTTCGCGCCGGTAGGCATGAGGCGGTCTCCACGTTCCATCGTCTTCGCTGAAATAGGAAACCTGGTAGCTGAGCAGTCCCGCCCGCACCATCGCATCGGTGAATCCCGGCGGAACCGTCCCCAAGTCCTCGCCGATGATGATTGTCTCGGAGATCCAGGACTCTTCAACGATGCCCGCCATCAACTCGCGGAGAGGATAGGACACGTAAGCGCCGTCGATGGCGGTGTTACCTTCCGGAATCCAATAGAGACGCTGAAGCCCCATGGCGTGATCGATCCGAAGCGCGCCGCCATAATGCATGTTCGAACGAAGCACTGAGCGGAAGGGCTCGAAGCGCTCTTCGTCAAGGCCGACCGGCGAGAAGGGGACGAGACCCCAGTCCTGGCCCGCGGCACTGAAGGGATCAGGCGGGCATCCGATCCGCGCGTTATGGGCGATGGCTGGCCCGCCCATCCAACTGCGCGAACCGTCGGGGGAAATGCCGACGGCGAGATCGAGATAGAGGCCGATGCGCATGCCGGCCGCCTTGGCGCGTTCGCGGGCGTTGGCAAGCTGGGTGTCGGCGACCCATTGCAGCCAGACATGGAAGGCGATGCGATGCTTGGCGGCGCGCGCGAAATCGCGCACCGCGATATTGCCGGGGTCCTGATACGCCAAGGGCCAGGTGCACCATGCCGCGTTGCGCCCCTCAGCCATGAAGCGCTCGGACAGCGCCTCGAACAGCGCATGGCCTTCGAGCATTTTGCCGCGCGCGCGGCAGAACGATTCGAACGCCGCCTTGGCCTCGGCGTTTGCATTCGCAATGAAGTGCGCGAAGAGCGCTTCGAGCGCGCGCAGCTTCACCTGGTGCACGCCGGCATAGTCGATGAGTTCGGTGTCACGTAAGCGCGGAAGCGCCGCTTCCAGTTCGGCTCTGTCAGGCAAGCTCGAAAAACCCGGCACTTTGTCCGGCGCGATCAGCATGGGATTGAGGAGCCCGCGGTTCGACGGGCTGTAGGGACTGATGCGCGAAGGCTCGGCCATGAACAGGGCGTGCAACGGACTGACACCGACAAAGTCGGCGCCGAGCCTTGCGGCAAACTCGGCGGCTTGCGCGAGGTCCTCGAAATCGCCGATGCCCCAATTGCGCGATGAGCGCAGCGCGTAGGCCTGTACCGAAAGTCCCCAGGCGCGCTGCTCGACCAGGAAGGGCGGCCAATAGGCGCTCTCCGTCAGTCCCGCCATGTCTTCGATGGCCGGTGCTTCCGGCAGCTTTGCGTCCGGGTCGTCGACCGGCACGCCCATGGCTTGGAGTACTTTGGCTTTGGTTTCGGGCGGCGTGGCGACCCAATCGCCTTGCTCGCTGACATAGCCATCGGCGATCCCGAAACGTTTTGCCAAATCTTCAAGCCGCAGGTCTTCGAGCTGCGAGTCTTCGAGCCGGTCTGGCATGACTACTCCCGATCGATCGTTTCGGCGATCACCGACCAAGGTGGCAGGATACCTTGCGTCGGATCGAGATCGCCGGGGTGAGTGAAGAAGGCCAGCCCGCGCGGTTCCGTAGGCCATGGCGCGGGCGTGTCCAAAAGGTTCGCGGTGAGCTGCAATGCATCGCCTTCAGGATATGTCCAGCGCACCGTAAAGGCCTTGTCTGACATATGCATAATCTTGCCGGCATTGCCGCCGATCTGCGCGAGACGCGGCACCACATGCGCAAACCGCGTTGCAATGAGGCGCTTGATCAGCGCCGTGCGTGCGTTCGTCTCGGGCGCAAGCTTGGAGGCGGCGAATGTCTCAATCGCATTCGGGTCGGGCACCAGCCCTTTCGCGGATGCGTCCGCGAAGCTCTTGTTGGTCGCGAACTCCAGGTTGCGGCCTTTGCGGACGGCCTCCGCCAAGTCGCCGGTGAAGTCCGTGAAAAACATAAACGGGCGCTGCTCGCCATACTCATCGCCCATATAGAGAAGTGGGATATGCGGCGATAGCAGAAGAAGCGCGAGCGCGGCTTCGACGGCTTCCGGAGACGCAAGCGTCGTGATGCGGTCGCCTTGCGCTCGGTTTCCCGTCTGGTCGTGATTCTGCAGAAAGTCGATGAAGGCGGTCGGCGGCAGATGCGCCGACGGTTCGCCATATTTGTGAAGCCCGCGAAACGCCGAGGGCTCGCCTTGGTAGTCGTGACCTTGCGCCATGGTCTTAGCTAGGCGGCGGACCGGCGCATCCGCGTAGTCTTGATAGTAGCCGGTGTCCTCGTTCGTCAGCGTCGCGTGCATGGCGTGATGCCAATCGTCATTCCACTCAGCATCGAAGAGGCGTGGGTGGTTCTCCTTGTCGAACTTCAGAAGCCGTGTGGTGTTGTCGCAATCCTCGAGGATGAGGTGGATGTGCCGGTCCGGGAGCGCCGCACGCACCTTGCGCGCCATCTCGGCGAGGATCTCCTCGTCGGACGGATCCTTGATGTGATCGATGGCGTCGAAGCGCAGCCCATCGAAGCGGAACTCCTCCAGCCAATAGAGCACGTTGTGCACGAAGAACTGGCGCACAGGCGCACGGTCGAAGGCGATTGCCGGCCCCCAAGGCGTATGACGCCCGGTGTCGAAAAAGTCCGGCGCATAGAGATGGAGGTAATTCCCGTCCGGGCCGAAATGGTTGTAGACGACGTCGAGCAAGACCATCAGTCCGCGCGCGTGCGCTTCGTCTACAAGATGTTTCAAACCTTCCGGCCCGCCATAGGCGGCGTGCGGTGCATAATGCAGTACGCCGTCATAGCCCCAGCCGCGTGTCCCGCCGAACTGCGCGACGGGCATGAGCTCGATAGCGGTAACGCCGGCATCGGCAATCCGGTCGAGATCGGCGGCGATGCCATCGAACGTGCCATCTGGTGAGAACGTGCCCGTGTGCAGCTCGTAGAGCACGGCCTCCTCCCAGGGACGGCCTTTCCAGCCGGCATTTCGCCATTCATAGGCTTTGGGGTCGACCAATCGGCTCGGTCCATGCACGTCGCCCATTTGTGCGCGCGCGGCCGGGTCGGGCACGCGCATGCCGTCGGCGAGGACGAACTGATAGCCGCCGCCAACCGGTACGGCATCCGTGGCCCCCTCGAACCAGCCGTCGTCCGTCTTGGTCATGGGAATGTTGGTGCCGTCCTCGCTCAGTACCGAGATCGTATCTTGCGCCGGCGCCCACAGGCGAAAGCGTGCGCCGCCGTCCACGATCTCCGTGCCCCACGGCGCAACATGAGCGAGCCGCGCCGTCACGGATCCGTCCTCTCGAAAAGCAGGAGGCCGTGTGCCGGTACCGTGGCCTTGCCGGTGGCGATGGTGACGGGCTCGGGGCGGATCAGGCCGTTGGCGGAGTCGCACAAAAGCCGCCAATGCAGATGCCGCTTGCCGAAAAAGGGGAAGACGAAGTCGATGGGATCGGCGTCGGCGTTGAACAGCAGCAGCAAAATATTTCCGTCGCCGGCAAACGAAACGCCGATGCACTTGGCGACCGGGTCTTCCCAATGTTCGGCTTGCTTCTCTTCGCCGTCCGGTTTGAACCAGGTCATGTTGCGGATCAGCGGCGCCACGGGCTCGCCGTGGAGAAAACGCGGGCTGCGCAGCAGTGGGAGTTGCGCGCGTAAGGCCGCGGCGCCGCGCACGAAGTCGTGGAAGGCGCGATCGCGATCGCTCAAGCCCTCCCACTGAACCCAAGATGTCTCATTGTCTTGGCAGAAGGCGTTGTTGTTGCCGTGTTGGGTGCGGCCGAGCTCATCGCCCATGTTCAGCATCGGCGTGCCGTGGCTGAACAGGAGGCTGGCGATCAGCGCGCGGCGCACCCGGTCGCGCAGGTCGAGAGTTTCTGGATCGTCGCTCGGGCCTTCGACGCCCCAGTTGTGACTGCGATTGTCGGAATGCCCGTCGCGGTTTTCTTCGCCGTTCGCCTCGTTGTGCTTCTCGTCGTAGGAAACGAGGTCCGTCAGGGTGAAACCGTCATGGGCGGTGACGAAGTTGACGCTGGCCCAGGGCTTGCGGCCGCGGTGGTCGTAAATCTCCGCCGAGCCCGAGATGCAGCGGCCAAGCGCGGGCAGCGTGGCCATCTCGCCTTTCCAATAGGACCGCAAGCCGTCGCGCCATTTGTCGTTCCACTCAGCCCAACTCGGCGGGAAATTGCCGACCTGATAGCCGTCCTCGCCGAGGTCCCAAGGCTCCGCGATCAGCTTCGTCTGGCGCAAGCCGGGATCCTGGCCAACCGCATCGAGAAACGCGGCGCTTTGCTCGAAGTCCTCATGGTCGCGAGCAAGCGCGGATGCCAGATCGAAACGGAACCCGTCGACGCCGCAGTGTTCGACCCAGTAACGCAGCGAATCCATGACGAGCTGAAGCACGCGCGGGTGAGCAACGTTGAGTGTGTTCCCGCAGCCAGAGGTGTCGTGATAGTGGCGCTTGTTCTCGCCGAGTTTGTAGTAGGTCGCGTTGTCGATGCCGCGGAAGGACAGGGTCGGTCCGAACTCGTTCCCTTCAGCCGTGTGGTTGTAGACCACGTCGAGGATGACTTCGATGCCGGCCGCGTGCAGCGTATCCACCATGGTGCGGAACGCATCGACATCTTCGCCATGCGACACGTAACGCTCGGCCGGGGCGAAAAAGCCGATGCTGTTATAGCCCCAATAGTTCTTGAGCCCCTGGTCCACGAGGTGGTGGTCGTTTGCGATGGCATGCACGGGTAGAAGCTCGATGGCCGTGACGCCAAGCTTGACCAGATGATCGACGATGGCGGGCTGCGCTAACCCTGCGAACTTGCCGCGCAAAGGTTTGGGCACGCCGGGATGCCGCGCGGTCATGCCCTTCACATGTGCCTCGTAGATCACTGTTTCGTGCCAAGCGCGGTTCGGCCGGTCATGGACGAGATCTCTGCCTTCGCCAACGACGACGCATTTCGGCATAAAGCGCGCGCTGTCCGCCTTGCTCTTCGCCAAGTCGGCGCGCTTGGTGCCGATCTGATAGCCAAACAAGGAATCGTCCCAGACGAGGGGACCCGAATAGCCTCGCGCATAGGGGTCAAGCAGCAGCTTGTTAGAATTGAAGCGGTGGCCGTCTCCCGGCGCGTAAGGCCCGTGCACGCGATAGCCGTAGAGTTGGCCTGGTGCGAGTCCGGGCACGTAGCCATGCCAGACCTCGTCGGAGTATTCGGGCAGCGTGATGCGGGTCGTCTCGTCACCGCGTGCGTCGAACAGGCAAAGGTCGACGCGTGTTGCGTTCGCGGAGAAGAGAGCGAAGTTCACGCCGCGGCCGTCATAGGTCGCGCCAAGAGGCCAGGGCGTTCCGGGACCGAGTTTCAGCCCCATGGCCGGCGAGCCTGGTTCGGTGAGCGCCTGAGAGGTGACGTCAATCCGCATCCTCCTTGGTGAGCTCCTCCATGGGCTCGACCAGCTCGAGGGCCGCACGCAAGGGTATTGACAAGAATACGGGGCGGTTCATGCCTTCGTAGAGGATCTCCTGGAAGAGCTTGTCGGCCAAGAACAGCGGTAACAGTTCGCCGCCGGCCAGATGCGATCCGCTGGCCGTGTCGTCGCGCGCCATGCCGTAGGAGCGCAAGAAGCGCCGCTCGGCTAGGGCGCGCCAATGGAGACTGCGCTCCTCGATCTCTTCGAGCTGACTGGCGCCGCGCTGGGTTTGCCGATCCATGGCGGTGCGCGCCGCGTAGTCCAAGGAGCGCAGCATGGTGGCGATATCGCGCGACGGCGGCGCCTTCTGCCGGCGCTCGTCCACCGGCTGGTCCGGCTCGCCCTCGAAGTCGACAATGTAGACGTCGTTGGCGGACACCAGAATCTTGGCGAGGTGGTAATCATTGTGAAGGCGGAGCTTGTTGCCGCGCGCGATCCTGGGAATGAGCATCTCGATGCGTTTCAAGGTGACCTCGCGCAGGCTCAAGAGCCTTGCCGCAAGATCTCTGGTCTCCTGATCGACGCTTTCGTGCAGTGACACGAGGTGCGTGAAAGCTTGCTCGGCGCGGGCCGTTGTTCTGGCCGCCCATTCGTCAAGGTCCGCGCTTGAGATGACTTCCGGCGCGAAGGCGGGGTCTTCGGGGTCGGCGCCAGCCAAGGCGCGATGCAGTTCGCCGGTCCGGCGCCCGATCGTTTCGATCAAGGACAGCGAATAAGGCAAGCCGCCGTCCGCGCCGTCGCCGTCGCCGGAAAGACTCTCTTCCTCCAACTCGCGATCGAGGGCATCGACCACGACGGTCCATCCGTCGCCTTGGTTGCGGACATGCTCGAAGGCCACGGCCAAAGCCGTGGGCGTCCCGTCCGGCGCGATATGTTCGATAGCACCGAGATAAGGCGGGCTGTTGGCGAAGCCGGCTTTCGAGAGAAATCGCCCCATCTCGATGCCGGGGTCCATGCCGGTGCGCAAGCGGCGGGCGATCCTCAGGTTTACGGTGTCGCCGAGCGTGCGCGCGGTGTGAGAGTTCTCGCCTGTCTCCACGCGACGCACCTCAAGCTCTTCGGACAGATCGAGCGCGTGCAAGGTATCGCTTGCATCGAAGCGCAACTCGCCGTCAAACGCAGGCAATGTCTGGTGCGACCGCATGGCGTGGAGCAGCGCGCGCGGAAAGGTCTCGCCATGCGCGGCGTCGAACACGACCCCGGCTTGCCGTCCGCGCCGGACCTTGGCGAGCAGGTAGGGCAGGAGTGGGTTGTCGAGGCGCAAGTCGTCCTCGCCCCAGGAGAGCGCCAGCGGCAGGAAGTAGTGCTGGGTCGTGCCGTCCTCAAGCGCGACCTTCGTCGCCAGAAGCAGAAAACTTTCGTGGCCCTCTTGCGGCAACTCGCCGATCCGCTCTGGGATTGCCGAGTCGATGGCTGCATCCTTCGGTGCGAACCAGCGCTGCCGCGCGATATAGGTGGGAAGCAGTTCATAGATGAAATGGTCGGTGCGCGCGCGATCGCTGGCCTGACTGTCCACGAGATTCCATCCCTGGCCTAGAACTAGCGTTTCAAGCTCTGGCAGCGATTCCGGCTCGAGGTCCGGCAGGTCGTGCACCTGTGCGGGATCAGAGAGCGTGAACCAGTAAAATCCGTAAGCCGGCAGGGTGAGCAGATAGGGCAGCGTGCCGATCGGCGGGAAGACCGAGGCGCCGGTCATCTCGACGGGAACCTTTCCCTTTTGGTCGACAAGATCGAGTTCCATGGCTTGCGCCGAGCGGGACAGGTTGAACACGCATAGCAGCATGTCGCCGTTATGTTCACGCAAATAGGCGAGCACCTTCCGGTTTCTGGGGCGCAAAAATGTTATGTCGCCGTTGCCGAAGGCTTTATGCGACTGGCGCACGGCAATCATACGCTTGGTCCAGTTAAACAGAGAATTGGCGTGCTTCTGCTGCGCTTCGACGTTGACCGTCTCGTAGCCGTAGATCGGGTCCATGATCGGCGGCAGATAGAGTGTTTGCGGGTCCGCGCGCGAGAAGCCGCCATTGCGGTCCGCGGACCATTGCATGGGTGTGCGTACGCCATCCCGGTCGCCGAGATAGAAGTTGTCGCCCATGCCGAGTTCGTCACCGTAGTAGAGCACTGGCGCACCGGGCATGGAGAGCAGCAATCCTGTCAGGAGCTCGATCTTGCGCCGGTCGTTGTCGAGGAGCGGCGCAAGCCGCCGCCGAATGCCGAGATTGAGTCGGGCCCGCTGATCGGTGGCGTAGGTCTCCCAGAGATAGTCGCGCTCGGAGTCGGTCACCATTTCGAGGGTGAGTTCGTCGTGGTTGCGCAGGAAGATGGCCCATTGGCAATCTTCCGGAATTGGCGGCGTCTGACTGACGATGTCGGTGATGGGGTAGCGGTCCTCGCGGGCCAGCCCCATGAAGATGCGCGGCATTAGCGGGAAGTGGAAGGCCATGTGGCATTCGTCGCCGTCGCCGAAATAGGGGCGCGTATCCTCCGGCCATTGATTGGCTTCGGCCAGCAGCATGCGGTCGGCGTACCGCTCGTCGAGCTCGGCGCGGAAGCGCTTCAGGATTTCATGTGTCTCGGGCAGGTTCTCGTTGTTCGTGCCCTCGCGTTCGACGAGATAGGGCACGGCGTCCAGCCTGAGGCCATCGACACCCATGTCGAGCCAGAAGCGCAGCACCCGCAAGATGTCCGCGAGGACGCGCGGGTTGTCGTAGTTCAGGTCCGGCTGGTGAGAGTAGAAGCGGTGCCAGAAATAGGCTTTGGCCTCCGGGTCCCATGTCCAGTTCGAGGTCTCGGTGTCGAGAAAGATAATGCGCGTGCCGGGATATTTCTGGTCCGTGTCGCTCCACACATAGTAATCGCGCCACACAGAGCCCGGCTTGGCCTTGCGCGCCCGCTGAAACCAGGGGTGCTGGTCGGAGGTGTGGTTGACCACCAACTCGGTGATGACGCGAATGCCGCGGTCATGGGCGGCCGCCACGAACTGGCGGAAGTCGCGCATGGTGCCGTAGGTGGGGTTGATCGAGGTGTAGTCGGCGATGTCGTAGCCGTCGTCCCGCAAGGGCGAGGGGTAGAACGGCAGGAGCCAGACGGCGGTGACGCCGAGCTCTTGGAGATAGTCGAGCTTCCGCATGAGGCCTGCGAAATCGCCGATACCGTCATTGTCGGAATCGAAGAACGCCTTAATGTGCAGCTCGTAGATGACGGCGTTCTTGTACCAGAGCCGGTCGGTGCGATCGATCATGACTGGGGAATAGCGACTAGGGGCGGGGCGGTGACATCTCGAAGGGCGCCTACATAGGCGGTACGTCGACAGAAGTTAAGCGGCTTACGCGCGCTCGACCAGAGGCTATCGGCCGCGCCCCCAAGCCTTGAGGGGCGGTGGGTCTTGCCGCCAGCGAGCCTTGGCTGGCTCTTAGGCGGCGCCGGCCTTCTTGGCAAACAGATTCACGGGGTCTGTGTCGGACTCGGCAAAGGTCTGGATGAAGCTGTCGCGCCAATTGGCGAGATCGTAGGTCTCGATCCGCTGCCACAGCCGGTTGTGCCGCGCCCAGCGCTCCTGGCGGGGCATGGTCAGGGCGCGATCCAGGGCGCGCGCCAACTCGTTGACGTCATGGGGATTGATGAGGAGTGCCTCGCGCAGCTGCTCCGCCGCCCCGGCGAAGCGCGACAGGACAAGCACGCCGGGGTCCTGCGGCGCCTGCGCGGCGATGTACTCCTTGGCCACGAGGTTCATGCCGTCGCGCAAGGGCGTGACGAGACCGACGGCGCTCTCGCGATAAAGGCGAGTCAAAATGTCCTGCGGTACGCCATGGTGCAGGTAAGTGACCGGCGTCCAGCGCAGGTCCCCGAAGCGGCCGTTGATGCGGCCCACGAGCCGCTCTACCTCTTCGCGCATCCCCTGATAGACGGGAAGCGTTTCGCGCGTGGGCGGCGCGATCTGCACCAAGCGTACCTTGCCGTGATGCTCCGGGAACTCCTCGAGCAGCGTCTCGAAAGCGCGAAGGCGTTCCGGCAAGCCCTTGGTGTAGTCGAGACGGTCCACGCCGATGATCGTCTTCATGTCCTCGCCAAGATCGGGGAGGATCGCGTCCTTGGTGCTTTCGCTCTCGGCCAGCTTGCGGAAGGCGGCGGCGTCGATGCCGATGGGGAATACGGAGGCGAGCGTCGTCTCGCCTTGCGCGGCGATGCGGTCGCCATGAAGCTGTTCGCCGTCGAGCGAGGCCGCCACGTAGCGGCGGAAATTGTCGCGGTCCGACGTGGTCTGGAAGCCGACGACGTCATAGACCATGAGCGCGTTGCCGAGACGCTTCTGACCCGGCACGGCGGCGAATATCTCCGGCGAAGGGAAGGGCGTGTGCAAGAAGAAGCCAATGCGCGACGTGCAGCCCCGGCCGCGCAGTTCCTCGGCGAGCGGGATCAGATGATAGTCGTGGACCCAGATCAGATCGTCCGGTTCGATCAGCGGCATCAATGCGTCGGCGAACCGCGCGTTGACGTCGAAGTAGACCTCGCTGTGCTCCTCGTTGGATTGCGCCAGATCGAGGCGATAGTGCAGCGCCGGCCACAGGCAGCGATTGGCGTAGCCGTAGTAATAGCCTTCGGCTTCCTGAGGCGTGAGATCGATGGTGGCGACGGTGAGGCCTTCGATATTCTCGACCTTAGGCGCCTCGGCGAGCGCGTCGTCGCTCACGTCGCCGCTCCAGCCGAACCACACACCCTTCGACGCCTTCAGCGCATCCCCCAGGGCGACGGCCAAGCCGCCGGTCTGGAACTTCGCGTTGAAGTCGGCGACGCGATTGGAGACGACAACAAGTCTCCGCGTCTTTCCAGTCATCTCAAGCCTCCTGGCGTTGGCAGGCGGTCTCGGCGGGTGGGCGGCGAGCCGAAATGCAGGCTTGAGACGTCGGCATGTGCATAGCGGCTTTGGATGACGCCTCCATGTCTCATGTTTCAATCCTGGTTGGAGCGCC
The DNA here is from genome assembly GCA_002390155.1 of Hyphomicrobiaceae bacterium UBA4460. The sequence continues at coordinate 12,668 of DGOS01000010.1, read as the reverse complement.
GTACTTTAGACTGAAAACGTCACAAGGGGCTCCTAACCTCCGAAGAATTGATCTAAGCAGTTAAGCGGTGGCCAAATGCGTGGCCCCAGCTGCTACTGCCTTGAAATTACGGCTTGATCGCGAAAAATATGTCTCAGCCTTTGCCGCCGCTTGGCGAAAGTTCCGCCTTTTTCTTCGATTTCGACGGCACGCTGGCGGCTCTTGCCCCGCGCCCGGAGCTGGTCGAGGTGGAACCGCGCGTCGGCGATCTGCTGCGGGGGCTTTGCGGCCGATTCGACGGCGCGGTCGCCATCGTCACCGGGCGCCCTCTCGACGTGGTGGATGGTTTCCTTGCCCCGCTCAGGCTCGCGACCGCCGCGGAGCATGGCTCGATCCGGCGGGACGCTTCAGGCCATGTCTATGCCGACACGCGCAGCCTGCAGGCGGTCATTGCCGTTGGTGATGCGCTTACAGGTTTTGTCGAAGACAATGCGGGCCTGCTGCTGGAGCGCAAGCAGACATCCGTGGCGTTGCATTATCGCCAGCGGCCGGAGTTGAAGGAGACGTGCCGGACGGCGGTTGAGGAGGCTGTGGCAGATAATGACGGCCTCGTCATTCTGCCGGGCAAGATGGTCTACGAGGTGAGGCCGAAAGGTTGCGACAAAGGCGTGGCGGTCACGGCTTTCCTTGACGAGCCGCCCTTCAAAGGACGCCTGCCGGTCTATATGGGCGACGATGTGACCGATGAAGATGCGTTTGCCGTTGTCAATGCACTGGGCGGCGCCTCGATCAAGATCGACGACGGCGAGAGCCAAGCGCAATACCGTACGGACCGTGAAGCTTTGTTCGACTGGCTTGCGGAACTTGTGCGTTAAGCCTGTGCGTGACTGGCGAATGTATGTTGCGCATTCATCTTAAAAGAGACCTTGAAGAACACTATATATAGCCTGGGGCTGGGGGGTATTGTTGCGCGTACACTTCCAATTAGCTTCGAGGGGTCAAGGACATGGATGATATGCCACGACAGGGCACGGCTCTGACCACGACCTCAGGTTCGGAGGTGACCGAACATCACGGCGCCGAAGAGACGCCGGTAAAGGCGACGCGGCGGTCGCGCGCGGTTAAGCAAAAGGTCGTCAAGCCCAGCGCCTTTGGCATGTTTCTGAAACCCATCGGCATGGCGATCGGGTTCGTTCTGATCGCCTATGCAATTCTGTCACTGGGCACCACCTTCTATCGAAGCTACACGCGGCACGCCGATCACACGGCGCCCGTGCACCCCGACGCCAGCATCTTCGACATCTTCATGCCGAGCCGGACGCTCCCGCCCGACGCGGTCGATCTCGTTGTCAAGGATGTTGACGGCAAGCTGCACCGTGTTCTGGTTAGCAAGTCGGAGACGGACGAGTTCGTCAACGACACCATCCTGATGCTCGACGACGAGCGGGCGCGCATCAAGGAAGCGGCGCGCAACGACATCGATCGTACGTTCGCGTTGGCATTCCAAGACCGCGACGAGACGATCGAGGCGTATGCCGATTGGTTCTTCGAATGGAAGCGGTCCTATATCGTGCTGAAGGAGACCATCTCCTCGGCGATTTCCCGCGTCCTTGAGACAGGCAAGTACGAGTCGTTGGGCGAAGCCATCGAGGCCGACGTCAAAGAGTACTTCCTGGAGAGTTACACCGAGCAGGTGTTGAAGCCGGAGATCCGCGACCAGACCATCACGAAGGGCGTCGAGCAGGCAGTGCGCCATGCCCATGACAGCTATCGGCGGGTGATCGCCAATGGCGACATGCGGCTGCAGCTCTTCCTCGCTCAGCACACGAGCCATATGGAGGACATCCCGGCTTCGAGTTCCATGACCAACGTCAAGCTCGATTGGGATGCCCAGAAGTGGAAAGCGCCGCACTATCTCATGGAAGACCGCGCCTTCGATGGCGTCGTGGGCGTGGGTGCGGCCGCGGCCGGCGGCACGGTGGGCGCGCTTACACTTGGGCGTGCCATTAACGCCATTGTCAGCCGCAGCTTCGGTCAGATGTCGGCTCGGGTCGCGACGTCGCTGGCGACGCGTGCGGCGCCCGCACTTCAAGGCGCGGCGGTCGGCACGGCGGTTCAGCCCGTGGGCGGGCAGGTGATCGGCGCCGCAATCGGCGTGGCGATCGGCATTGCCGTGGACTATCTCGCCAATGAGGCAAGCGAAGCCGTTAACCGCGATAGCTTTGTTGCTGCCAATGAAGAGGCTCTCGAGGCTACTATAGTGGCGTGGAGGTCGGGGCTTGAGGCCAGCGTCGACACCGCAATCGATAAGTGGTTCGACGACGCGAGGGCCTCCGTTGTACTTGCTGCCAAATAAGTTTCTGAACGAGCCGGCGCCGCCCCGCCCCTGGGGCGAGGGCGCCAAGACGCGCCACGCTGCCAAGCCGGGCCATGCGCCATGGCCGGGGGTCGGAACAAAGCCCGTGGCGAGGCCGGTGAGGCGCCGCAAACAAGGCGTCTTGCCCCGGAATCCGGCCCAGAATTTCAGTCGCATTTCCGCCGCTTGGCGGGCTATCCTCAATCCGAGGAAGAAAACCGTAGGGACGTCTCTGGGATGGACGACAACGTCAAGATGATCGCACGTCCGGCGGCAAGCCGGTCCTTGCGCGAGGCGATCGGGAAGGCGCGCCTGGAGGAGGCGGAGCGCCTCGACGCGACGGCCGACACCCGTGACGGCGAGATCGCGCGGCTGGAGTTGCTCAAGGCCGAGCTCGAGACCGTGTTCGCTGAAATTCCGAAAAGCGACGATCGCTTCAGCCTGGTGCTGGCGCCGAGCCGGCCTGCGCGACTGTGGATCGACCTGTTTACCTATGTCGCCGTCGACGACGGCTCGGGCGCCTATCTGTTCATTCGCAACAGCGAGAATGGGCGGCGTACGTTGTTCAGTGCGAACACGGTTGCCGAGATGGCGGACCGCATCACCAAATACATGGCGCAGGAGATCGTGCGGCGGGAGCGGATGGAAGCAGCACTTGTGGAGGCGCCGCCGCGTCAGAAGACTGTGATCGAGCCTGAGAGTTCGGGCCCCGGCATGGGCATCGTGCTGTCGGCGTTCATCATCGGCGTGATCACCGGTGCTGCCGGCCTGTTCGCCTCAGTGTGGCTCAGCGTTCCCTAAGAACGCGCCGCTCGCATTCCCAAACCTGATCTAGATCTGCGGCCGCGCGGCCGATCATCTCTACGCGCCAGCCATTGCCGGCGCGTTCGATGTTGTACTCGTTGTAGCGCGCCGCCGGTGTGCGCCCGTCGACGGCGTCCGAGGCGGACGGCACGCCAACGACGATCGTAGGGCCGCTCGCCGTTTGCAGCTCGTGCACGGTCTGCGCGTGGTTGTGGCCATGGAGGACAAGATCGGCGCCATGCGCCTCAAGCACGTCACGCAAGGCATCGGCATCGCGCAAGCCGCGCCGCCAACCGGCTTGGCCCGGAAGCGGCGGGTGATGGATCAGCACCGTGCGAAAGAGGCCCTCGCGGCCCATCGCGTCCAACGCGTTTGCGAGATCTGCGAGTTGCGCTTTGCCGAGGCGTCCCGCGGCGATGAACGGCATGGTCGGGATCGCCGAAGACAGCGCGACGATGCCGATGTCGCCGAAGCAGCGCACGAAAGGAAACCCGCCCGTTGGTGTCGTGAACAGAGCTTCGCCCGCTTCGTTGGATGTCATGTAGGGCTGCCAATGGCGCGTGCTGGTATCGGGATGCATGCGCACATAGGCGTCATGGTTGCCGGGGATGGCGGTGACGTCGTTCGGGTTGCCTAAGTGATGCAGCCAGTCTGCCGCGCGCAGATACTCTTCCGGGAGGCCGAGATTGATGAGATCGCCGGTCACGGCAATGTGGTCCGGGTCGCGCTCCGCCAGATCGCGGGTCAGGAGATCGAGATATTCGCGCCGGTGAACAAACTTCCGCCCGCGGTGCCAGTTCACATAGCCCAGCAGTCGCTTCGACAGGAGGTCCGTGCGCTTAACCCGTGGCAGCGGGCTCAAGTGAACGTCGGACAGGTGGGCGAGGGTGAACACAGGCGGCGGCTTTCGCGGGCTTGACCGAGCCGCACCCTAATGGCCTCCTTGCCGATCGCCAAATTTGGCGGCGTGCCCAGGAGGCATTGTGTTCGGTGCTCTGCTGTTACAGGCTCAAGGCATGAGTTCCCAACGCCCAACTGGTCCGGCGCTTTCGCGCCTCGTCACGGCAACGCTTCGCCCCTTCTGGCGTTTGCGGCGCGGCATGACGCTTGGCGCGCAAGGCGTGGTGATCGACGAGGCGGACCGCTTGCTGCTCGTGCGGCACAGCTACCGGCCTGGCTGGTTTTTTCCGGGCGGCGGCGTGGAGTGGGGCGAGACGCTTGAAGAGGGGCTGGCCCGGGAGCTGGGTGAGGAGGTTGGCGTGACGCTTACCGGTCCGCCGCTTCTGCATGGGATCTTCTCCAACAACGCGAATTTTCCGGGGGACCACATCGCGGTCTATCTGATCCGCGCGTGGACGCGGCGCGGCCGCCATGTGCAATTGGGCGAGATCGCCGAGGCGGAGATGTTCGCGGCCGACGATGTGCCGGCGCAAACCGATGCGGGTACGCGTCAGCGCCTCGCCGAGATTTTCGGAGGCGCTTCGGTCAGTCCGAAATGGTCCGCCTAGTCGTCGAGGCCGCCCGCCAGCCTCTTGGTGATTTTGGCCACGTGGTGGCCCTGGAAGCTCGCGAGGTTGAGGTCCTTTTGCGACGGCACGCGTGAGCCGTCCGGCGCGGCGATGGTGCCCGCGCCATAGGGCGAGCCGCCCTTCACTTCGCTGATGTCCGGGAGGTCGGGCGCCGAATAGGGCAGGCCGACCACGACCATGCCATGGTGCAGCATGGTGGAATGGACGGAGACGATGGTGGTCTCGTTGCCGCCGCCGGTCGAGGTCGAGGTGAAGACACTGCCGACCTTGCCGATCAGCGCGCCGGCAACCCAGAGCGGCCCGGTCTGATCGAAGAAGTAGCGCAACTGTGAGGACATATTGCCGAAGCGGGTCGGCGTGCCCACGATGATGCCGTCATAGTTGGCGAGCTCTTGCGGGTCGGCGATCTCGGCAGGCTGCTCGACCTTCATGCCGGCGCCGCGCATGACATCCTCGGGCATCAGCTCCGGCACCCGCTTGACCGTCACCTGAATGTCCTCGACCGCGCGGACGCCATGCGCCATCGCATAGGCCAGTGTCTCGGTGTGCCCATAGGATGAGTGATAAAGAACGAGAAGTTGCGCTGTGTCCGCCATAAAACAAAGTCCCCGATTGACCTCCAGGGGTGTGGCTCCACGCCCCCGTCTCGTCAGTCTTTAGCCTAGCAGATTCAACAATGTGACGAGAGGCGATAACACATAGTGAACTTGGACGGGTTCGTAAACTTTGCTGGGCCTTCGCCCGCTAGACCGCTTTACGTCAAGGCCCCGTCCGTGATATGGCACCGCCCGTCATGTGTACGAGGATCGAAATTTCGGCATTTCCCCGACGACGAGGGTGCGCCCGCTTTCAGCGGACCGCTTGAGCCTCGTCGCCGTCACCTCGTCCTTTCTCTGGAAACTTGCGTTTGGTGCCTGGCCGGCGAGGGATTTTCCCCTCGATGATTTGGTGCAAACGCCATGACAACTTTTGAAATTCTCTCTCAGACCGCCGCCGACGAAGCGGCCATGTCAACGCTCTCTGCCGTGGCTTTCGGGCCTGGGCGCTTCACGCGGACGGCGTATCGGGTGCGCGAAGGCGTGCCGCCTGTGTCCGCGCTGAGCCTCGCGGGCTGGCTGGACGGGCGCCTCGTGGGCGGCATCCATTTCACCGCAATCACAATCGGGGATTCTGAAGGCGGGTTGCTGCTCGGGCCGCTGGTGGTCGATCCCGACGTCAAGGGCAGCGGTTACGGCAAGGCGCTGGTCGGTGAGGGCCTCGCTCGCGCCAAGGATCAAGGCTTCGGCCTGGTGCTGCTCGTCGGCGACATGCCCTATTACGAGCGCTTCGGCTTCGTGCCGGTCGTGCCTGGAAAGATTGCGCTTCCCGGTCCCGTCGATCCTGCGCGCCTGTTGGCCGCCGAGCTCGTGCCCGGCGCTCTGGACGCCGTCGCCGGACAGGTCAAGGCGCAAGCGGACCGCTAGCTAATGGCCTTCGCGGTACCAGGTGGCCGCCAGGAGACCTAAGAGCAACGCGAGCGCGAGGAAGCCGGTGAATAGCGGGAAGAGCCGTACGCCCTTCACGTGATAGGCGTCGCGTTTGTGCAGGCCGAGCCAATCGGTGCCGTGCATCACGTGGCCGCTGCGGACCATGGCGAGCCGCGGCAGGCTGGAGGCCTCGCCGTCTTTGCGGCCAAGCCAGAAGGCACCGCCCCCGGTTTCCTCCAAAATGGGGGAGAGCGGCGCGTCGGTGGCCGTCACGGCGGAAAGCTCGCGGGTGTTGGCGTTGCCCACGGTGGCGATGCTGGCGAGCTCGCCTGAGGCCACGCGATAGACGCCTTGCTCGTCGACCGTCATCGTCTTGCGCCAGATGCCGCGCTCGCCCTTGTCGAGGGTGACGGCTTCTTGCTTGCCCGACGGCGTGGTGATGGTGACGGGGTCGATCTCGTCTTCGATGGAGCGGCGCTCGATGATGAGCGTTTGCCCCTTGCTGGTGGCTTTGAGGGTCTCCTCCTCAAGCTCCGGCTCCTTCATCAGCCAGTGCGCCAGCCGCCGCAGCAGATGCGAATACGGGCCGCCGCCGTCATAGCCGCGCGCCCACAGCCAGGTGTGATCGGACAGGAGCAGTGCCACGCGTCCTTTGCCGCGCTCGCCGATGACCAGCAGCGGCCGGTCGCCGGCGCCTTTCATGAGGACCTCGGCTTCTCGCGGGCTGGTATCGACCACTCGGAACCAACGGCCCCAGGTCGGCTCGTCGGCGTTCGGGCCGCCGCCACGCGCGCCCGGCAGTTCGCTGGTCACGGGATGCTTGCCGCCAAGATCGGTCAGCGCCGGCTTATAGGGTTCGTCCAGGACGCGTCCCGACGGAACCGCGGGCAGGATCTGACCGAGCGGCGTGCGGTAAAGGCTGAGAGCGGAGGCATAGTCGTCGCCGGCGGAGACCAGCACGGCGCCGCCGCGTTCCACGTAACGCGAGACGTTTTCGAGATAGAGCAGCGGCAGCACGCCGCGGCGCTGGTAGCGGTCGAAGATGATCAGGTCGAACTGATCGAGCTTCTCCTGGAACAGCTCGCGTGTGGGGAAAGCGATCAGCGACAGCTGATTGATCGGCGTGCCGTCCTGCTTCTCGGGCGGACGCAAGATCGTAAAGTGCACGAGGTCGACGGAAGCGTCCGACTTCAACATGTTGCGCCAAGTGCGCTCGCCCGCGTGCGGTTCGCCGGAAACCAGCAGCACGCGCAGGTTCTCGCGCACGCCTTCCACCGTGAGCACGGCGCGGTTGTTGATAGTGGTGAGCTCGCCGGGCGCGCTCTCGGTCTCGATCTCCACGATGTTGGGACCGGCATGGTCGATCTCGACGGGGATCTCGACCGTCTCGCCGATGCGGACGACCTCCTTGGACGGGGGTCGCCCCTGATGGGTGACGGTGAGCGTGACGATATTCGTCTCGCCGGGTTTCGTCTCGCTGACCTTGACCTCAATCGGCTGGACACTGCCGACAATGCCGAAGCGCGGCGCAGTCAATATCTCGAGCCGCCGGTCGAACTCGCCCTGCTTGCCCGTGAGCAGCGTATGGACGGGCGCATCGAAACCGAGCGCGGACGCAGAGCCCGGGACGTCATGCACTTCGCCGTCAGTGATCATGACGACACCCGCCAAGCGATCCGGCGGCACGTCGGCCAGCGCCTGACCCAAATCCGTGAACAGCAATGTGCCGTCACGCTCATTGTCGGCGGAAACCGAGTTGGACCGGACAAAGCGCACGTCGAGATCGGGAATCTCTTTCAGCCGTTCCTCCAGCGCCTCGCGCACCTCCTCGGTGCGCGCGGTGCGGCCCGCAATAGCTTGGCTTTGACTATCGTCGACGACGACGGTGACGATGTCGTTGAGCGCTTCGCGGTCTTCCTGCTTGAGATGCGGATTGGCGAGGGCCAGCATCAGCAGCGCAAACGCCAAGAGACGCAAGATGGCCCCGCGGCGCGCGCGCCAAAACAGCAGCGCAAGTAGACCTGCGCCAATCGCGGCGATGACCCACAGGACCGGCCAGGGTACGAAGGGGATGAACTCGATCGACCAGCTCATGGCTTACTGCCCCAAGCGCTCGAGTAGGGCAGGGACATGCACCTGATCGGCTTTGTAGTTGCCCGTGAGCGCGTACATCACGAGGTTCACGCCGGCACGGAACGCCATCTCCCGCTGCACTTCGCCGCCGGGTACGACCGGGAACATTGGCCGGTTCGCTTCGTCGAGTGCCCAAGCGGACGCGAGGTCGTTCGAGGTGATGACGAGTGAGCTGACGCCATCGGTACGGCGGGAGCGTTCACTGCGCTCAGCCTCGCCGGCCGGCGCGGCCTCGACCCAAAGCGAGCCGCCGTCCCAGCGGCCGGGGAAGCTATGCATCAGATAGAACGACTTGGTGAGAACGTGGTTCTCCGGCACGGGCTCCAGCGGCGGAATGTCGAGCTGGCCGATGAGCCGGTTGAGCGCCTTGCCCTGCACGCCGCCATAGGACACCCGCTCTTGGTCGCGCGTGTCGAAGATGATCATGCCGCCCTGTTTCATGTAGGCGTCGATCTTTGCCAGGGTCTTATCCGACATCGGCTCGGCGTCTTCGCGCACGGGCCAATACAGCACCGGGAAGAAAGAGAGTTCGTCCTTGTCGATGTCGACACCCATCGGAGCGCCAGGTTCAAGCGCGGTGCGGGCCTGAAGCACCTTGCTCAAACCCCCAAGGCCCTCTTGGCTGGTGCGGTCGATGTCGGCGTCGCCCGTCATCACGTAGGCGAGACGCGTTTTGAGGGAGGCTCTCAGGGCGAAGTCGTCGTCCGCGTTGCCCGTCGACTCCGCACTTTTGATTTCGGCAGCAAAGCTCGGTGCGGTGAACGCAAGCGGTACGAGCGCGAATGCGAGGATAATAGCGGCTGCGACGGCGCCACGGCGACGGAACCTGAAGCCCGTGCTCAGAGCAAGGACGGCGAGAATGTCAATGGCGAACAGCGCAAGCGCGGCGATATAGAGCCAAGGTTCAAGTGCGAAGGGCTTCTTCAGGGTGTAGCCGCTAACGGTACTTGCGCCTTCCACACTCGTCAGGGGTGTCAGCGCGGTCTTGGCATTCACGACGTTCAGCGCATGGGCGGCGCTTGACGGGCCGTAATATCCGGGCGGGTGCTCAGCGCTTGGTGTGGTCTTGTCGAAGGCGTCCGGCGAGATGGGCGCCGCGCGCAAAGGCGGCGGGACCAGTTGACCGAAGCCGTCCAGGGTTTGGATGGGCGCGAACGCGGTGGTCGCGGCCGGCGTGGGCGTGCCTGCCTCGACGGATGCGGCTTCGTCGCCTGTCGCCGCACCCACCTGACTTGGACCAAGCGCGACGGCGCGGCGGAGCATCTCCACGAAGAGGCCTGAGAGCGGCAGGTTGGACCAATCGGAATTGGCGGTCACATGGAACAGAACGATCCAGCCCTCATCGTGCTTGGCCGCCGTCACCAAAGGTGTGCCGTCGGCGAGCGCGGCCCACACTTCGGCGTCCATGGCGACGGTCGGGTCGGCGAGCACTTGGCGGTTGACGCGCACGTCGTCGGCAATCTCGAGACCCTTGAACGGACTCTTGTCCTCGAACGGCGCGAGCGGTTGCGGCGTGCTCCATGAGAGCGAGCCGCCCAATGACCGGCCGCCGCGGCGCAGCGCCACGGGCAGGAGTTCGTCGCCACCCTGTTCGAGCCTAGGCCCTGCGAACCGGATCAGGACGCCGCCGTCCTTGAGCCAAGCTTCGAGTTCTTCTTGGGTGCCGGCGACGAGCTTGCCGATATCGGCCAGAACAATGGTGGAGACCCGCTGCTTGTCGATGAGATCGTGCACGGCGGTCGCCACGTTCGTCTCATTCGGGCGGACAACGTCGGCGTAGGGCGAAAGCGCGCGCTCGACATAATAGAGCGGCGACAGGAGCGGCTGCGCCTCCTCGCGGGATTCGCCGGAAACAATGCCGACGCGATGCCATTGCGAGCGGGCGTCAAGCAAGTGGACCGCACCAGCGGAGCGCTCGCCTTTGATCTGAATGCGCGCGACTTGGTTGCGGATTTCCAGCGGCAGCTCGAATTCCGCCTGGGCTTCGCGCTCGCCCTCTTTGATCTTGAAAGGTGCCTCACCGAGGGGCTCGTCACGTCCGGTAAGCGCGCTCACCGTGCCGGTGCGCGGGCCGTCGGCACCGCTCAGCACACGCCCGGCCAGCACGCCGCCTTCACCGGAGGCACGGCCGAGCGCGAGCGGCGTTTCGCTGCCATCCGGCTTGAGCACCGAGAGGCTGCCGCCGTCGCCGGCAAGCTTGGCCAAGCGGCCTGCAAAGTCTTCGCTCTTGCCGTAATCGAGTCCGTCGGAGAGCCAGAGGACGCTGTAGCCGCTCGCAGGTTTAATATCCTTCTCCAATATTTCGGCAAGGCCCATGCGGTCGGGCGCGTATGGCTCGGGGATTAGCCCAGCAATACGCTCGCGCAACTCATCGGCCGGGAGCGGTTCGCCGAGCGGCTGTGCCGTGGCCGTCGGCGCTAGGATGACCATGCGTCCGTCGCGGCCGGCACGATCGATGGCGGCAGCTATCGCCTCGCGGCGTCCGCCCCAATGGGCGGCGGACGCCCAGCCATTGTCCACCACGAGAAGCAGCGGGCCTTCGCCGGCGAAGGTTTCGCGGTCGGGATTGAGCACGGGCCGCGCCAGCGCCAGGATCAGAAGTGCGGCGAGCAGCATGCGCAGCAGGGTCAGCCACCAGGGGCTGCGGGCCGGCGTCTCCTCGGTTGGCTTCAAGTCCTTCAAGAGGCGCGTGGGGGGAAACACCACGACCTTCGGACTGGGCGGCGTGAAGCGCAGCAGCCACCAAATGGCGGGCAGTGCCGCGAGCGCCACCAGCAGCCAAGGCTGAAGGAAGCCTATGGATCCCAGCGTCATCATGCGGCGCCCGCCTCAGTGTGTCCCGTCTTGCCGCCAGCCGCGCGAAAGCGGTAGTCGCGGTCGAGCCCTGCAAGATGGTTATGGACGGCGAGTACGACCTCTTCCGGCGGCCGGTCTGTGTGATGCACGACGAATGACCAGCCGAGGCGGCGCGCCGCTTCTTGAAGATCGATGCGGTGGCGTTTCATCCGTTTGAGGTAGCTGTCGCGCAAATTCTCGGCGCGTCCGGCGATCAGCCGGTCACCGCCTTCGCTCGCGGCGAACTCGGTGCGGCCAGCGTAAGGCAGTGTCTCCTCGGCCGGATCGAGAATCTGAACGAGATGCCCTCGCACGCCCAGGCTGGCGATTGCTTGAAGCTTGGCCACCGTCTCGTCCACCGGCTCAAGGAAGTCGGAGAACAGGAGGCATTCGGAAAAGCGGCTGAGCCGGGCATCGGGCGGGAGGCTTCCTTCCGCCGTTTCGTTCAACAGAACTTCGGCGACCTTCCGGCTTGTGTTGCGGCCTGCGAAGGGCCGGCCGCCGAACAGTCCCACGCGCTCGCCGGCGCGCGACAGAAGCTCGGTGAGCGCAAGTGTAAGCACGACGGCGCGGCTTTCCTTGGACGTGTTCGACAAGGACGACTGAAACCGCATGGAGGGCGACAGGTCGGTCCAAAGCCAGACCGTGTGCGCCGCTTCCCATTCCCGCTCGCGTACGAACAGATGGTCGGAGCTCGCTGACCGCCGCCAGTCGATGCCCGCGACGGAGTCATTCGTGTCGAAGTGACGGAACTGCCAAAACGTTTCGCCGGGGCCCGGACGCCGTCGACCGTGGGTGCCGTGCGTCACTGTGTGCGCGACGCGTTGCGCCTCGATGAGAAGCGCAGGCATGCGCGCCGCCAACCCATGGGCCTCGGCTTCCTCCGCCAGAAACGGCTGAAGTGATGTCGCTTTCGCGTTTGCCAAGGGTTGGCTACCTCAGCGGCTCAATGAGCCTTGTCATCATGTCGCTCATATCGACGCCTTCGGCGCGCGCGGCGAAGGTGAGCGCCATACGGTGTTTCAAGACAGGCTCGGCCAAATCAACGACGTCATCGACGGACGGCGCAAGCCGGCCCTCCATCATCGCTTTGGCGCGAACGGCCAGCATCAGCGCTTGGCTGGCGCGCGGCCCGGGACCCCAGGCAATCATCTCGTCCATCGTATCGTCGACCCCGGTGCCGGGACGGGCGGAGCGGACGAGCTGCAAGATCGCGTCCACCACCTGATCGCCGACGGGCAGCTGGCGCACGAGCCGTTGAGCCAGCATCAGCTCATCGGCGGAGAGGATCGTCTTCAACTCGCGCTCCTCGACGCCAGTGGTGGCGAACAACATGCGCCGCTCGGCGTCTGCATCCGGATAGGACATGTCGATTTGCAGCAAGAAGCGGTCGAGCTGCGCCTCGGGCAGGGGATAGGTGCCTTCCTGCTCCAGCGGGTTCTGGGTGGCGAGCACATGGAAAGGCCGCGGCACGTCGTGGCGGACGCCCGCCGTGGTGACATGGTTCTCCTGCATGGCTTGAAGCAGGGCCGACTGGGTCTTGGGGCTGGCGCGGTTGATCTCGTC